>JANOVT010000081.1:0-49416 GCA_031417525.1 Flavobacteriales bacterium | reverse complement strand
AGAAGCGAGAAGTGAGAAAATCTCTGCATCTCACTTCTCGCTTCTCACATCTCACTTCTTCCTCCCGGCTTCTCACATTTTTAGTTTGTCGGGCAAACTGCCGCCCTTATCTAGCCTGAAAAACTCTTCGTCGAATGTACCCGAACCAATACTTTTCATTAACGTTTCATTGACAAGTTTTGAAACAGTAATAGACCCCACCCTGTTCATGAATTATTACATTTGCCGCTCATTGAAAACCCTGCTATGGAAATATCTCTCAGTACCTCTGGTACTCTGTTCCGCTTTTTTACAAGCGCAGGTTGACTCAGCTATTGAACTTTTTTCTGACACAGCCTCCTGGGATATGTCAGAACCACATATCGGTGGCGCTACCGTAGATGAGGAGTTGGAATCACCATTATATACAGACGTAGCGTCATCGCTATTTCTGGAAACGGTCAGTGATTCTTTGTTCCATATCCCAGCTTACGATCTTTATTGCGGATGGGATACCAAAAACCTCTTCGCAGAAAGAAATGCCCTTGACCATGTCGGTGAAGGACAGACGTTTATGCTTTGCCGCACAGATTGTGATTTTGAGTATCCAACGACTGGTGAAATTACATCGCCCTTTGGTCCTCGATGGGGCAGAATGCACTTCGGACTTGACATCGACCTCGAAACCGGTGATAACGTAAAGGCAGCATTCGAAGGCATGGTGCGCATCTCACAATATCACGCATCTTATGGAAACGTCATTGTAGTGCGACACAACAACGGCCTGGAAACATTGTACGCTCACCTTTCACAACGAAATGTAAAACCTGGCGACCACGTAGAAGCTGGTGATTTGATCGGCCTCGGAGGCAACACAGGAAGATCAACCGGGTCTCACCTTCACTTCGAGATTCGTTATATGGGTGAAGCCATTGATCCGAATCTGGTCGTGGATCCTTCCAAAAAGTCTTTGCGTGATTGGGAATTTGTTCTGGACAAAAAGCATTTCGACTACGCTTCTATTGATCCCAAAGTGATCGAGGCACGAAAAGGCTCCAAAAGCGCTCAGAAAAAATACCACACCGTTCGCAAAGGCGATACACTTTCTGCCATTGCTCGAAAAAATGGTACGACTATCACTGCCTTGTGCAAATTGAACAAGGTGAAAAAGAGCAGCCGATTGCAACTCGGTCAGAAAATCAGAGTCAGGTAGTCATCAGCCACGGTGGCTAATAGCTAAGGAGGATAAAAGCCAATTCGGACAAGCCTCTCACTTCTCACTTCTCACTTCTCAAATCTCACCTCTCACCTCTCTCCTCTCACCTCTCACCTCTAAACCATCCATCTTATGCTGAACTTTCCGCCTCAGTATTTGTTTAGCTTTAAGAGAAGTATTCGGCATGAGAAAAAAAGTAATCGTGATAGGTGGAGGATACGCAGGTTTGTCTGCGGCATGCAGTCTTGCGAAGGCAGGCCATGAGGTAGTATTGCTTGAAAAAAACGATACCACAGGCGGACGCGGCAGATCCTTCAAGGACAGTGGCTATACTTTCGACATGGGACCATCTTGGTATTGGATGCCAGATGTATTTGAAGACTTTTTTTCGAAATTCGGCAAGAAAGTTTCAGACTACTATCAACTAAAAAGGCTCGATCCTTCTTACCGTGTCTTTTTCTCGGATGATTCATTTCTGGATGTGCCGGCAGATTATGAGGCTTTCAAAAATTTGCTGGAAACACTTCAGCCGGGATGTGGTCCTTCGTTAGATCAATTTATCGCTGAAGCAAAGGTGAAATATGTCACCAGCATGTCGGAGTTTGTATGGAAGCCATCCCTTCGAATATCAGAATTTTTTAAGCGAGACCTGATCAAAGAGTCTTTCCGATTGCAGTTGTTTTCATCATTCAGTGCCCACGCTAGAAAGTTTTTCACCGATCCAAAAATTTTACAGCTTTTAGAATTCCCTGTTTTATTTCTCGGAGCAAAACCTCAAAAAACTCCTGCGATGTACAGCATGATGAATTATGCCGACATCGTTTTGGGAACGTGGTATCCTGTTGGAGGAATGATTCAGATTTCAAATGCGATGACAAAGCTTGCGAAGGATTTAGGCGTGCAGATATACACTTCGTCAGAAGTTGAGAAAATTACTGTCGAAGGAAAAGAAGTTGTGGATGTAATAGTGAATGGTGAAAGAATATCGGCAGATGTGGTAGTTGCGGCGGCCGATTATCACCACGTTGAAACGAAATTGCTTCAAGCAGATCAGCGCAGCTATTCCGACGAATATTGGGCAAGTAGAACACTTTCACCTTCTGCTTTGATTTTTTATCTTGGAATAAATAAAAAGGTGGAAGGCCTTCAGCATCATAACCTGTTTTTTGATGAAAGTTTCGAAACGCATGCAGAAACTATTTATGATTCCGGCTCCTGGCCGAGTGATCCTCTTTTTTATGTATGTTGTGCTTCGAAGTCGGATGAAACAGTGGCACCCGATGGTTGCGAAAATATTTTCATACTTATTCCGGTTGCAACCGGTCTAACCAGCACCGAAGATGAAAGAAAAAAATACCTGGATCAATGTCTTCATCGCATATATCAGCGAACAGGAGAACATATATCACAAAACATTGCATACGTTAAATCGTATGCTCACGAGGAATTCAGCAGTGATTACAATTCGTTTCGTGGCAACGCCTATGGATTGTCAAACACGCTGATGCAAACCGCAATCTTGAAACCGAAAATGAAGAGTAAAAAAGTGGACAATCTTTTTTATGCTGGCCAGCTCACCGTGCCTGGTCCCGGAGTTCCGCCAGCAATCATCAGCGGTCAAATTGCAGCAATAGAGGCCGAAAAATATTTAAACAGCAAACAGAAGTTGAATCATGGTTCACGATCAGAGAGAATTATTCAATAGTGTATCCTATCGTTGCAGCAAATTAGCAGCCACGTCATACAGCACAAGTTTTAGTGCGGGCATTCGCTTGCTTCATAAACGCATACGCAATCCGATCTACGCCATTTATGGATTTGTGAGGTTCGCAGATGAAATCGTAGACACATTTCATGAGCACAACCGCGGTGAGCTGTTGGCGCGTTTTCGTAAAGAAACAGAACTCGCTTTGGAGGAAGGCATTTCATTGAATCCGATCCTCAATAGTTTCCAGATGACATGCCGCGAGTATGAAATACCTTATGAGTTGATTGATACTTTTTTGAAAAGTATGGAAATGGATTTGGATGATAGGAAGTATGATCGATCAGCCTTTGAGGAGTATATTTTGGGTTCTGCAGAAGTTGTCGGTCTGATGTGCCTGAAAGTATTTACTCAGAAGAATGATGAACTTTATTTTAAGCTCAGGCCATTCGCTATGAGTCTTGGTTCTGCATTTCAGAAAATTAATTTTCTGCGTGACATGAAAGCTGACTTTGAAGGTCTGGGTAGAACTTATTTTCCCGATATGGACTTCCGAAATTTTTCAGAGTCCGATAAACTTCGTATCGAAGAAGAAATTGAGAAAGATTTTCATCACGCTTATCAGGGTATTCTGTTGTTGCCGAAAGAAGCTCGTCTTGGTGTCCTTGTTGCATTTGTGTACTACAAAAGTTTATTCGTAAAGATCCGCGCACTTCCGAGTCATCGAATCATGGAAGAGAGAATACGCATTCCGAATCAGAAAAAAATTGCACTGGTGATGAGTTGTTATATCCGCAATAACCTGAATTTGATATGAAAATCATCGTGACTCTTTTGTTATTCCTTTTTTTGGGAGTGCCTGGTATCACACAACTCGATCCAATACGTGATTCTTTTTTTGCGGCAACAAGCGACGAGGGTATTAAGTCATTTTATCAGTCAACATCAAAGGTAAATCACGACAATGCAGTTGTTGTTGCGTATCATGGAGTCTCAACAGCCATGCGTGCGGAAGTGGCTGGGAATGTTGCAGATAAATTCAGTTATTTCGCTGAAGGAAAAGAGATAATAGAACAGGCAGTGAAACAAGATTGGTACAATCCGGAGATTCGTTTCCTTCGATTCAGTGTGCAATCGCAGGTGCCCTTTTTTGTAGGTTATAGTTCAGAAAAACAATCGGATATTGAAGTCATTCTTTATGCACTAGAAAAGGATGCCGGAGAAATTTCTGTCAGATTCTGGAAACGGGCGTTATTGTGGCTCAACGAATATGGTGACCTCAACGATAGTGAATTGCAACGCATAAATACTATTTTGGTCAAATGGTAGCAGAAGTAATATTGGTGGATGAAAATGACAATGCCATTGGCTCAATGGAAAAAATGCGCGTTCACCGGGAAGGAATTTTACACCGTGCATTCTCTGTTTTTGTGTTTAATAGCAATTCAGAACTTTTATTGCATCGCCGTGCAACGGAAAAATATCACAGCGGTGGATTGTGGACCAACACATGTTGTTCTCATCCGATACCAGGTGAAGAGACGTTAGATGCGGCGAAAAGAAGACTTATGGAGGAAATGGGACTCACGTGCGAGCTGAAAAAAAGTTTCGATTTTGTTTATCGAGCTGATGTTGGGAATATGCTCATAGAACATGAATTCGATCATGTTTTTATTGGTCGTTGTGATGAAGATCCAAAACCTGATCCGGAGGAAGTGAGCGATTGGAAATGGATGAATGTCGATTCGATTATGATTTCATTGAAAGAATTTCCCGAATTGTACACGGCGTGGTTTCTTATAGCATGGCCGACAATCATGGAAGAATTCAATAAAAAAGGAGAACTTGTAAAATGATGTATTTCCTCATCACATTATCGACATTTATTGTCATGGAAGGTGTTACTTGGTGCACACACAAATACGTCATGCACGGTTTGATGTGGTACTTCCATGAAGATCATCACAATCCCCACAAAAGCTTTTTTGAAAAGAATGATGCTTTCTTTTTGATTTTCGCGATACCAAGTTTTTTACTCATGCTGACAGGTGCGATGAATTTTTTTGATTGGAAATTTTTCATAGGTCTGGGCATCATGTTTTATGGCTTTGCTTATTTTCTGGTCCATGATGTTTTGATTCATCAAAGATTCAGTTGGTTCACCCGCACGAATAATGTCTATTTCCGGGCGTTGCGAAAAGCTCATAAGGTTCATCACAAACATCTGGGCAAAGAAGAAGGTGAGTGTTTTGGGATGTTGTTTGTTCCTCTTCGATACTTTCGGGAAGCGCAGGACTACAAACACAAAATTCGACTACAACAATAACACTTCGATCTTTTGCTATCGAAATATGTCGATACCGACTCATGAGTAAATCTCATTTTCTATACCTCGTCGTAGATCTCGGATGTCTGCTTGTGCCATTGGTATTCAGTTTTCATCCTGCTTTGCGATTTGATCGAAAACTAAAATCCATTGCGATCGGAGTTCTGGTTATGATGTTGTTATTCATTCCTTGGGATATTTTTTTTACGTACAAAGGCTTTTGGGGATTTCATGATGAATTTATTCTGGGACCTCGGATTGCAGGACTACCGATGGAGGAGTGGCTTTTTTTTATTTGTATTCCATATGCGTGCATTTTCACGTATCACTGCATGAAGTATTTTTTCTCGACAGAACCTTTGGCGAAATTTTTTCGCTTCTTCTCTTTCGCAGTGGCAATACTTTTTTTGGTAATCGCGGCAACGCATTTCGGAAGTTGGTACACATTCACTGCGCATCTTCTATCCGGACTTTTTCTACTATTACATGTTTTTGTTTGGAAATCTAAATACCTAGGTTGGTTCATGCTGACGTTTATCTTGGTATTTCCTCTCTTTATTATTTCAAATGGAATTCTGACCGGTGTGGAGTTCTGGAAGTATCCAATACTGAATCTTGATCCGCACGATATTGTTCAATCAGTGGTGTGGTATAACAATGATCACAATCTTGGGATACGGATTTTTAGTATGCCGCTCGATGATATTGCATATGGAATGTTGATGTTGCTCTTGACTACGACTGTCTATGAAAGATCAGCCAAAGTCTAGTCCGATTTTTTCTTTTTTCCTATGATGCTGCTGACGGCATGATGATCACTCAGTTTTTCACTGATGGTTTCATAGTTTGTGCTGATGAGTCCTTTGCTGTGCATGATATAATCAATCCGGAAAGAAGGAAAGACACCGATGTACGTATTGCCGATTCCATTCCCAGCCTCAATAAATGAATCTTCAAGTTCATCTGTGAGGGTTTCATAAGCGTAAGAAACTGGGGCGTCGTTGAAGTCGCCACACAGAATGACTTCATACGGACATGACTTTACGCTTTCGACGATTCTGTTCACTTGAGCTTCGCGCTTGACAAAAGCTTGTTTCAATCTGCCGGCAATACGTTTACTACCTTGTTCAATTTCTTCATTGTTTTTATTACCATCCACAAGCGCGTAGTCTTCCGGTTTGAAACGGATGGATTGAAGATGTGCGTTGTATACACGAACAGTGTCATTCCCGATTTTGAGATCGGCATAAATGCAAAAATTATTCGGATCGTTCGCAAATGGAACGTATCCTTTCTTCAACATAGGATATTTAGAAAACATAGCCACTCCAAAATATTGTTGGCCCGCGAGCGCATGCGTATATCGTTCATGAAAGTGTTTGTTTGGAAGAAATCGAAGTAAGGTGTCCTTTGTTTCGAAATAACCTTCCTTGTCATTCTGATAAAATTCCTGGAAACAAATCACATCCGCCTTTTCTCTCTTCAATAAATCAAAAATTTTATTGCGGGTCACTTTCGGATTTTTGCTGTTATAGAGATCAAACAGCCGAACGTTGTATGTTAGAACTTTGATTGGGTTAGTAGAGTCGTCTTTATCAGGAAAAGAGATCTGGAAAAAGTCGGTAAGATGTGTAAATCCTATGAGAATGGCAATCAGTGTGTATCGAACATTTTTTCTTTTTTTTAAGAACCAATAGATCAGAAAAAAAACATTGAGCAGTAGAATAAATGGATATGCTAGTCCGGCAAGTGCAAGGTAACCAATGGAAGAAGGAGCGATATGTGCAGAGAGGTAGGAGAGAAGAAGCGCGGCAATCGCACCCCAATTGAAAATCATGACGAACCAATTCGTCCTTGATCTTTTTTCAGGTTTTAGTTCCTCACTCATAAAGACAAATTTAGCGATGAATGCAGGTATGCTAATTAGCTACTCCACAGAGTTGCCTGTTAAGTTTCAACATTGACCATTGAATATTTTTATGATAGACCGAGGGCCAAGGCGTGAAAGCGAGAAAGAGGATAGTGGCAAGAGAAAACAACACGATCCTTCTTTAAGTCCCGTTCAAATTTGAGGCCTACTAAATCCTCCAATCCTCTAATCCTATTATCCTATCATCCTATTCTCACGTCTGAGAATTCCGGAACAAAAAATCCTTTTCATCTTTCGACAAACTATCATATCCGGATTTCCCAATTTTGTCAAGGATGGCATCGATCTTCTTTTGCCGTGCTTTTTTCTCCAGATTAAAAACCTCGTCTGATTTTGGACGAGCATTGTTTGAAGCGACTTTCATTTTACGTGTCGCGAAAAGTGATTTGATTTTATCCAGGAAATTATTAAGCCATCTTCCCAAGTCTTTGCCTTTTTGAATTTGACGTGCATAAATATATCCAAAAGCGGCACCACCAATATGTCCGATATGTCCGCCGCTGTTAACCCCAGATGGCACACTGGCCAGATCAAGCAAAACGAGAATAGCAGCCAACCACATCAGCTCAAGTTTCACTGCTCCGAAGAGATATAGAATTTGTTTTGGACGTAGTGTAGCTGCGGCTACCGTGATTGCCATCACCGCTGCAGAGGCACCAAGAACGTAGCTGCCATATTTTACTTTGAAAACATCCAAGAAATTGAATGATAAAGCAAATAAAAAATAACCTGCCAGTCCACCCATGATATAAACGGCAGTCAGTTTTTTGAAGCCTTGCACGGATACGAACACTTGGCCCATAGTGTAAAGTGCTACCATATTGAAGAGGAAGTGCCCGAACTGAATATGCGCAAACATGTGAGTGATTAGACTCCACGGCCTTCTGATCATGACTGACACATCGGAGCTGGCAGACATCCATAAATCTTTAGGGATTTGTTGGATGAATCCATCACCTATAGGATTCGATAAAAATTTCAACAACAAAAAGATGCTGATCATTAGAAAGATCAACAGGTTAATTAGCATCAATCGCACGAGTGTGTCGTTCGACTGAAATCTCTTCTTCAATTCTTCAACAATACTCACAATTTTCAGGAATAAAGTTTACCTCGGGTTTGCCAGATTTTTAGGATGATATAACCGAACAACATACCGCCGAGGTGAGCAAAGTGCGCGACATTATCACCTTCACGGTTTGCAAAAGCCTGCAAAAATTCGATGACACCATAGCCGAGAACAAACCATTTTGCTTTGATTGGAATAGGCAAGAACATCATCATCAGTTCCGTGTTCGGGAACATCATGCCAAAGGCCAGGAGCAAACCAAAGACACATCCGGATGCGCCAACAAGGCCTACATTCAATAGGAGATTGAGATTGGCAGCATCCGTATTTGAATAATTTTTACCCTGCAACAACGCATCGTATCCATTATTAAAAACCTCGGCCGCAAGATTTGTAGGCAAAGCGGAGATAAGTTTTTGAACTTCAAGATAAGTGATGAATTGATGAAGTCCGAATGCACCTAATCCGCAAAGAATGTAGTAGTTGAGAAATTTTGCTGCCCCCCAATATTTTTCGAGCACAGATCCAAACATGTACAATGCAAACATGTTCATGAAAAGATGTGTAACTCCACCATGCATAAACATGTGTGAAATCACTTGCCAGATTTTGAAGTTTTCACTTTGAAAATAGTAACCAGTGAGTGGTAAATCCAAGGCAGGAAATGCCTGGCAGGCTAGAAATAGAATGACGTTGATGATCAACAAATTTTTAGTAACAGCCGGAATATTCTGAAACATATCTTATCTGAATTGTTGTTCGAGTTGTGTAGTTGTAATACGAATGATGGTTGCTTTATTGTCCTTAGCAGAATAGGGCATGGCACATTGAAACAGTTGTTGAATGAGTCCACTCATTTCCGGCTCAGTAAGCATCTGTCCGTAGCGAATGGAAGATGATTGCGACAATGCCCACGCAAGTTTTTCGCGTGGAGTATATTGCAAATTGCCACGCTCATTTTTTAATTGTTCGATAAAATCTTCAAGAAGTTTTTGTCCGTCGCGCGCTCCTGCATCGGCTGGCACGCCCAGTATTTCAAACGATTCTTCATCGATCTGAATCAAATCAAAACCAAGTGCGGATAACTCAGCCATCTCTGCACCGATCATCATCACATCCGATTTGCTCAACTGTATATTGATTGGAAATAGAAGTTGTTGCGAATGACCTTGCCCTGTTTGTAATTGATGATGGTATCGTTCAAAAAGTAAGCGCTGATGCGCGCGTTGTTGATCGATCAGCATCAACCCTTTTGGGGTGATCATTACAATGTATTTTCGATGCAATTGAAAAACAGGTGTCTCGTCTGTCAGATCGAAATCTGTGACAAGCTGCTCCGATTCAACAACAGGTGTTTCTCGTTCACCCGAATGACGATCACCTATCGTTTCATTCGAAATTTTGTAGAGTTCTTCCCAACCTTCGGTTTGTTTTTCTTTACGATCGAACCAGCCTTTGAGTGCAGAATTTTTTTCTGATCTGTCGGGAATGTTTTCAAATGGATTGAACCCGTGATTCACCTGAATGGAAGGCTGCGGAATTTCTTGTCCGCTCTTTGGCGGAGAAATTTGAATGGAAGTTTCCTGTTCGAAATCCAAACTCGGCGAAATATTAAATCTTCCCAGAGCGCGGCGTACTGCAGCATGAATAATGGCATAGATCGCACGTTCATCCTGAAATTTGATTTCCGTTTTTGTTGGATGAATATTGATATCAATCTGTGCAGGATCGATGGTGAGATACAACAAATACAACGGGAAGTTTCCTGCTGGTAATAGTTGTTCGAACGCACTCATCACCGCGTGATGCAAATAAGAATTTCGAATGAAGCGATGATTCACGAAGAAGTATTGTTCGCCACGCGTTTTTTTCGCTGAATCCGGTTTGCCGACGAAGCCAGTAACAGAAACGATGTCGGTGGATTCTTCTACCGGCACCAGTTTTTCGTTGTAGCGATTGCCAAAAACGTGAACGATTCTTTGACGCAATGGCACTGCGGGCAGCTCAAAAACTTCCGCACCATTATGCGTAAATGAAAATTCGATTTCAGGATGTGTGAGCACAACGCGATGAAATTCTTCGATCATGTGACGCAGTTCGATCGCATCACTTTTCAGAAAATACCTTCTCGCTGGCACGTTATAAAACAAGTTTTTTACACTGAAGGAAGTGCCTTCTGAACATTGTGTGACTTCTTGCCTTTTGATTTTTGATCCTTCAATATCAATCAAAGTTCCAAGTTGTGATCCTTGTTGACGTGTTTTTAATTCCACCTGAGCAACTGCTGCAATACTCGCCAGCGCTTCACCACGGAAGCCTTTGCTCACGATGTGATATAAGTCGTCTGATTTTTGAATTTTGGAAGTGGCATGTCGCTCGAAACTCATGCGGGCATCTGTTTCGCTCATGCCGCGACCGTTGTCAATCACTTGTATTAGTGTTTTACCGGCGTCTTTTACAATGAGTCGAATCACCGTTGCACCTGCGTCAATGCCGTTCTCAACTAATTCCTTGATCACAGATGCCGGACGTTGTACGACCTCACCTGCTGCGATTTGATTTGCAACTGCTTCGGGTAAAAGACGTATGATATCGGCCATTCTGCTAACTTCCTATTTTGCACAAAACTACGGCTGTTGACTTTTTGAATCCTGATCAAATTGAAGAAGGACTTCTTCAACGTCTTTATCAGGCGGAATAATCTCGAGTATTCTGCGCAGAACATTTTCCAGTATGGTATCCGGACATGAGGCGCCACTGGTCAATACGATGGCCCGATGCTCGACTTCCGGCAGCCAGTTTTCTTTTGTGCGAAGCTGATGCGAAGGATAATCGAAATGATTAATCAAACTTTCGGAAATAATTTCCTTTTCATCCTGGATAAAATATGTCGGCATTTTTTGTTCTAGAATACCAGCAATCTGAGAAGTATTTGAACTGTTGTAACCGCCAATCACAAGAGCCAGGTCGGCGCCACTGTTCAGTACATTGAGTGTCGACTCTTGATTGTCGTTGGTTGCATAACACAAAGTATCTCGTGTGTCAGCGAAAAAATCACGGTAGTCCTCGTCGTGCTTTTTCATCATAATTGATTTAAAAAAGTCGGCGATAGCTTGCGTTTCAGTGGCAAGCATCGTTGTCTGATTTACGACTCCAAGTTTTTGCAAATCCTTTTTGTAGTCGAAATTTTTAGAAATGCGATCACCGAATGATGCAAGAAATAACTCTTCAGAATGTTTTCCATCAACAAATGATGCCAGTTTTTCCGCCTCTTTCATATCCCTGATGATGATGGATGGGGCATCCTGATAACTATGAGAGAAAGTAGCACGCGTCTCTTCGTGTTTGTGTTTTCCGTGAATGATGATCGTAAAACCTTTTTTGCCAATTTCAGAAGATCGTTTCCACACCTTTTCCACAAACGGACAAGTCGTGTTGTATTTCTGAATTTCGACACCTTTTTCCGCAAGGAGATTTTCTATTTCCACAGTGGTGCCAAATGCGGGAATAATCACAATGTCGTCTGCATTGATTTCATCCCAGGGAAGTATCTGGCTTCCGTTGGTGTCCATGATAAATCGAATGCCGTTGGCTTGCAAGTCTTCGTTTACCACAGGATTGTGAATCATTTCACTCAGCAGAAAAAGTCGTTTGCCGGGATTTTCGCGAATAGCGCGATAGGAAGTTTCGATGGCATTCTCTACACCATAACAAAATCCGAAGTGACGCGGAAGAATGATCTTCAGATTACCGAAATCGAGAATGCTTGGCGAAAAATCCTGCTTACGAGGATCACTCATACGACGCTTCAATTTCATTGCGCCTATGATTCCGGATCGGTATTGATCAGGGATTTCAAACTTCTTCATTTTTTCTGTTGTATCTCCTTCACGTAATCTTTCATCTTCTTTTTTTTGTATGCTTTCAGCATTGGCTTCAGTACATGCGAATGACTCAGTTCTTTACTCTGCATAGTCAGTTCTGCTATGACATCAAAACCTTCTTTGTATAACGTTAGTTCATCGACAATGCCGGGTTTGTCGATTTTAAACAAAGCTACCCCATGAATGAAAGTAAAAAGCAATTCCGGATGTTCCGTATAGAATGGAAGAAAGTCTGTTTTTACTTCCACCAGTATTTCCGGCGAACCGGCAATCCATTCAAGGACAAAAGCATTCGCAATGCTGCGCTGTTCGATGTCAATTCCAAGAGGTGTGACACAAAGCCATTTCAACGTTTTTTTTACGAGGTCAGCATCCTTCTGATATTCTTTCTCTGTATTCCAGACATAAACATCTGGTAGTTTCGGACAGCGGCCTTCCTGAGCATGCGCTGCAATGGTGCAAACAAGAAGGATCGTGGTTAGTATGAAATTCTTCAGTTTCAACAATTCCTGTGTTGTTCTTTAAAATCGATGCCGTATTCTTTTAACTCATCCAATACGGGTTGGTAAATTTCGGGAATAACCGGAAGCTGCACTCCAGTGAGTTTTAGTTTGCCATTTAACACCATGCGGGCTGCGATCCCGATCGGCAATCCAACTGTTTTTGACATGGCAGTATGAATCTGATCATCGCCGGGTGTGATGAGCGAAGATTGGATTTCCTGAACGATGCCATTTAATTCATACCGGAATCGATGCCACATGACGATCATATCGATGTCGTTTTCTTCCAGTTCCCATTTGGTTTCGATCAATTTTTGCAACGCCACAGCTGGCGATCCGGACGTGATGTTCAATGGAATTTCATCCAGGATTCCCAACCATTTTACTTTATTAAAAACATCTTCATCCGAATTGATTGATCTTCGAAAAGCTTCTTCCGTAGTTTCACCAGAATTCATTTGTAAAAAAGAAGAAGTGAATTCTCTCCACGAAAGATTCGTGGGATTTTCAATTTGAAATGAATCATCAGTGATGCCGAGTTGAACCAACGCGTCCCAGGCTGCACAAAAACCGGAACGACGCAAGGTGCCTCGAAAGATGGTTGGAATCTCTTCAAGGCCATAGATCTTTTTATACTTCAACGAATCTCTGTTAGCATACCCGTCAAAGGATCCATTGCCTTCAATCGAGATATTGGTAATCCTGCTAAAAAGTTTATGGTATGGAATAAATTTCAGATGACCGTTTTCCTGGTATTGCGCAGTACCGCCATAACCGGCTAACACTACATTCCGCGGATTCCAGGTGATTTTATATTTCCAGGGATTGTTGTCGCTTTGCGGAGCAATCAATCCTCCGGTAAAAGATTCAAAACTTTCGAGTTTCGCACCCTTTGCCTGAAGTTCATGAATGATTTTCATGGCAGACATATGATCGATGCCGGGGTCGACACCCATCTCATTCAGAATGAGGACGCCTTTTTCCCTTGCAGATTGGTCCAGCGACCACATTTCGTCCGGTATATAACTTGGCGTAATCACGTTTTTGCCGAACTCGATGCAGTCTTTTGCCACCAACAAATGCATGGCAGCCGGAAGCATGGAGATGACCAGATCGGCTTGTTGGATTTCCGATCTTCGCTGTTCGGTATCATTGGCATTAAGGACGAAACACTCAGCAAACGGACTGTGTGCAGTTTTTTGTTGAGCGAGGCTGATATCCATATCTCCCACACGGATTGCCCATTTTTCGTTATCGGCGTGATCTATCAGGTACTTGATCAGATTGGCACTACTGCGGCCGGCACCAATAACCAGAATTTTTTTCATAGCATAAATTGACCCTCCAAAATTAACATGTAAGCTGAAAATCACTTGTTCTATATTTTTGGCACGTCGTTAGCCAAGCAATTTCACATTCACTCTTACAAAAACACAAAACACGACCAGTCATGAAAAAAATTTACGTAGCATTTCTATTTGCAGTTATTTATTCATCTTCCATCGCTCAGACGGCTAGTGCAGTAATCTTCACCGAAGCTGGTGAAAAATTTACACTGTTACTCAATGGCGAAAAACAAAACGCCTCGCCACAGGCCAATGTGAAGCTCAGCGGGCTGACTTCAGAATTTTATCAGGCCCGTGTCGATTTTGAAGACGCGAAATTGGCAGATTTCTCCAACAACAATTTTGCAGTTCAAATGGGAATTGAAGTTACCTACATCATTAAAGTTAATAAAAAGGGTGAATACGTTCTACGCTTTCACAGTCAGGCTCCTTTGAGCGGATTAGCAGCATCGACACCATCGGACGTTTCTGCACCTTCTTCAGATGCCCGTCGTATTGCTCAGGTAGATGACGAAACTGCAGAGCCTGCGGAACAATCCATTGAGATGAATACCACAATCGATGGCACAGACGATATGGACAACATGGATGGTACAACCACTATCACTCAAACGACAACTACCAAAACCACTGCGAAGCCTACCAAAAATGGCGAGAATGTAGCTATCGGTATGAACGTAGGTGGATTGAATATGGGTATGAATGTGAACGTAACTGATACTTCTGGTGATATGAATATGGATATGGAAGAGAATTCATCCACTACGGTTACTACAACAACGACTTCAAAAACGACCACCGCTGCACCAGCCAAACCAGTGCAAACCAAACCAGCACCCGCACCTGCTCCAAAGCCTGTAGTAGTAGAAAGTCAGGGACGTTGCGCGAGCTCTATGTCGCCTTCGTCATTTGCTGGAGCAAAGACCAATATTTCATCAAAGAGTTTTGAAGACTCGAAGATGACAGTTGCTAAACAAGTAACAAAAGCAAATTGCCTCACTGCAGCTCAGATTGCAGAGGTAATGGCACTTTTCAGTTTTGAAGAATCAAAACTCGATTATGCTAAATATGCTTACGATTTTTGTTACAACCAGGGTGACTATTATGTGATCAATGACGCGTTCACTTTTGAATCAAGTATTGATGAACTGAATAAATTCCTCGAGTCAAAGTAAATTGTGCCCTGACTTTTCAGTTCGATGCTCGACCAGTCAAGTTGAATACATGCCTTTACCAACTCGGTATTACTATGAACAGAATTTTACAAAATACATTTTTGCTGATTCTAAGTGTAGCCATGCTGGCAGGTTGCCAGGGTACGAAACACTTCACGAAGATGGCTGCCAAGCAGGAAGCTGCCGGATTGGTTACTGAGGCTGCGAACAGCTACTATATAGCAGTTCAGAAAAAACGAAGCAATGTAGATGCCCAGATCGGATTAAAGAAGAACGGCCAATTGGTTCTGAATACGATGCTGAATGAATTTGCAAAGCAAAAGAATTTCGGTACGAATAAAGAAGCCGTCTATGCATTTCACGCAGCTCGAGATTATAAGGAAAGAGTTGCCGGGGTAGGTGTGACTTTGCAACTGGCTGACTTTTATGAATCTGATTATCAGTTCTGCAAAAATGCCTACCTCACTCAGATGTATGACGAAGGCACTACACTTTTGGAAGAGCAGAAGTACAAAGAGGCAGAAATTCGTTTTGATGAAATCAGGAAACTGGATGCCAATTTCAAGGATTCACAGGAACTGGGGAACATCGCTTATCTGGAGCCGTTGTATTCGGAAGGAAAAAAATCTCTGGAAATGGGCATGTATCGTCAAGGCTATGAGAACTTCGAAAAGGTGATTGCGAAGAAAATTGACTATAAGAATGCAGTAGCACTCAGAAAGGAGTGCCTTGATAAAGGGATCTACACGATTGCCCTACTCAATTTTGAGAATGCCAGTGGAACACAAGGTCTGGATGCGAAAGTTTCAGCCTACACACTGGATGCACTCACTGATATCAAAGATCCATTCTTACGGGTAGTAGATCGTGAAAACATGGAGGCGATTATTCATGAACAACAGCTTCAACTTTCCGGGGCTATTGATCAGAACACTGCTGTTCAGGTTGGAGAACTTGTCGGGGCGCAGGCGTTGCTAACCGGCACCGTTCTTAGTTATAATGAGAAGAAGGGAACCTTGCGTTCGAAACAACGGGAAGGCTACACCTCTTATCAGGAAAAAACGTTGAATAAGACAGATGGCAAGTACTATATGCAGACCAGATATAAACCCACAACTTATACCGAATATTACAATTCGAATTCTTGTTCGGTGAGTTTTCAATACAAACTCATCAATCTGAAAACTGGTGAAATTTTGAAAACAGAAATCATTCAGAAAGAATTGAATGATGAAGTGATTTATGGCAAGTATGAGGGCGACTACAATAATCTATTTCCGGCCGGTCAGGCAGGACCAAATCTGAATTTTTCAGACAAGAAAGCTTTAGCCGGAATGATGCAAAGTCGTCAGGAAGTGAAATCCTCGGCTGAATTATCCAACAGCCTTTTCGGCACGATTTCGAACCAGATGTCGGGCTCGATTAGTCAGGTCGTAAAAGAAATCGTTAAATAACTTCTATGCGATACCTCAAACAGAAATATCTCATCGGCTTCAAATTGCTGAAAGTGATTTTTGTATTTGCCTCATTCGTCACAATGTCTTTTTCAGCATGTACATCCGGTAAAACAATCCCGAAAGGCGAAAAGGAAGTGATTGCACCCGCTACTGCGCCAGAATGGGTTGGCAGTCGTCCGCACAATGGTGCTTATTACATTGGCATTGGCACCTGTAGTAAAATAACTCAGCCGCTCGACTACCAGACGATTGCAAAGAAGAACGCACTGAATGATCTCGCATCTGAAATCAGTGTGCGAGTGCAAGGTGAGACATTTTTGAATTCATTGGAGGTTAATAAGAATTTCAGCGAAGAATTTATATCCACCATTTCGACCACTACGGATGAAAAGATTGAAAATTTTGAAGTAGCCGGAAGTTGGGAAAACGATAAAGAATATTGGACTTATTACCGTTTGAGTAAATCGGAATATCAACGGCAAAAGCAGGAGAAAAAGAATAAAGCACTCAGTGCTGCGTATGATTATTATGCCAAAGGAGCCACTGCCGAAAGTCTTTCAAATATTCCTGCAGCATTCGATCTTTACATGCACGGATTGTTTGCAATGAAAGAATTTTGGAACGAAGTAAATGAATACTCTACAACAGATGGAAAAGTCTATCTCGACAATGAAATCTACAGCAGTTTGCAACGCATTACATCGGGAATGATGATCAAACCAGCGGTTCCTAAAGTGGTTTTGTCAGCAGAGAACAAATACAATCTGGATGTGCCAGTGGAATTGTCTTACGACAATCGTCCTGTGCGAGGAATAACATTGATCTATAATTATACACGTGATAATTACATGAAGCCGAAAAGTGTCATCACATCTGATGATGGAAAAGTGATGGTGAATGTGAGCGATGTAAGTTCTACACAAAAATCAAATGTCCTTGATTTGAAAATAAATCTCGAGCCTTTGCTTGCATCGGATCTGGACAAGATGATACAGTTGGGCCTCACCAAAAACATGAAACCCGACAGTCGACAGATTTCGATTGAATTGCTGACACCAAGCTTTTTTATCAGCAGTGAGGAAAAATCTTATGGTCAGCCGGCACTCGGATCGATGCTGGCGAGTTCACTCAATGCGGAATTGGCTAAAAAGGGCATGCGTGTTTCCAACTCTGCTGGCGAGAATGACTACCAGGTTATGATCACTTCAAATACAACGAATGGAGGAAGTTCACAAGGATTTGTGGTGGCCTACCTCGAAATGACGGTGAAAGTGAAGAGTAATCGTTCAGGGGAAATCGTTTATCAGGAGTCATTGACTTCCATAAAAGGTTTGCAGTTAAACGCGGAATCGGCGAGTATGGAAGCATATAAAAAAGGGAAAGAAAAAATCGAACAGCAGATTGTAAAGAGCATCATCGATGCGATCATGTAATTGAATAAATAGCTGACACGTGCCGTCTGTAAAGGGATTGAAGACTTGTATTATTTTTGGCACGATTGTAGAAAATGCACCAAACACAAACAAGACAAATACACTTAAAACAACGTGATATGAAAACCAGACATTTTACCATTGCCATTTTAGTTGCTGTAGTGACCATTTTCGGTTCAGCATGTAAAAAGAAAAAGAAAGTCGTAGAAACTCCTAAACCAAAAGGTGAGGTTCTTATCAACGAGTATTGCACAGGCGATCAGTACATGAGTACAAAAGAAGCATTCCGTGCAACCGCCACAGGTGAAAGTATGGACCGCGAAACAGCAAAGAAAAAGGCCCGTTCTAACGCAAATGCAGAAATGGCGAAAACCATCAATACAACCATGAAAATTGTCGGTGACAATTATGTCAACTCAACTGAGTTCAACAACAAAGAAGAGGTGACTGAAACATTCCAGGAAATGGCCCGCACGGTGGTAGATCAGGAATTGCGCGGAGCGATTGAGATCTGTGAAAAACTGACTCAACGTGAAGATGGAACTTTTGTGAGCTATGTAGCAATCGAGCTGAGCGGTCAAAAAATCGCTGATGCTTATAACCAGGGTCTTTCACAAAACGAAAAGATCAAAGCGGATTACAACTACGAAAAGTTCAAAGACACTTTCAATAAAGAAATGGAAAAATTAGAGAACGAAAGGAAATAATCCTGAGTTTGATAAAAACTAAAAATCCCCGCGGTGAAAACCGACGGGGATTTTTTATTTCAGTTGAAATAGAAATCAAGACATACGTGTCCTTAACTCGGCATCAATCGCATCCAGAAAATCCTCAGTAGAAAGATAATGTTCGTCTTTAACCTTGTCACCATGGATACAAACCGCGAGGTCTTTCGTCATTTTACCACTCTCCACCAGGTCGACACATACTGTTTCGAGAGTCTGAGAAAATTTGGCAAGTTCCGCGTTGCCATCAAGTTTGGCGCGGTGAGCGAGGCCTTGTGTCCACGCGTAGATAGAAGCTATCGGATTGGTAGAAGTTTTTTTACCGGCCTGATGCTGGCGGTAGTGACGTGTCACTGTTCCGTGGGCTGCTTCTGCTTCCATGGTTTTACCATCGGGAGTGATCAAAGCGGAAGTCATGAGTCCAAGTGATCCGAAACCTTGGGCAACGATGTCACTTTGAACATCACCGTCGTAGTTTTTGCAGGCCCACACAAAACCGCCATCGCTTTTTAAGCTGAAAGCAACCATATCGTCGATGAGTCTGTGCTCGTAGGTAATTCCCAGGGAATCAAATTGTGGTTTGAATTCTTTCTGGAAAACCTCTTCGAAAATGTCTTTGAAGCGGCCATCGTAAGCTTTGAGGATGGTGTTTTTCGACGAGAAATAAAGATTCCATTTGCGCATGATCGCCTGGTTCATGCAGCTGCGCGCGAAGCCATAAATGCTGTCGTCCGTGTTGTACATGCTGAGCGCTACGCCGTCACCTTCGAAATTGTAAACCTCCCATGTTTTTGCTTCACCACTTTCAGGTGTAAAAGTCATGGTCAGTTTTCCTTTTCCTTTTACGACTGTATCCGTTGCTTTGTATTGATCACCAAAAGCATGGCGGCCAATGTTGATAGGCTTCGTCCAACCTGGAACCAATCGTGGTATGTTTTTACAGATAATAGGCTCACGGAAAACAGTGCCTCCAATGATGTTGCGGATAGTGCCATTCGGACTCTTCCACATTTTTTTGAGTTTAAACTCTGCGACACGCGCCTCATCAGGCGTTATCGTTGCGCATTTTACTGCAACATTATATTTAAGAGTTGCCTCCGCGCTTTCCACAGTGACCTTGTCATCAGTAGCATCGCGGTTTTCCATTCCCAGGTCAAAGTATTTGATATCCAGTTCGAGGTAAGGGTGGATGAGTTTGTCTTTGATGAATGTCCAAATAATACGGGTCATTTCATCACCATCCATTTCAACGATTGGGTTAGCTACTTTGATTTTATTCATAGGAGGAAAATTTTGACTATTGAAAAAAACAGGATATGGCGAAGAGTTTCGCCATATCCTGAAGAAATATTCTTAAACGTGTTCACGCGTAGTGAAGTAAAACGCACCTTCAATCAGAGCGTTTTCATCACTATCGCTGCCGTGTACGGCATTTGCAGCAATGCTGGTAGCGAACATATTGCGGATAGTACCTTCTGCAGCTTTCTGCGGATCAGTAGCGCCGATCAGTGTTCTGAAGTCTTCTACAGCGTTGTCTTTTTCGAGGATGGCAGCAACGATAGGTCCGCTGGTCATATAATCCACGAGTTCGCCGTAAAAACCGCGCTCTTTGTGTACTTCGTAAAATTTGCCGGCTTCTTCTTTGCTCAGTTTCGTGAGTTTCATTGCTTTGATGGAAAATCCTGCTCCGAGGATTTTGTCAATAATTTTACCTGTGTGGCCTGCTGCAGTTGCATCAGGCTTGATCATCGTAAAGGTGATTTTTCCTGCCATTTCTGTGGGATAATAATTTTTTTAAAAGTGCGGCAAAGCTAATCAGGTTTTCTCTTTCCAACGAAATAGACATTTCTTGTAGAAGATGCGGCAGGAGCAGAGATCGGGGAGTTTTTGACTAGGCACAATCGCAACTTGAAGCGAAGTTGCGATAATTTTACCACTATGTTCACTCTCGAAACACCCCGTCTTATTCTTCGGGAAATGACGGCCGAAGATGCACCTTTTGCTTTTGAGTTGAACAGCGACCCGGAAGTGTTACTATTCACAGGAGATGAATCGTTTTTATCGGTTGAAGAAGCAAAGAAATTTCTTATACCAATGTCATTTACTTTGTAATTCAATAAAAAAATAAATTTTACAGTGGTAAATGCCGATGCCTACAAACAAATAGGCCAATTAGGCGCAGCCGTAATTGGACTATATTGTTTGTGTAATCGGTATTAGTGATTACGATCACTACAAAAAATTCGGATACGGCCGTTGGCTGGTGGTTTTGAAAGAAACAAATGAGTCGATCGGCTGGTATGGTCTCAAAAATCAATTAGAAGATTTGGGCATCATCGATCTGGGTTATCGGTTTATGAAAAAGTATTGGGGCAATGGGTATGCAACGGAAGCAGCCAAGGTTTGCCTCGACTGGGGTTTTCGTGAAGCGGGCATGAACGAAATCATCGGAAGAGTTGCGATTGGCAATGCAGCTTCTGATCGTGTTCTTGAAAAGTTGGGATTCTCATTCGAAAAATTGGAGGAGTGTGAGCATCATCCGGCGAGGTGGTTTAAGCTCACGTCTGCTCAGTGGAAATCGGGAAGAATCGACTATTCAGAAATTTAAAGATTCAAAAATTCAAGCGCGGCTATTGAATTCTTGAATCTTTGAATTTTTGAATCCTTGATTGCTCAAGTATTGAAACCTTTCAATTTTCCACAGCGCGCTCCTCATTCTCATTCTCTTTCTCATTCTGATCTGCGTATCTTCGCGCCAATCCAATAAAGTATCGAAATGACCGCAACTGTTCCGGGAGTAAACACAGCCAACTATATGATGGAGTTGGAAGCAAAATATGGGGCGCACAATTATCATCCGCTGCCGGTGGTGCTTCACAAAGGAGAGGGTGTTTACGTTTGGGACACCGACGGCAAAAAGTACTTCGATTTTCTTTCGGCTTACTCTGCGGTGAATCAGGGGCATTGTCACCCGAAGATTACCGCAGCGCTTATAGAGCAGGCGCAACAACTGGCGCTGACTTCTCGTGCATTTTACAACAGCTCATTGGGGCAGTACGAAAAATACGTCTGCGAATTATTCGGTTACGACAAAGTGTTGCCGATGAATACCGGAGCAGAAGGAGTGGAGACAGCGATCAAACTTTGTCGCAAATGGGCCTATGAGAAAAAAGGAATTGCAGAGGATCATGCGATTATTGTTGTATGTGAGCAAAACTTTCATGGCCGTACGACAACAATTGTTTCATTCTCCAGCGACCCGGATTCTTCCGGACATTTTGGTCCTTATGGCCCGGGATTTTTAAGCATACCTTATAATAATCTCGAAGCCTTACAAGATGTTTTAGAAAATAAAAACATTGCGGGTTTCCTGTTTGAACCGATTCAAGGTGAAGCTGGCGTGATGGTTCCCGATGAAGGTTATCTCAAAGGCGCATACGATTTATGCAAATCGAAAAATGTGCTTTTTATCGCCGATGAAATTCAAACCGGCATTGCGCGTACAGGTAAGATGCTGGCTTGCGATCATGAAGGTGTTCATCCCGATATGTTGATTCTTGGTAAAGCGTTGAGTGGCGGTGTTTATCCGGTAAGTGCTGTTTTGTGCAACGATGAAATCATGTTGAATATCAAACCGGGTCAGCACGGTAGTACTTACGGAGGTAATCCAATCGCTGCGAAAGTTGCCATCGCCGCTTTAGAGGTTGTCAAAAATGAAAAGCTTGCCGAAAATGCTGAACGTCTCGGCGAAATTTTCAGGAAAGAAATGAATCGAATCATTGCAACAAGCGACCTGGTGCAGCTTGTGAGAGGAAAAGGTTTGCTTAATGCGATTGTGATCAACGATACCGAAGAAAGCAGCACTGCCTGGGATATTTGTATGGCGCTGGCACAAAATGGACTTTTGGCAAAACCAACACATGGCAACATCATACGTTTCGCTCCCCCGCTTGTGATGACAGAAACTCAGCTTATGGAATGTGTATCGATCATCGAAACGACTCTGGTGAATTTCAAAAAGTCTTAATAACACGCATGATCATAATCGGGGAGACATTGGTGAGTGAAGAATTGTTCGAAGAATTTTTCGTTTGTGATCTTTCGGCGTGCAAAGGAGCTTGTTGTGTGGAGGGCGAAAGTGGCGCTCCACTTGAAAAGGAAGAACTCGATCGTATCGAAGAAATTTATGAAGACGTCAAACCTTTTATGCGTCCGGAAGGAATTGCAGCGATCGAAAAAGACGGGCTATATCAACTCGATAGTGATGGTGACTTGGTAACAACGTTGGTTGGACACCATGGTGCATGTTCCTTTGTTACTTACGATGAAAAAGGCATAGCTAAGTGTGCGTTGGAACAGGCATATCTTGCCGGGAAAACGAATTGGAAAAAACCCATTTCCTGTCATCTCTATCCAGTTCGTCTTGCAACACTTCCAGATTATATCGCAGTGAACTACCATCGCTGGCATGTGTGTGAACCTGCCTGTGATTGCGGTTTGGCTTTAAAAGTACCGGTCTATAAATTCCTCAAAGAGCCATTGACACGCAAATTCGGAACCGCCTGGTTCGATGAAATGGAATTAGTGGCTGATGCGCTCAAGCGCGAAGAACAATCCTGATCTTTCCACGGAGCATAGTTGATAGTTGCTGAGCGTGGTATTCATTTCGGCTATGCGCTCAGGCTACTTTGCGGCATGAAAACCATTTTTTGGAATTCGCCCATGCACCCCAAAGTTTTTATTTCTCTCATCTTATTGCTTGTCACACTGGAGGGTTTGGCGCAGCTTGCACCTGATCAGATTTCCTATCAGGCAGTAGTCAGGGACAACTTTGGCAACGAGCTTTCCGATCAGGCAGTCACCATTGAATTTGCAATACGTCAGGGCAGCCTTGGTGGCGTCATCGTTTTCGAGGAATATCACGATCTTGTCCAAACAAATCAGTACGGATTATTCACGGCCATTATCGGCAACGGCATTCCAACTGGAGTCGGATTGTTCACCACGATGTCTCTCATTCCGTGGCAGTCCGACATTTTTTTTCTGGAAGTAAGAGCGGCCATTCCCGGACAAGGCAGCACGCAAATACTCGGAGTATCTCAAATGTTGGCAGTGCCGTATGCTTTTTACGCAGCTAAAGCCGGTAGCGTATTGTTTGAATCAGATGGTGACACACAAAATGAATTGATCGATGGTTTTGCATTAGATGGAACGATCCTCACTATTACCGAAAATAACGATGACTACTCAGTGGATTTATCCACGATCACCGGCGGAGGTTCAGATGGAGATCCCGCTAATGAACTTATCACGGACGTCGCTCTCAATTCTTCAAATCAACTTGAAATCACAGAAGGTGGCATCGCGCATACCATTGATTTTGATGAAGCCATTCATTCCACCTGGCAAGAGAATGCATCAGGAGTTTATAATGGCACAGACAATATCGGCATCGGAACTATGGCACCGACAAGCAGTCTTACCGTGCAGGGTTCTGTAGCCTGTAGTGTGACCATGCTCAATGGCGAGTACTACAACCTTGCGAGCAATCCAGACAATGAAGAGACGCTCATTTTTTTGTGTGATGTGACCAATCAGGATGTTACGATCGGATTAATACCTGCTTCCACTTGCCCAGGGAGAATTTATAAGTTTCGAAAAATGTTTACTGGCGTCGTTACAAGTAATGATGTGAGCATAGTCGCAACGGCTGGTGAATACATTGACGGCCTTCCCATTTTTGAGATGACAAATATTTACGCCGAGTATGCTGCAATCGTCAGCACGGGCGTCAACTGGTATGTAATTGAACACAGCAAAGACTAGATGTTACAGAGGCATTTGCTCACCCTAACCGCATTGATTCTGTCTGCATTGTTGCAAAGTCAGATTGTCCTTGAGCGCCAGGTACTTTCATGTTTTGCATTCAATGCGTGTGATGAATTTTGCATTCAATCAACTGCAGGACAAATTGATTATTCCAGTTCACAAGGAGGAGAGTTGAATCTGACAGCCGGTTTCGAGCAACCGAATGGAGATCTTTCGATTTCATTGAACATTGAAGTGAAATTCAATTCGTGTAATTCACTTTATGAAGCTGAAGTGAAAAATTTATCAGGATGTACACAAAATGAGGTGGTGCGGTATTTCTGGAATGGTGTCGAAGGAGATAGTAAACGAACAAATCTGGATGCGATTACCAATCTTGCAGTCATGACAGACAATGGTTGTTCGTTTTCCGCCGATTACAACTTTGAATCGATGCCTGTAGAAACCATTGCGTGTGATCTCGTTTTTTACAATTACCTGTCGCCGAATGGAGATGGTGATAATGACACCTGGAGAATTGACAATATCACAAACGACAAGTACATTGAAAATGAAGTCACGTTCTACAACCGCTGGGGAGCGAAGGTTTGGGATGCAAGGGATTACGACAATATCGAAAAGGTCTGGAGTGGAAAAACTTCGGATGGTGAAGCCCTTCCTGACGGCACTTACTACTATGTGGTGAAAGTGGATAGTCATGAATACACAGGTTATGTTGAACTCATGCGATGATGAAATTTATTGACATATCTACGAACATTTCGAATGCGATCATAAGATCTATCGTTTTGATCGCTTTGATTTTGTCCCAGTTCGAGTCTGATGCGCAGCAGGAGTGGGTTTATACGCAATACCTGTTTAATCTCTACGACATCAATCAGGCCTATGCAGGCAATCATCGGAGTGCCAGTTTTTCGTTGCGTCATCGCTCGCAATGGTTGGGAATGGAAGGCGCACCGGTAACTCAACACTTTTCTTTTCATGCTCCATTGATGAATGAAAAGATTGGTGTGGGATTGCGTGTGATGAACGAAAGTATTGGCGCTAGAAAGCAACAATCGGTGTCAGGGTCGTGCGCTTACAAAATACATTTCGGGGAAAAAACGTTGTCCGTTGGAATGACCGGAGGTATGATCCGGCAAGCGATTGATCGTCCAAAACTTTCTGCAGCCGATCAGTTGGATGTTCAGTTGCAAAATATTTCGGCTGCTGTTTTGATTCCCGTAGTAGATGCTTCTGTTTTTTTTAACACAAAAAACTTTTATACAGGCTTGCAATCGTGCAGGATCAATAGGACATTGTATAATTCAGACAAAGGATCTCTTGCCCGGCTTTATTACAATTTGAATTTGGTAGCAGGCTACATGAAAAAAATCGGAAGCGATAATCTGGTGCAGCTTTCTACGCTGGTCAAATATTCTGAAGGCAAGTTGTGGCAGGCAGAATGGAATTTGCTTTACCTGATGCGAAATAAAATATGGTTTGGAGGAGGTTATCGATTGAACTCGGGATGCAATTTGCTGGGAAGTATCAACATCACAACACATTTTCGAATGGGATTCAGTTATGATTTTCCAATCAATGCTTTAAGAAAAACAAATGATGGATCAGCAGAGATATTTTTAGGCTATAATCTCAAGAACCGTTCGGGTAAATCAATCCGCTATTTCTGATTGAAAAAAATACTCGTCATATTTTCTTTGTTGTGTATCACTGTTGCGGCCTATTCTCAGCATAAGTATACCATCAGACTTTTGCCTGAAATCAACACGACGCAGGATGATATTGCATGTGGAATTGTAGGTCAAGAGATGATTTACATGACTGTTTCGGCCAATGATCTCGTGAATGACTACACCTGGAACTATAAGCCAATGTTTCATCTACTAAAATCGAAAAGAGGTGAAACTTTTTCGCAATGGAGCGAAGGCAGTGTTTTGTTCGATCGCAAACGCAGAGGCGATGAGGGTCCTGGTACTATGAACTTACCGGATTCAGTAATTTATTTCAGCAGTCCGGATCATTTCGGCGATGCGAAAGGAGCCAATCTGAAAATTTATATGTCTAAACTGACTAACAACGGTTGGAGTGAGCCTCGTCTGCATCCTTTGTGCGTTGGCGAATACGACTATACGCATCCATATTATGATGCATCGCAAAAATTGTTGGTGTTCAGTAGCAGCAGACCAGGAGGTTTTGGACTCATGGATATTTGGTTTTCTTATTTACGGGACAACAGCTGGACAGAGCCTGTGAATCCGGGAATGATGGTCAATAGTCCTTCCAATGAAATATTTCCCACCACTTATGAAGGTGATATTTATTATTCAAGTAATGCTGCCGGAGGCTTGGGAGGATATGATCTCAAGAAAGCACTGCAAAGTCAACAATGGCAATCGAGTGTTTCACTCGGCGAACCATTCAACAGTGTTGGAGATGATTTGTCCTTGTTTTTTATCACTGAAGACAAAGGTTTTTTGACATCCAACCGTCCTGGTGGTATAGGGGGTGATGATATTTATATACTAGAGCGTGTAGTTCTACAAGAAGAGCTGGTTGATTTTACGGCTGTGTTTGAATGTCAGGGCAAACCATTTTCAGGAGTTACGATTGCTGTCACGAATGATTTGGGCGAATTGGTATTACGCGAAAAATCGGACAGCGCGGGCGTTGTCGATATCAGTAAACTACAATTTCTGCAGAACTACCGAATTCAGTTATCCGGAATCGATGTGAATCTTTATGGAGAAAGTGTACTCATATTTTATGACAAGAAGGGCAATCGAATCAGGGAAATAAAATTCAATATCAGTGGATTTGCTAATCTTGAGTTGTTGCCGTTGAGTTTTGCAGAGCTTCATCTTTTGCCATTGGAGGATGAAAGCATTTTGACGCTGCACTTCGAAGGTCAGCTATACGATAAAAAACCAGGTGATGTAGGCCGCAATGAGCCTGTGACGATTCTGGACGAAAATGGACAGCCTGTTGCTATTGCTTACACCAATGACGTCGGCAAATTTCAATTTACGAAAGTAGAGCCGCAACTGGAGTACATTTTTCAGTTGTCGAAAGAAACCACCGCTTCCAATGTACTGATCACGGACAAAGGTGAACGCATTACTCTTCCTGTGCTCAATGCTGAAATCCACTATTCACGTGTTGACCCGAAAGAAGCGATAGAACTTACAAATGAGTACAATGAACGCATCGTTGTTTCTCCCAGAGATATTTTTGTGATCAACCGAATCTATTATGAATACAATAGCAGTGAATTGACGATGGAATCGAGAGGTCAGTTGGAACAGATTAAAATGATCATGGAGCGAAATCCACAAGTTGGTTTGGAATTGCGGTCGCATACAGATTCTCGTGGTCAGGACAACTACAATCTTGTGTTATCAGATGAAAGGGCAAAAGCAGCGGTAAGCTATTTGGTTGAAAAAGGCATTTCAAAAAAACGCTTCAAAGCGGAAGGATTTGGAGAAACACAATTGCTCAATGAATGTGATGATGGTGTGAAGTGCTCAGATCCGGAGCATTCGATCAATCGCCGGACGGAAATAAAATTGACAAAAATCTAATAGTCGTCTTCGGAGTTCTCAGGTGATTCATCAGATGGCGTTTTTTTCTTCAGGAGAAAAGTCAATACGCTCATTCCAAATAAGGACAACGCCACCAGAAGGATTTTTCGTCCGACAGGAAAAAGCGCGAAATTGACAGCGAGAGCGAGAATCAGGGAGATTCTTCCCAGGAAATAAATCCAATCGAATTTGTCGCGTTTTTTGGAAAAGAAGAGAATGATGCTTCGAATTAGAATGAGGAAGAGCCCGCCAGCCATCAATAGGTTTGCAAATGGCCAATGGAGGAATTTAAACAGGGTCCCCAAAGCAAAAATAAACACCGGTATGAAAGCCGCCAACCAATGATTAAACCTGTGCTTAGTTGGCTCATCCTCATGCCAGTCGAGTATTTTTTCGCGAAAATCTTCCACCAAATCAAAAATAAAGTTTGGAGCGTTACCACACACAATTATATTTGCGCCCGCTTTAAAAACGATTGAAGCGAAAAAATATTTTGGGAGCTTAGCTCAGCTGGTTCAGAGCATCTGCCTTACAAGCAGAGGGTCACAGGTTCGAACCCTGTAGCTCCCACAAGTAAAGACAAGGGTTTCAGAAATGAGACCCTTTTTTATTTTTTCATTTGCACGCCATTTGCACGCGTTCTTGTCTTTGAAATTGAATTGGGAATTGGCATGAGATGTGAATAACTCAGGGAAAGTCCAACAGTTTGAAATTTCATTTTACACTTTCACAGATGTTTTCGAAAAGCGCGAGAAACTTCTAGCGACACCACCATGAAGTTGCCACTCCAAAAAGAAAAAGATGCCACCATCCAACGACAAAGCTGACGGTTCGAATCCGAACAACAGACAACGTAGGGCTAATCTTGAAAACCAAATTGCTCAATTGAAGGCCAAAGTCAAACCCCTTCAACAAGAGTTATCCAATTTGGAAACGCAATTACGTGATTTGCCCAAGTAATTTTGAAAATCCCCAATCTTCGGATGGGGATTTTCTTTAAGTTTACACATCCTCTATTAGACTTTTATCACTTTGCGCATGGAAGTAATCTGCCTACAAGACGAAGCGTTCTATTCATTGATAGAAAAGGTTGTTGCCCGAATAAAGGAGCAACACGCTATCAAAGAAGATAAATGGATAAGCGGTGACGAAGCCATGCAAAAGCTGCGGGTGAAAAGCAAAACCACCTTGCAGAAATTGCGTGATGAGGGCCAAGTGCGTTTCTCGCAACCTGACCGTAAAACCATTCTTTACGATTTGAATTCAATTTACTTGTATCTCGAAAAACACGCACAAGAGACCTTTTGACCATGACCGACACTGACGAAACATATGTGAACCCCGCATTTCAAAAGGGCTTCAATAGTGGCTACCTATTACAAAAGCATGAGCCGAAAATCATCGAAGATGTATTGAAAGGAATAGCACCAACTGAACTGCCCTATGTGGATGGCCTAAAGTCTGGTAGTGCTGAATTCAAGAAAGAACAATTTCGTGAACGCCTATCAGGAGCGAATGAAAAGGGTAATGACAAAAACCTTGATGGTGACTTGGGGATAGAGCGTGAAAAGAAGTGAGCAATTAGAGCTTGTATTTTTCAAGAATTGCAATTTTGTTTTTTGCAATGTACCCCCAGCTATATGCACCGTGGGTATCCCATGAAACTGAGCCTGTAGCATTACCTGCATCTAAAAGTTCTTTCATCAAAACATCATGCGGACAGAGAAACCAATTTCCATTGTTAGGGAATGCGATGTAAAGGTCTTTTCCTTCATACTTCCTATTTATCCAAAGCCTAGATTTTAGTTGAACTTTTAGTGTGCTACTGCCATCAATATGAACTGCAATAAAATCAGCACCATTCCAATCATCATTCAATCTGAGTGAATTATAGCCATAGTCAGCAAGTACGGCTGAAATCTTGTGAAAATTGTGATTTTCTTTCTGTTTGGAATTGAGGCTAGAGTATTGGATTTTATTCATGACTTGTGGTTGTTAAAGATAGAGTGTACTAAAGTACATCCTTTTGAATTACCAAAGTATTCACACGTTCAATCTTCTCAAAGATGGCTTCAATAATAAAAGCATGTCTTTTCAATCGCTTGCGGTTGAAAGGTTGTTTCTCTGCAAGGGCTTTGACTGCTTCATCAATCGCGGCCAATTCGGATTTCCAAATCTTCAAAGTGATTGGCTTTTTTGTATCACCCGCAATGCTTGGCTCTTCTTGTGTTTGATTGACTGCCGCTTTCTTCACAAAGGCCAACGCGTCTTGCGTCTGCTGGTGGGTGGGCTTCTCAGGTTTTTGACGGATTGCCATTTCAAGCCTCCACTGCACAAAGTATTTCAGTAAATAATGCTGTCATTTCTTGAATAGCCTTGTCGTCTGCGGGTTTTAGCTCTTGTACTCCAAGGCCAACAGTCATGGCGTTTGCAAAGGCTTTGCGATTGCGCACAACCTTATCAAGGAAAACAAAAGCGTTGCTATTTGTCAGAACTTCGGATGCTTCACCATTATCTTTTCCTTGCACATCGGCACGGTTTAGAAAGCTATAAGCGAATAGGGCAGAGTTTGGAATTTTCGCTTCTGTGATAAGCTGTTCTACCTTTTGGAGTGTCCATATATCAACGCTACGCGGAATGAATGGCACAAGGAATATATCGCTCATCAAAAGAGCATAACGCTGCGTGTCTGTGTCTCTGCCGCCTGTATCAATGACAATGTCTTGGTACTTGGTTTTGAGTTTCGGAATCTGGTCATAAACTGCTTTGCTCAAAAGTGTAATAGCTGTGATGTCTGTTTTACCTGATTCCGCCCGAATGGATGCAAAGTCTGTTGCGCTTTCTTGGTCATCTGCATCAACCAATAGAACATCTCTGCCTTGGCTGGCAAGGAATACAGTAAGGTTGGTAGCAATCGTTGTTTTGCCACTTCCGCCTTTTATTCCGCCTACTGTGTATATCATGAAGTACTCCTTTTAGGTATGCCGAAGTATGCATCATGGGATATACATTGTCAATACCTTTGTAATCAAACCCATTGAATGAAATTAAATCTATTTCGGAGAACTTATCCAGTACTCTTTTGGTGGACGGTTATCGGCATTGTACATGTATTTGTTTACAAACTCCTGCTTATCAATATACCTGAACGGAGATGGTTTCAAAAGGCAAGTGAACTCGGAGACATATTCTACAATTTGCAATTGGGGTTCTTGGCCAGCATCATCTTCTTTTATCTTGTTGTATTTCTCAAAGAAATTCGTCAAAAGGCTTTGGTCAGTAAAAAAGTGGAATATCAAAGTCTACTCATCATTTCCGAAGGTCTTTCGTTGTATTACAATTTTACGAAGGGAATAAAAATTTTACCGTTCCCACCAAGTCAGCAAGATTGCGAAAAGCAATGTCTGGCTCATGATTCAAGGATTACAATAACAAGTAGTAATGGAGTACCTTATTCATGGCGTACATTGGTAAAGAGTAAGTTTGAAGCTATCGATATTGAAATCAACAATCTTAATGATTTACCAATTACGATGACATACTTTCAAAATGATGACTTGATTGGCATCATAACAAGATTGAAGGATGCGAGTCTATTCGCTTTTTTCAACCGAAGGCTCACTTGGATTTGGAATGAACTGAAACCAGATGAAGTGCATGACATTAGCCATATAAAAAAGCAGTTGTTTGATTTTTTTCAAATCATATTTGAGCTAATGGAGCTTCACGAAAAGGAATTCGGCAAAGATTCACTTACCAATTTGAAAAAGAGATACTTATTGGAGGACTGAGCTTTAATTCGATTGCTCTTCCTTCAACCTTGCGCTTATTCTGTAAAGACTGTTTGAATGCCATTGTCGCCCCCGAAAACTCGGCACATTCATTTTATTCAGCATCTTGGCCCAGCCGCGAAGGCTGTTTTTGGTGTGTAGGTATGGCATAATAGATAGTGCGAATTCATCCGCTTTGGCCTTGTTCTGTGTAGCCAATACCTTTCCATTCTTGCCAAGTTCTACACCGCGTCTTTTTGCGGCTGCAAGGGCCTCTTTGATGCGAGTTCGGATAAGGTCACTTTCGTGCTCTGCGAATGCTGCAAGCATGTGTAGCATAAGTTTGTTGGCTTGTGGGTTGTCCACGGCAATGAAATCAACCTTAGCTTCCATCAGTGATGAAACAAAGTGAACATTCCGCGCAAGGCGGTCAAGCTTTGCGATAATCAATGTAGCTTTTTGTTTGCGGCAAACTTCAAGGGCTTTGGTCAATTCAGGACGGTTCTTTCGTCTGCCGCTTTCTATTTCTGTGAACTCGGCCAAAGGCTCAAATTCATTGGCACTCATGTATCGAATGACGGCTTCTTTCTGTGCCTCGAGTCCAAGGCCGCTTGCGCCTTGAACACGGGTTGAAACGCGATAGTAGGGAATGGCTGGACGCATTTGTCCACATATAAACTAGTGTTTGCTTGTGGACAATCCTCTTCAAAAAGTAAATTATTCGCTGTTACGAAAAAAGGATTGGTAAGATGAAGCAAAGCAAACCAACAAAGTATATCAATATCCCAAGGCCGAAGAAAAAATGAAGTTCACTTGTGATTTTGCTCCCAGCAAGATGCTCATTCAAAATATCGTGCAATTGGCTGCTATCAGTGTATTCTTCTGTCGCATCTATCAATTGTTTGAGAGATTTTCGTTTCACTGAATTCCAAGAAATCAATGAGGCTTTTCCTTTCAATTCCAAATGTCTGGCGAAAGTGAGACAATGTGGAATTACTGAAATTACCAATGAACCAAGTGAACAATAAATAAAAGCTTTGTTGTTCCATGGCAGATTTTGCATGGAGTATATGAGTTCATCAGCCTTGATTCCGTTGATAAGAACAAGCAATGTACCACCAGATAAAGTGAAGAGGAGTAGGATTTTACTTGTCGCATATTTCTGCCAACCGATTTGATTGTCTAAGGCATACTTCGCTTTTTCAATTGCAGTGTTTTCTTTACTCATCAGTATTGATTAAAGGATGTTTGTTCCGGCAAAAGTGCACTTTATAGTTTGAATAGCACAGAAAAAATATCACCCAACAACCTCGTTAACATCACCAACGGCCAAAGCACAATATCGAGCCCATTGTCTTTGAATTTCTTCCAAATGTCATTTTTCTTTTCCTGACTTAGGTCGTTGTCATTGTCGCGCTGCATGTTCTCTTGCGCTTCACGCAATTTGCGTTTGAATTCTTCTTTCGGGTCGCTTGTTATTTGTTCGCGCTCTTGTGCAAAGTCCTTCGCCTTTTGTTCCGCGCTTTCTGGTGGTGCGTTCACAATATCATCAAGGTTTTTTCCCGCTTGCTTTGCTGTGGACGTGGCGGTTTCCAACTCTTGGGCAATACCACCTTCTTTCAATCGGTACTTTGGTTCTCGTTTGTTGTCGTTGGCTTTCGACTTCTTCTGTTTGGTCTTCTGCTTCACTTCAATTTGTTTTGAAGCGGAAAGTTTCGCAGCATCGGGCAGGGGTGCTTTCGAGGTTTGCACAAAGTCATTCAATTGTTGTTGACTTACTTTTTTACCCAGTTCCTTTTCAAGATTGTACACTTGGCCTGACGCTTCATCTACCAAACAAATTCCAACTTTGCCTTTCGCCAATGTGAATCCGTTTTGTTGCAGCTCACGCGAAAAATCATCTCGGTTTTTTGCCTGGGAGTAAAGTTGCTGAATCAATTTTTTGCGCTGGTCGGGTTTTAGTTCACTGCCATTTCTGGTGGCTTGGTTGCGCTCCTTTTCGTTGTATGCACTTTTAGACTTTTCGCTGTTGACAATGCGATGCCCAAAGTCACGCTCCAACTCGCGTGACAGGTTCTTGCATTTCACATTGAAGCGGTATATCTGTGCTTGTATTTGTTTGGTGTCTGTATTGGTTGTTTGCCAAACCACATGGTAATGTTCGCGGTCTTCTTTGTGATGGCGGACAATCGCTTTGGGAAGTCCTTTCATATCGAAAAGTTCTTCCAATCTATCAATGGACTCCTGATAAAATTCAGGTGTCATTTTTTCGCCAACTTCTGGGTTGATGCTGACCATGAAAAGCCCAGTGTCGCCTTTGGTCAGGTTCACCATGTCGTAGTAGTCGGTCAAGGCCGCCCGCAAATCATCTGGTCTGGCGTGGCCGTCAATGTCTATGACTTCGCAAATGTCATTGTCATTGGCCTTCAACAGGTGGTTAGCCAAATTGACTGCGCGTTGTCGGTTGCGAATGGCTGTGCCTTTGAGAATCATGCGTTAGTCAGTTTTGACACCTCATCGTAACACTTTTTCAGCGCATCCAATAATTCTTGAATTTGCGCTGGTGTTGCTTCTTGTTTGGTGTTTACGACCTTGGCAACTTGGTTCACGTTGCTACCGATTTTATTGAGTTCGGCTTTCAGCAATAAAAGAGCCTCAGCCTTTGCGCTGGTTCGTTTCACCACATAAAGCGGCTTTGAGCCTATTGCCAACATGCGCAGGTAATCACACAAGGAAAGTCCTTGGTTGGTGGCATAGTCAAGGGCAATTGCCTTTTCCGCTTCGGTGCAACGAGCAATGAGGTAAACTTGGCGTTGCCGCTTTTCGCTGCGGTTCGGATTTTTATGTTTTGGCTTCTCCATGTAGGCAAACATTTTTTCTTTTCCCCAGCGCGCCAAGTTTGCCAGCAAGGGTCAAGGGAACGGCCACTGAGTTCCCTTCCGCTCTTTCTGGAGCGGTCAAGCCAGTGCAGGGGTGGCATCTGAACCCCTGCCAAAAAAGCATCCCTTCTAGGGTGCTTTTTTGATTAGCCCTCGGCACCTGAGAGCAAGTTGGCGGTTATACCGCCTCCAACTTGCAATGCACTACCGCGAAGCTACATCATTAGTAGCAAATTGATTCCAGTGTTGCAATACGGCAAAGAAAAATTTTGCTGCGCAAAAGAAAAAAGACGAAGTCAGGTGTTGTCTGTTTCGGACAAATTCACCTTTAGGATAAGTCAGAATAATTAAAAATGCCGAAAGAAATTTGAGGCGTTTTGCTAAAGATTATAGCCAATTCATTTTATTTGTTGCACTCATTCGAACTACTAAATCTTACTGACCATGTTTAACCCACTCAGCTTTATTCAATGGAAGGAATATCTCAAATCTGAGAAATTCAAAGAAGAATGGAAGAAGCTCAAAAAGAGAATTCCAAATCCCGAAAGGCCAATCTTGATTGCACTATTCATATTTGGTGTAGTGTATTCGTTTATTGCCGTTTGGGGTGCGTTCATCGGCTATAGACGCGCCTACAATCGGTTTCTGAGAAACAAGGATGAATACCCAAGACTCTATCCGAATCCGCCCATAGTTTATGTGTCCATGGTTATTGGGGGGTTGATTTTCCCCTTCATTATCATGTCCTGTGCTGGTGTGTTGACAGGACTACTTGGCCCTACAATTCTCAGGATGGCACAAGAAACGCCCTATAAGTTGGCTTGGCTTGCACTGAATCTTCTTATGGTTTGGGCAATCCTTATTCATCATCGCAAATGGGCAAGCGGAATAACTGATTATATCACGGAAATAACTCGCTACGGAACGGCAAGCTATGCCACAGAGCTAGAGCTTGTCGAATACGATAAAAAGAACCAGCGCGGCTTTTTCATTGGTGACGATTACGAATACGGTAAACAAGGCCACTTGCTCACCGTTGCTGGCACTAGAGGCGGAAAAGGAGTCAATATCATTTTGCCCAATTTGCTTGGTATGGGTGGCTTTGACGGCTCTTGGGTAGTAATAGACCCTAAAGGTGAAAACGCTGCTGTCAGTGCTCGAATACAGCGAGAGAAAGGCCGCAAAGTAGTTGTCCTCAATCCTTGGGGAATGCTGGACATGGCCTCGGAACAATACAATCCGCTTGATATGCTAGATTCCGACAATCCGAATGTGATTGACGATGTTCAATTGATAGCTGAAACCATTGTGCCGACTACCTCCAAAGGCGATACTGACCATTTCAATGCTCGGGCACGGACGATTATTTCAGGGTTGCTGCTGCACCTTGTGACAGCCGACAAACACAAGGGTGAACGAACATTGGCGACACTCTGGGAATGGCTGCGGTTGGACACTGAAAAATGGCACGGGCTTTTGGCGGACATGAAAACCAATGGCTCAAAACATGGCGGTGAGGTCTGCGACAAAACAGCTGAAGAAATATTGGCACTCATGCAGAACGGTTCTCGTGAATACGCCTCCGTGATGAGCACCGCACAAAAATGGACGGACTATCTGAAATCCCCTGCACTGCGCCAATCCATGCAACGGTCTTCTTTCAGTGCCGAAGATTTGACCTCTGGCAATGTGACTTTGTATGTGATTATTCCAGCCGACCGTCTGAAAACGCATTACCAATGGCTGCGTCTTGTCGTCTCAGCTTTGATGCGTTCTGTGATAAGAAAGCCACAAAAACGAGTGTGCTTTTTGTTGGATGAATTCTATGCGCTAGGTTACTTGTCCGAAATAGATGTAGCCCTTGGTGCATATGCAGGCTATGGAGTTTCGGTCTGGGCAATTCTTCAAAACCTTGTGCAATTGCGCGACATGTATGAAGGCAATTGGGAAAACTTTATTTCTTCCTGTGCCGTGCGCCACTTCTTCAATCTGAATGACAACACCACCCTTGAATACTTATCCAAGTTATTCGGGCAAAAGTCCGTGCCGACTTACCAAAACTCCCCTACAGGAATGATGCTGTCTGGTGCTACGGCTCGGCCTTTGATTACACCTGACGAACTGAGAAGGTTTTCTGCGAACAACATCTTCACTTTGATTGACCAAAAGCCAGTGACGTTCTTTAAGAAGATGCCTTACTATGAGGTTTTGGAGGAGGGAAAGGATTTTGATAGAAATCCTTATTTAAGATAGAAATTCAATTAGTTCTTTAGAATTCGGATAGTTAAGTATTTCAACAGTGCCGTATTCTATTACTTGTCCATCCTTCATAAAGATGACTTTGTCAGCCAATTCTTTTGCTAACGAAATATTATGGGTCGACATGAATACAGCGGCCTTGTTCTCATGCACAAATTCATAGATGATTCTGGCTACTTTTCTTGTTTGAACTATATCCAATGCAGAAGTTATTTCATCGAGTAACAAATATTGAGGATTCAGACAAATGGCTCTGGCCAAAGCAACTCTCTGACGTTGTCCTTGTGATGATTGCTCCGGAAAGCGTTCGATGAAATGTGACATTTGCATTTTTTCGACTAGAGAATAAACTGACTTTTCAATCTGTTCTTTCGAAAACTTGTTTTGTCGCATCACAAATTCAATATTCTCGCGATTAGACATGTGATTCCATAAAAACAGCTGCTGAAATACAATGCTTACCTTTGGATAAAGCATTTCATGATATTTACTGCCGTTTTTTAAATCAACAACTAAATCGTCCAAAATGATTTTACCACTTTGCGCCTTGTCCAAGTTTGCCATGGCTCTCAATAGCGTTGTTTTCCCGCATCCACTTGGCCCGATTAGCACGGTGATTTCACCCTGATTGATATTCAGATTAATGCCTTCAAGAATTTGCTGACCTTTGATGGCTCTATTGATATTTTCAACCTTTAGCATTGAACTTCTACGAAATGTAATGATGCTTTTGGTAATCAATGTCAGGTCCAAATTCGACCAAGGAATACTTTACCTCAGGTGCACCCTCGAAAGTATGTGGGGCATTTCTCGGAACAAAAACAACATCCCCCTGACTGACGTGGTCGGTTATGACTTTGCCATCCTTTTCATAATGAATTATACCTTGTCCTTCTACTATAATACCAACAATCATGGATAGATGAATATGCAAGCCTTCATCTGGGGCGTTTTCCCCTCTGATGCTCACAAAATTTACTCCTAATTTTATTGAATTTATATCAGAATCTGGGAAGCAAGCTTTTGCTGTTTCAACAAACGGAAACCACTGTGAACAATAAACGATAGAATTGCCAGGGCTTTGAACACTTGCTCCGTTCCGAATAAAAGAGCAATGTGGCAATAATAAGTGTTTTATTATGTCTTCGGGTTCAACGATGCAATCAATTTTCATTAAAATCCTCCTGTAAATGGGTTAGTCTTCAACCATATGACTCGATACACAAAAATCAAGCCAATATATGCTCCAACAACATAATTGAACGGTTTCATCCACCAATCATCTGTGGTTAGTCCAAAGAATAGAATCATCAACCACATCACCAAAGATAAAAACCCTGAAAAAGTGAAGAGCAGAACTTTTCCAACCGCCTTGTCTGCAGTGAAACTAGTACTATTTGTTTTATTTCTAAGATATAAGCAACTTAGGACTAGTAAATTCCAAGCCATAACAATCAAACTAACCAATGAACACGAGGCCAGAAAAATTTGAGTGAGATACTTCGTAAAATAAAATCCAGTTCCAAATGAAGCTTCAACGATTTTATCCAAAATAACTAGTAGGTATGGTATTTCACCGACAATTAAGGATAAAGAAATAAAAAAAAGGATTCGTAGTCGATATTCACCAGATGAAAACATTAGGTCGTGCGGAAAAAATGTATCGTCAGAAGTATCCTTATTGTTCCAATGATGAGTGGTAATTTCATTGACCTTCATAAAAGTGTTCCGTATGAACATCTGGTGCGTAAGCAGCGCTAATAGTGCTATGATATACATGACAATTTCAAACAGCGCAAGTGTATCCACGAATTTCTCCTTATTGGTATCCTCTACATAGAAGCTGAATCCAATGAAATAAACAATAGAAATTGCCTCTATTAAAAGACCGAAACGAAATAACTTAGTAAGCCAATCATGCTCAGGGTTGCGCCTTTTGAGTTCGAACTTTGGGTTTTTTTGGGTGTCACGAATTTTTTGCTGCTTCGCATTATGTTCGTCTAAACCTGCATCATAGCTCTTAATCCAATATTCCTTTTGCCATGGCTTCATGAATTGACTTGGTTAATAGATTTGTATTTGTGTTGCAAATAAAAGGCTAAAAGGTTAATAGGAAGGCAAATCACTAAGAAGAAAATGGCTAGCGCGGAATAAACCTCAACAGGTTGATAGATTTCTGCATTCACCTGCTGACAAACTTTGAATATTTCCTCTACGGAGATTAAACTGCCAAACAGAGATAAATGTAATATTTGAATTTGTAAACTCAGAATTGAGGGTAGAGACAATCTTGTCAATATGGGGAACGAGATATATTTAAATGTACTTAATCGGGAAATATTGCTGACCCTTGCGGTCTCAATATATTCCCTAGGAATCTCCTTTAGAAACCTTGAGACAATTAGTGAAACGCCAAGAACATTTAAAATTGCGAGGGTAGTGACAACTGAAATGAATGGATGAATTTCTATCCCCAGTATATTTTGCAGTGGATAGTGTAACCAAAAAAGTATGATTAAGACAGGAATACTTGAAAAAATGAAATTCAATGTCATTATTGTCCTATCAAGCAAAACTGAGGCGCGCGCCAAATAGCCCAATATCAATCCAAGCCCAATACCAATTGCCCATACCAGTGAGCAAATCTGCAGAGTGACAGAGATCCCAGATAGAAATGCCTCGTGATATTTTTCAAGTATTTCTAAAATACTCATGGACGAACAAACGGCTTTGATAGCCTATAGAAGGCGGTGTTGTCTGGTTCGTAGCTTTGTATGGTTTTTTCAACGAATCCGCTATTGTGAAGGTCTTGTAGGGCAATATTTATCATCGCCAAAAACTTTCCGTCATCGCGTGCCGTCATCATGACTACAGGATATGTTCTTACAGGTTCAATGCCAACAACAGCCTTAATTTTATTGGGATTGCCATTCATGTATTTATTAGCAAAAATCGGCTCAACAAATGTGACATCTGCCTTTTTTGAAGCTATTTCCTCAAGCATTTGTGATACATCAGAACTTTGACTCAAACTGACGGTTGATGCCTTGGGAAAATCCGTTTTGGCAAGAATTGAAACAGCTTCGCCATCTATTGTAGCAATGCTGACATCCTCTGAATTGAAATCCTTCTTTGAATTGTCGAAACTTGTATTATCAAACTGAGTATATGCCAGCAAAGGGCTGTAATACAAAGGCATTGTGAAGTCGATGAACTTTCCACGTTGAGTTTTAGCATAGACAGCAGTGCAAACAATGTCCACTTTGTTTGTCTTTACAGCCTCAACCATAGTGCCCCAGTTGAGTTCTTCAACGAATTCAATTTTTAAGTCTAGGTTTTTCGCAGCCTCAACCAATACATCATAAAATATTCCTGAGAGAGCTTTTGTGTTCGGGTCTTTGATTACGGCTGGTGCGTATGGAATGTAACCCACCCGTATGACTCCACTTTTCAGCACATCATTATATACTGATGGTTCCTTGACATCTTTCTTTTCAACACTCTCCTTGCAGCCGCTAAAGGAGAAAAGTCCAAAGACAAGGAACACAGCTATGAGCAATTTGTTGATTTTCATGACACTCTATGAATTTGTGGAAACCAAAGGTACGAGTTTTCGAATCCAACTATATGAATTTAATGTAATCCTTTAAGATGAACGACCGCCCTCTGCGCATGCCCAGCCGCGCTAAAAATGAACTTCTTGTCATTTTGTAGCACTTCCAGCCATGATTGGATATAGGCGGAATGGTCTTCTCTGAGTTCGGGTTTCAGGCCAAGGTCTGAACAAAGGAAACAAGAGCCAAGCTCGGCAACCAATTCTTCTTTTGCGTAGCCTTCATCCCCAAACTTCTTGCGGCCAAAGTCACGGTCTAGTCGGGTTGGGTGGCGCGTCCAGTGGGTCAATTCGTGCGCGAGGGTGGCGTAGTAGCCATAGGCATCAATAAAGCTCTCAAAAGGCGGCATATTGATTTTGTCGTGGGTTATACTGTAGCTGGCTTGCGGGCTGCCGTGGCAAATTTCCGCCTTGGTATTGGCAAAGAATGTTTCAAGCTCAGTAATGCGCGTTTCATTATTCAACGGTGGTATTTCCGCAACATCATAGAATGCTGGCGGCAAGCCTTCAATCTGTGAGGCATTGAAAACGGTATAGTTTTTCAAAAACGGAATCTGGCGCAAGGATTCTTCGCCCTCATTGTTGGTTTCGGCTTTCACAATTTTGTCCGCGTAAACCACCGTTGTTCCCTTCTCGCCCTTCTTCACATGTGCTTTCATGTCTTGAGCTTGTTTGAATGTCATCCAATGAGGCGTTGGATAGCCGCTCTCTGCGGCTAGCGCCCAAAGCATAATGACATTGATTCCTGTGTAAGGTTCGTCATTCCAACGCATAGGCATTTGTATTCTGCCCATCATGTGTTCAGCACACCACGGCTTGCGCCATGTCAGTTCGCCCTTTTCAAGGTCTGCAATGATTTTGTTTGTGATTTTGGAATAGACATCTTCTTTGATTGCTGTGTCGGTCAATTCATCCCCTCAGTTCTGGCGGTTCTGGCCTTTGGAAAGAATAGTGGTTTTAAGATTAAATGTGAAGTGAAAAAATAATATCCCTAATTTGGTGAATCTATTATTTTTGACCCACATAAAACCTTAAATCACTCAAAATGAAGAAACTTATTTTTGCTTTTTTCCTACTCTCAAACTTGATGGCAATATCACAAGTCGGTTGGATTGATACAACGGTGCTAACCACAAAGCAAAAGGAGGCGGTCACTTTTCTTGGAGAGCATACCGAACTCTGGGAGGCCCAAGGAACAATAATAACCAAGTATAAAGCCAAATACAGCGATAAGTCGAATGACATAACCGACTTGACTCTGCGAAGAACTGTAGTGCTACCGGGAATTACAATTCCAGCATTTATTGGAGGCAAAATTGAAGATGACAATCGGTTCGGATTTCAATTGAATCCATTGGCTGGATTTGGGTTGACATTTAGGCGAGAATCAATTTCGACAGATGGGGCGAAGGTATTTGTCCGCCACAATATTTCTTTTCAACTGATGATGCTTTTCTACAAATATTCCATTGATAAGAATAGGTATGGCGGAGTCTATGGAGCGAATATTACTTTTTTCAATTATCTGCAGATAGGATATGGATATAGCGACTATAAAATGCCCAATTACCAATCTCATGATTTGTTTTTGATTGGGGTTACAGTGCCAGTCGAAGGCTTGTTCCCTGCTGGGGAAAGGAATAATGGAGATACAAAAAAGAAATAGAAATTTTGAGCCAATCAAGCAATATGCTTGATTGGTTTTATTGTATTCCATGCGCTATCGTTGAAGACTTTTCTTTCGTTTGTATTCGATTTTGATGGGAACTTCTGCCTTCCATTTTTCCAATAATCATTCAAGTCTTTGAAGCCCTCATACAAATGGTTCATTGTGCCAGTCGTGATGCCTGTTGGTTCAATTATTTCGGCTATCTGGTGAACTGCCTTTTCCCCTGCTGTGTCATTGTCAAGAAATAGAATGACGTTTGTGATTTGGTCATTCCGCTTGGCAAGGTCTCGTGCCACTTCCTGCGCGAATGACAAACTATTCAATACAATGATTTGATAGTCTGGGTTTGTGTTTCCGCTCATTTCAAGGTAACTGAGATAATCCCAAAAGCCTTCAAAAAGCATTATCGAAGTATGTACTTTGGATGTAACTGTGGATGGTGCTTTCGCACCAATGGCCGTTTTGAAAGATGTTCCTTTCTGCGGATTCGGCACACTGATTTCATAACCTTCTTTGTCGTTGCGAAATGCAAAGCCATTGAAACTCTTGCCCGTTTGGTTGTCCTTGAAATAGGCTTGCTTCAAATGCTTCATGGCTGTAGTTGGTGAAATGGCTCTGCGTTCTAATTCTTCCTTCAAGCTGTCCATCCATATTCGGCTTGGCTGTTTTATCAAGGTGAATCTTTCGGATGGTTTCTCTTCAATCTCTCGCTTTCGAGTTGTTTGTTGGAAAGATGTTTCGATGTTGCTTTCATTGGCGAAAGGTGCAAGCTCTGCAAGTGCTTGTTTGATGTTCTGACCATTCTTGCGGTCAAGGTTTTTGATGTCAAGCCATAGGTCTAAAATGCTGCCGCCCGCTCCCTGCCCGAAGTCATACCATGTATTCATTTTCAGGTTGACTTTGAAACTCGCTGTTTTTTCGTCTGGGCGGAATGGTGAATAGTACCAGACATCATTTCCTTTCACATGAGCAGCTTTTCCGCCTAACTGTTGGACAATATTTTCAATCGGAATTTGCTTGGCTTGTTTGATATTCATGTGCCGCTCCCTGCTCCATTATTGTTGGTGTATTGAAGAATGATAATTGCTTGCTCTGCTCATCTCTTATTCTCATTTGCTCTTGCAATTTTTCATCTTCAATGGTGTTTTTCTTTACCCATGTTTGAACCATGTCGATGCGGTTGCCCTTGACAAACACTTTCGGATTGATGTAATAAATGTTCGGTGCTGGACTACGGGCAATGATTTCGGCATCTATCAATTCGGCCAATGCCATTACAATAGATTGCTTGCTGGAATAGCCTGTAACTCTTGCGGCTTCTTTTAAGTCGAAAATCACACGTTCGTCATTGAATTTTAGAGCCGTGACGAAATACTGAAACACCTTCAACGCCCTTTGCGAAAGGCCAAACACAACAGATAGATAGTTGCTGTAAATCTTGGTGAATTCTTCGGTGTCCACGCGCTCTACAACCCATGAACGCAATGTTCTGTTCTCGTGAATTTCGCCTGTTTCCGTATCGAAAACCGATAAAGAACCACCTGCTGCAACAATTTTATTTCTGGTGTTGCGCATGTAAAGGAGTTGTTGCATAAAGGGATTCTCAACATGCTTTGGGAAAGTACTCAATGACTTGTCCACGTTTGAACGAATCGCTTTGATTTTTTTGTCCAACATGTTACCCCTTCAAATGGCCGCTTAGTTCAGTGTATGCGACATTTCAGTCCAATTGTCAAGGCTAAAAAATGGACTACCTGTCTGTACGTTTTGGACTTTTTGTCCATCGGTGTTGGACTGATAAAATTGTAAAGGCATTGATTTCATTGAGAAAAATGATGTTCGCTTATCTATATCTATATAGGGAACATAATTCAAGGCTTGTTGGGGAAAAGAAAATGGCTGATACTCATTCGTGCTTGTCTTTGAGGTAAGGGTCGAAAACCCATCCTGCCCTTTCACGAAATTTACACTGCCACCAATGACCTCTTTTGCCATCCGTGTCCGTTTTTTCTTTTGCCTCGCGCCCATATATTTCTATGGTGGTACCAGTGGGTATTATCTCTAATCGCTCGCCATACAAACAACTCGGAAGACTTCTCTATGCAATAAATCCATCGGAAGAATTAACTATTACTTTTTTTCTGGATGTGAGGTCGTAGCTAGGCGGCAATTTTTTTTCACTTGAATCCTGCGAAATCTCTTCATTTTTAGCGATGTCTTTATCAATTTGTTTTTCAGCAAGTTGGCATTGCCGTAATCCTATCGCCAAACCAATGACAGAAAGTACTACTGTTATTACACCGATAACAAAGTTTCTCGTTTCATGCATGGAACTCATTCTCTAAATTTCAAAATATTAGACAACCAAATACCACATGTCCTAACTCAGCCCTTTTGTTCTACGACCCCATTTTCAAGAAAAGTATGACAAGGTACCAGCAGCATATTTTTACTTTTCCGCGTCAACTCTAACATTGCACCAAGCCTAGGCGTTCACAATTGCTTTCATTCCCTCCGCAATGTGCTTTAAAGAGCAATGCTCTGGGAGTTGCAATTTATCGCTGAATACAAATACCTCTTTTCCTTTGTAGACCACATTGGCATTGTATTGAAGATCGTAAAGAAAATGTCTTCTCTTATCGTAAAGCTTTAAGATTTCGGTAACTCCATCATATGACAGTACCCATTTGTGTTTAATTGATTTTTGAATAATTTTTGAAATTCTTTGATGATCTTCTTTTCGATATGAGTTTAGATATAAGTCTCCGCCTTTCTCGTAGTACGGTGGGTCAAGGTAGATAAGTGAGTTTTTTGGAAGGTTTGGGATATAATTTTCAATATAGAATTCAGCGTCAAAATTTGTGACTGAAATTTGACTCTTGAAACGTCCTATATTTTCTATTCTAGTGATGAGATCTTTTTTGGCGAATCGTGCATCCATCTTATAATTCCCTGTCTGGTCGAGTCCTCCGATTACACCGCCTGATAGCATTCCTGAGCGATTGCACCTATTGAGATAGAAAGTAGCAAAGCCCAACTCAAGCAATTTTCTTCTATCGGATTTTTGCAGGATTTTTCGCTGTCGATGCCATTCTTCCATGGTAATAGATGCAGAAGAAATCAACTCACAGAACTCTTCATTCTTGTTTACTACTGAATACCAAAAGGCGTAAATGCATGCACTTGAATCATTCAAATGAACATGCTCAATCCTTCGCGCCAAAAGCAATTCCATCGCAACGCCTGCGCCTCCCGCATATGGCTCAGCGTAATGACCGTCAATTGAGTTCGCATTAAGCATTTCTTGAATAAAAGGTGTTAAGCGCTGCTTTCCACCAGGGTATCTTAAAGGTGTTTTGAATAAGCCCATATCATTTGGTTAGTTCATTGCCTCTAGCAATGGAAATACATTAGAGAAAACTCCACATGCGGATGAAGAGTCTATTGAAAATGTGGAACTATGAACGAGTTGGTTCATTGAGGTGACTGAAAGCAATCTGTCAGGTGTTCCTATTTCAACCATCGCACCATGCATGGCTTTGCCTAATGGACTGCTGCTATTGCCGCCTGTAATATGTTGCGAGATTTCTTTCAGTAAGTCCGCAAGCTTTTTATCCTGAGCACCATTCTTTGTTGTCTTTGTTGTGCTAATTCCATGTTCATCCGCATAAGCTTTGGCTGACAATTCAAAAATACTGCGCAATAGAAAGCAAAATGCGATTGGATTGTCCTTGATTTTTATTTTCCGCATCTCATCTCTCAGAGCAACAACCTTTTCACGCTTTTTGCCCGCTGGACTAAAACCCTTAAGTATTAATTTGACATGTCGAGGGTCATTGGTAGAGAAAGCTCTCTTTTTAACACCTTGTGAAGTGTTAGTTGATCCACCCTTATCGTTAGAAGAATTCGTGCCTGATGGTTTTGCATTGGGTCTAGAATTGTTCGATGAATTGTTGGAATTACCAGAAGTTGGCTTTGGTGTTATTTTGGGTGGCAGTCGGTACGCTGAACCAAAGTCTACTGTCTCATCAGAATACACCTCACGAATCTTTTTGAAGTCCAGATTCTCGCATCCAATTTCAACCATAACTTCCTCCAATTCAGACTTCTTTGAGATGCTTGGATACGCATTTGCAAGCTCGGATGTGGATTTATAACCTAGGCGATCGAATAATTTTCTCATGGCTTCCTCCAGCACGGTCAACGGATAATCCCCACCCCAACGTTCTTTTTGCTTCTCGGTCAAATTTTTTCCAGTTTTCAAATATTTTTCGAGCAAGTCCAAAGCTGGTTCAGAAGTTTTATTGGCTTCTCTGTTGTGTCTTGCCGTTGCCACGGAAGTCCATTTTTCACGGCTTGCCTTCTCGCCCTTGCCATGAGTCAGGCTAACAATTTTATCAACCTTTAATGACTCAGATTTCGGAAAGATGCTGCATGGAATATTCTTGTTTGCATCCTTCCAAGTTTGTGACAATGCGTTAATTTTTTTTACAAGCGATGCTGGCAAAGTGAACTTGTCAAGTTTGTAAATTCCATGTATCAATTTCAACGCTGCAATTCTTCGATTTCCTTCCCTGACTATGTATCCGCCCTCATCCTTTAATACAATTATGTTTTCAGTTGGTAGATAGCCATCATCAATTATGCTCTCCATGATAGCATGAAATCTTTCAGTGCTGATGGAAATCATCGCAGTGATTGCATCGGTTTCTTTCTTCTGAGGGGTGGTTCTAAAGTTTTTAAGATCGAGCTTTAGTTCCTTTATTTCAATGTTCTTGGAAATCGCCATATAAGAATAGTTGATATTGGTTAAGTCTAACGTTTAGCTTTTTGAAATGCAAAGAAAGTATATTATTGACATTAATTTATGCTGAGTGTTGTTGAATTATTTCACGTTATTTCAATAGATACCAACTCGTCCTTCCACCACCCTTTTGTTCTAGGAACCTCTTCTCAACTAAAGCGCGGAAATGTACTTTCAACGTGTTTTTACTTTTCCCTGTCAACTCCGCAATTTCACCAATGGAAACACGCCCGTGTTCCTTGGCAAATTCCAAGATGGTAATGGACAAATCAGGCAAGGCGGAAAGTACAATTTTTTCGCGCTCCACCTTTTGTGACAGGCGCAACACTTGCCTTTGCAGGGATTGCAAAAAGAAGGTTATCCAAGGTTGCCAATTGGGGCTTTCGTTGCGGATTGTTCCCTGTGTCTGGCGCAAGGCTAGGTAGTAGCCTTCTTTGTTTTGTTCAATAATGCTTTCAAGCGAGCTATACGGCACATAGGCATAGCCAGCTTGTAACAAAAGCAAGGTGGTCAATACACGGCTTAGTCTTCCGTTGCCGTCTTGAAAAGGATGTACTTCGAGAAATACTACGGTATATACTGCGGTAATCAAAAGAGGGTGTAATTGCATCCCCTCCCGTTCTTGGCGCAGCCACTGGGTCAATTCGCCCATCAACCTTGAGGTGTCGAAAGGCGTTGCCGTTTCAAACACAATCCCGATTTGATTTCCGTTTTCGTCAAAAGCTGCAACGGAATTGGAGTTGGTCTTGTATTTACCCCTGTGCCATTCGTCCTTTTCGCTGTAGGTCAATAAGTCCTTGTGCAATTGCTGAATGTAGTTTTCCGTCATAGGTATGTGTTCCCATGAAGTGAAAACTGTTTCCATCACTTTTGCATATCCTGCCACTTCCTGTTCATCTCGGCTGGCAAAGGTTTTGATTTCTAGGTTGGATAAAAGCCGTTCAACGTCTTTGTCTGACAGTTTGCTACCCTCAATGCGTGTAGATGAGCCTATGCTCTCGATGGTGGCCACCTTCCGAAGTGCGGAAAGCCTTTCTGGGGCAAGTGTTCCCAATGCCCTCCACGCGCCTTTAAACTCATCTATTTGACTAATGAGTTTCAGGATTTCGGGGGTTATCTGTATGGTGCTGGTGTTCAACATAATATTTCCGACACCCAAATATACACCCGATTACACCCGAATGTCAATAATAAATGTTCAACTATATCTTTTCTACTTTTGACCTACTAAACATTCAGAAATGGCAAAGCAAAATTCCAATCCTAACAAAACAAATAAAGCGGTAGATACTTCCGAAAAAAAGAAAGATGAAAACGACACCCGCTGGAAATTACTTTCTAAAATTTCCAGTATTGTCGTGATTGCATTTATCCCTTTTGTCGCTTTCATTACACCATATGTTCTTGATTGGCATGAGAAGCCATTGATGTTTGAAAATGCAAGACTCAAAGAGGAAATTCAAATTTGTCGTGATAAAGATTACTTGTATTGGCAAAAGAAATACAAGGATCTCAAAAAAGAAAATGTTCGAATATCGGAAGAGTTGTTACAGAAAATTGCCGATGAGAAACTCAGAACTATTTTAATGGATTGGCAACATGTAAATGCAGATAAAGCAATAGATTTCGAATCACAATAAAAATCAATCAGGAATGGCTTTGCAAGACTCTTTGGTTGTAATCATCCAATATGGATGACGGAAGGCTTTTCAAATAAATCTCTGTCGTCTTCATGTTTGAGTGACCCAGCATTGAACTAATGGCATTCAATGGCACTTGATGAAGCATTGCCTGTGTTGCGAATGAATGGCGGCTTACATAGCTGGTCAAATTGCTTTCAATCCCTAACGACTTTGCAAGGTCTTTCAGCTTCTTGTTGTATCGCTTCCTTGCCCAAAGAATATCTTTATCCTGCTGGGCTGGACTTGCCCTTTTGATTATCGGAAAGATGTATTCGCTGTCTTCACTCTGTTCAGAATAGTAGGTCAAAATCTTTGAGAGATTTTCGGTGATTTTGATGTCGTAAATTTTGCTTGTCTTTCTTCGCCTGTATTGAATACGCGCGTCTCGGATGTCAGATTTTTTCAGGAATGCCATATCACTAAAGTTCATTCCATACATCATATAGCTGGACACAAAGTAGTTTCTGGCATTGAAAACTGGGTTGCCTTCTTCCAATTTGCATTCAATGATTTTTTTGAGAAGCTCCCATTCCAAGGCGCGTTTTTCCGTTGGTATGGATTTGATTTTGTAAGTGGCAAATG
>JANOVT010000080.1:0-12952 GCA_031417525.1 Flavobacteriales bacterium | reverse complement strand
TGTCCGGAAAAACATGTACTTTTACTCATGTGTCGATTGTTTTTGGTGCAACTCAAACATAGACACAAGGCTCTCTTAACGAGGGCCTTTTTTTATAACAAATCAAATATCTTTACCGGACAACAGTGAATTATAAATTATCAATTATGGCCATGAATAGAAATCTTCTTTCAACATGGCATTTCTTCCTGCCTCGTCACAAGTCAACTCGCTATAATTAATAATTGAGAATTGATAATTACTTCTGCTTTCCTTGCTCATCAATTTGAGTTGTTGCCAAAATTCTCTCCCCAATTTGAGCCGAAACTTTATCGGCAGATGCTTTTGAAAGGTGATTGCCATCCGTAAAGGTGCATTCCTTTTCCGATTCTCGCAGATTGAAATATGGAACATCGCATTTGGATGAAAGTTCTTCCATTCGAAAATCAAAATTCGGATAATATTCGTCTTCAATAGACTTCATTTCAATGCTCACAGGTACCCGTACCAGATAGACCTGCCCATGTTCTTGTAAGAATTTAATTGTAGATTCAAGGTAAGTCATGCGAAGATTGGAAGGCGCATAAGATGGTTTCACCTTTTCACGATAGTCTTTCATGCGACTCTCGGTTCGACGCTTTATGTTGGCACTATCCATAGGCACATTCACTTCCAACCAACCATTCTCCTTCAATACTAACTCCTCGTCGTGGGCACCTGCAAGCAGATGACTGTATGGCTCATCGTAGAATTGCATGAGATAGAAAAAATTCGGATGCATATCTACGACCTTCATTTTATCGAGCATCAAACCATTTTCTCTGAATAAAGTGATATCATCCGGTGCAGACACAACAGAGGAAAGGCACCACGGATCAACAGATAAAATAAAAATTCCGGATGACGCATCGGGTGATAATTTTTTTTGAATGCTCTTCAGATAAATTTCTCCATACGGACTGTGATCATTGGTAAATGAATAGTTGAACAGATCATTTCGTCCGAGCATTCTATTAATAACAGCCGGATTGATTCCCTGCGCTGCCCTAGAAGTGCCTAGCACCAAAGAGTTTTGAGTGGGAGTTGCAAAGCGATAATAGAATTCATCTGTCTCCGCTCCTGCTCGGTAAAGCACAGCAACAAAACCTGCCATCAACAGCAAAGTAAAAATCAACAGTAGTATCAGAAACCTTTTCATATCAGAATTGGAAGTAGATAAATTGTTGTTCTTTACCTGCAAACAAGATAATGGAAAATCCAATGATGAGATACATCGACCATCGCAATGGTCTCGGCCAGTTCAATCCTGAATGTGCAATGGCATACTGATGATGTCTTCCCAGCCATTCCATCAAAACAAATAAAGCGATAAAGGCAGGAAGTACAAAACCGGTGCGTGATAAAATGAAATTTATGCTTTCGATCACTGAGCTTTTGCTGAACAAACCAAGGAGCAAACTTTTTAGATACTGAAAAGCATGAGTAATGCTTTCTGCTCTGAAAAAGATCCATGCGATTACAATCAGGCCAAACGTGACAAGCATTTGTACAAGCTCACGCAATGAAGGAAATATTCTGCCCTGAGCCACAATCTCGAGGTTATTTCTGTTTTTGTTCAGAAGCAACAACGGCAAAAAGTAGATTGCATTCAAGGCACCCCAGGCAATGAAGGTCCAATTGGCGCCATGCCAGAAACCACTGACGAGAAAGATGATAAAAGTATTTCGCACCTTCATCCACATTCCGCCTTTGCTTCCTCCGAGCGGAACATAGAGATAATCTCTGAACCACGATGAAAGTGAAATATGCCATCTGCGCCAGAATTCGGCAATATCTCGCGAGAAATAAGGGAAGGCAAAATTGCGTAGTAGTTCGATCCCAAATAGGCGTGCTATTCCCAACGCGATATCCGAGTACCCTGAAAAATCGCAGTAGATCTGAAAGGTAAAAAACAATGCCCCGAGTACTAATGTCCAGCCGGAGTATTGATCAGAGTGATTAAAAATGGTGTTGGCGAATTCTGCGCATCCATCAGCGATGACCACTTTTTTAAACAAACCCCATAGAATTTGGCGTAAGCCATCAACCGCTTTTGTGTAGTCAAAAACACGAGCCTTTTGTATTTGAGGAAGCAAGTGTGTCGCTCGTTCAATCGGACCAGCCACCAGCAGCGGAAAAAAACTGACGAAGACCGAATACACGACAAAGTTGCGTTCAGGTTGGATACGATTCTTGTAGATATCAATGACATACGACAATCCATGAAAAGTGTAGAATGAAATACCTACAGGTAAGATCACACTGATAGTCCATGGATCAACTTGAAAACCAAGACCAGCAGCCGCTTGTGCAAAGGAGTCCGCGAAAAAATTGAAGTATTTAAAAACCCCGAGAAAACCAAGATTGATGATGACACTCAGCCAGAACCAGAATCGTTTTTTGGATTGGCCAATGGCTTCGGCCATTTTAATACCTGTGTAATAATCGAGCAGCGTTGAGAATATCAGCAAGAAAAGAAAACGATAGTCCCAGCAGGCATAAAAGAAATAGCTGGAAACAAGAAGTAAAATATTCTGAAGTCTTAGGTTGCGTTTGGTGACGAACCAGTACAAGATAAAAACCAGCGGCAGAAAGAATGCAAATTGTAGCGAGTTGAATAGCATAAAGTCTGACTGTCTGATTGCTTGTCCGAAAGAGAGTTAAGATGATTTGACCGGATGAAAGCCGCATTCCGGATTTGGCCAAATGTAAATGGGAAAGGATGATGAAACATCAGCCTTTCTTTATCTCGTTTAGATCCTCACATGTAAAATCACGGCTTAAACCCATTCGCCTTCTCCGCATCATAATCCGGAATATCCGCATTCGCCCACATATTCACTACCACTCCCTTCTCGATAAGCACCAAGCCTGGATTTGAACGCACAACAATCTTCAATTCCGTGGCGTCATTGGTCAAAAAGTCGAACGGCGTTTGTTGTCTGAAACGGAAGTCTTTCAATGTTTCTCCGCTTGCAGCAGAGATACCGAAAAACCTCGCTCCATCCTTTTGTGCTTTCATAGAAAAATCATTGATGGCTTTCACATTGCTTGTATCAAAATGATCGAGATTCCAGGAAACAAGCAAAAAAACGCGATCATAATTAAATACGCTGTCACGTATTTCTTCGCCATCCTGGTTGGTTGGGAAAAAATCGGAGATCGGCGGTTCGTATCCCTCCGAAATTTGTTTCGAATAGGTTTTGTCTTTGAGAATTTCCCACGACTTGTCTTCCCACATTTTTTGTTTGAGGTACGAATCGCTGTCCACTTCTTTCGTATCGCCGCTGTCCTTTTTCTTCAGCGTATACATATTGACAAACTTCGGAGGTTGAAGATCTTCCACCTCTTTTTTCCAAATTTCAAAATGGGGCGTCAGATCTGCGAGGGCCGCAGCAACTTCTGCATTTGATTTATTCGCATCCAGGAATTTCTGTATGTTCACTATGTTTTCTGCTTCATACATATCGCTTTCAAAATCGACAGTATCGGCTGTAAGTGGTGTGATTTTTTCACGAACAAATTTTGCATAGTCTGTCGCATCAATTCGTTCTTCTGACGACATCACCTTTTGTTTGAGATCACTGCCGATAGCATAAGCACGGTAATCTTTCAAAGGCAAATGCTCAAGTGTCCAATACTGAAGGAAACAACAAACCAGCAGCACTCCCAAAGCCATCATCCATTCTTTTTCTTTCGAAATTTTCTTGATGAGTACGCCTACTCCAAAACTGATCAATGTGAAAAGTACAGGGAACATCCAATGGAGCATCTGGTACGAAAACCCTGCAACCACCACCAGCGACAGGATGCCGATGATCAGATCTTCTTTCGTTGTGTTCAGTTTTATTTTCCCGAACCATGCGTAGAAAAAAATCGGGATGATAAAAATGAGCAAGGCCACGTCTTTGTAAAATGATTCGATCGGTTTCAGTTTGATGGCATCACCAAAACATCCACAAGTCAAAACGCAATCCGGAGATTCAATATAATATTCGCCTTTTGCATCCTGAAAAATGGCCAGTGAGGTTGGTTCGCAATGTGAGGTATAGAATGTGAGCCACGTAAAAAAAATCGTCATGGCGAGGATCAACGTGGTGGTGAGTTTCGGCCAGGCACCAAGCAAAACGGCCACACCAAGAAGCACTTCACCGATGACAATAAACACTGCAATCGGCAACGCATATTCAATCAGCCCCGTAAAACCGAGTGCTCGCTCACTGAAATATTCTTCGAGCTTATAGCTGAATCCGATGGCGTCATTTACTTTGATCAGACCGGAAACAATAAAAAGAGATCCGACAATAATTCTACAAATCGTAATGAGTATTTTCATAAGTGTGATTATCTGTTATGGTGCATAAATGCCAAATAGCTTTCAATAGTTGCATGCCTTAACACGCCATTAACCCTTTTATCTTCTTCGCAACAATCAAGGCTTCTCCATCTCATTCATCTTGATCAGTGCGAACACTGCATAATTGATGATGTCACGATATCCGCTGTCAATTCCTTCACTCACAATCGTTTTGCCCTCGTTGTCTTAAATTTTTTTGATGCGCAACAATTTCATCAAAATGATATCGGTGAAAGAAGAAACCCTCATATCACGCCATGCTTCACCGTAGTCATGATTTTTTTTCATCATCAATTCTTTGGTGAAAGCAACTTGTTGATTATACAACGCCATAGCTTTTTCCGGTTCCATTTCCATTTCTTCGCCTTGCGGAAGTTCCATCTGAATCAGCGCCATCACTGCGTAGTTCAGAATACCAATGAATTCATCCTCAATGCCCTCGCCTACTTTGCTAAAACCATTTTCTTCGAGAGTTCTGATGCGTTGAGCTTTGATAAAGATCTGATCAGTGAGGCTGCTGGTGCGCAATATCCTCCACGCTGTTCCATAGTCTTTTGTCTTGCGACGAAAGAGATCACGGCATTTTTCTACAACCTGATCGAATTGTTTGTTGGTTTGCTCCAAAGGTGTTTGAATATTTGAGCGCAAATTTGACCACAAATCACGCGATAGAAAACAAAATATTTTTATTCAAATAGAAAAAGTTATCTATCACGTAGATTTGAGAATCCCGAAGGCCATTCATTGACAAGTGACTCTATTGCCCAATTCGGGATGAACATTCATCTTCCATTCAATGAAGCTCATTAACAAAAGAAGTTTATCGTTCAACATACGTGGAAACCATTTTGAGTGGGACAGGCCATTGGTTATGGGAATTCTGAACATGACAGCGGATTCTTTTTATGAAAAAAGCAGGGTACAGTCCGTATCAGATTTGCTGGAACAGTCCAGAGCCATGCTTCTGGATGGCGCAGACATTCTGGATCTCGGGGCACAGAGTACGCGTCCAGGCGCGAAACGCATCAGTGCGGAAGATGAACTTAGTCAGCTCATTCCCGGACTTCAGGCCTTGCGAAAAGAATTTCCGGGCGCCCTTATTTCTGTGGATACATTTTATGCTGATGCAGCAGAAAAAGCGGTAGAAAATGGAGCGGACATTATCAATGATATCTCAGCAGGAACCATTGATTCCAGAATGTTTTCCTCTGTGGCAAAACTAAATGTTCCCTACATACTCATGCACATGCAGGGAGAACCATCTACCATGCATCGCTCTCCTGTTTATGCTGATGTTGTAGGCGAAGTCATGGAATTTATTAAACTAAAGATTCGCCAGTTGAATGATCTCGGAATAAAACAAATCGTGCTCGACCCCGGTTTTGGATTTGGAAAAACGAGTCATCACAATTTGATTCTACTCAAAAATTTGGAGCGATTTTGTGAATTTGGATTGCCTGTCATGGTGGGACTTTCCCGCAAAAAAACCATTCAGAACATCCTCGAAGTTGATTCAGAGCACGCGCTGAATGGCACCACCGTGATGAACACATTATCGCTGGTAAATGGCGCATCCATCTTAAGAGTGCACGATGTGAAAGAAGCCGTTGAAGCCGTGAAGTTGGTAATGGCGATGGAAAGAAGCGAGAAGTGAGATGTGAGAGCTGATGAGAATTAAGAAAACTGCTCGTCGCACCTGACTTCTGACATCTGTCTTCTGTCTTCCGATATCTTCAAACAAGAAAAAGGCGACCAAAAATGATCGCCCTTTTCATCGTTGTCAGATGTTATTTCAAGCAGTGGTTTGTGTGATTTACTTTTGTTCGGGAATTGAAACCTGATCGTAAGCAGAACATGAAGCATGTGCTGTTTTACATGATTGAAACGCCACGCCCAGGGTCAAAAGACCGAGAAAGACGATGATCAGACGTTGCAAAACGGTATGTTTCCAGTCGTGAAATGAATTCATTAGAGTTAGGTTTTTTTAGTACAGATGTTTGTTTAAGTTATCCTCTCAAACGGAGCCTTTTTGGAAAGGTTACGTTTTGTGCAGGAAAATTCAAGAGGAAAAACAATTATGAATTATCAATTATAAATTATTGCCTTTCACTTTCTTGATGATTGAAAAAGTCTTAACTCAGTAGTCAGATCAGGATTCGCCATAATTGATAATTGATAATTCATAATTGAATTACGGTTTGAGAAATAGCCAGGTCGAGAGCAATGAAAGCGAAACGAGCAGCCATTTTTTCATGGTGATGATGCTAATTTTTTCCAGCATGGTGTACGGTTTTTAGTTCAACTTTTCCTGATCAGTTGTTGGTTATCAGGATTGTTGTCTTCTACCAGACTTGCAGCCATGAAGTTACCGACAGGCGGGACTTTTAGACTAATTCCTTTTTTGAGCAGCCAGAAGCGTATTTCCCAACAATGAAACGATAGTCATCGGACCCACTCCGCCTGGAACCGGTGTGATGAAAGAACATTTTGGAGCTACGGACGCAAAATCCACATCACCCGCCAGACGAAAACCACTCTTTTTGGAATTGTCGGCAATGCGAGTAATGCCCACGTCCACCACCACAGCACCTTCTTTAACCATATCTCCGGAAACATACTCCGGCCGTCCAATAGCAGCGATGATGATATCCGCCTGACGACATATCTCTGCCAGGTTTTTCGTTTTGCTGTGAGTGATCGTAACGGTGCAATTGCCGGGATAACCGTTGCGCTGCAGAAGAATAGCCATCGGCAAACCGACAATGTGCGAGCGGCCTATAACCACACAATTTTTCCCTTCTGTAGGCACTTCGTATCGACGCAACAAATCAATGATCCCGGCCGGAGTTGCAGGCAGATAACAATCCAGTCCGAGTGCCATTCGTCCTACATTTTCCGGATGAAAACCATCGACATCTTTTTTCGGATCAACGGCCAATAGAATTTTATGTTCGTCGATGTGTTTCGGAAAAGGAAGTTGCAAAATGTAACCATCGATGTCCGGATTTTCATTTAATCCTTTGACAATGTCAAGCAATTCCTGCTCTGTGACATTCTCCTCCTTTTGAACGAGTGTCGACTCAAAACCAACCTCTTCACATGACTTTACTTTGGAACCAACGTATGTCATGCTGGCGCCGTCATTGCCCACCAGCACCGCAGCAAGATGCGGTACCTTTTTTCCGGCAGCTTTCATGTCTGCAACCGCCGCAGCAATTTCTACTTTGATTGATTTGGAAGTTGCGACGCCATCGAGGAGAATCATACAAAAAGGGTTTGTGGCAAATATGCAATATGAATTGGCGGATTGATATGATTAATGTGGGAGGAAAATGTCTTTAGTAGGATTTTTAGGATTCGAGGATTGTAGGATTCTGTGAATTAGTAGACTCCATTAACCTTTGATATATTGTTGTGTGGCTAACAAATGAACATCTTTCGTTTTGTCCGTATTCATGATTGAGGAATAATTCGATGATGATTTCTATTGACTTGAAAATTCTCGATGAATGATGGAAACATAAATAATCTATTCTCTCCACCTTAGCAAATCTTATAATCCTCGAATCCTAAAAATCCTATTCCAGAACACTTGCCATACTATATGCCATAACAACTATTTGTTAGCCGCTACATCAGACACTAATTTCGAGTTTTATCTTCAAACACCATCCGTAACTTGCCATGAAACACGAAGAACTCACTCATAAAATAATAGGATGTGCTATGCGGGTGCACTCCACCTTAGGATGTGGATTTCAGGAAGTCATTTATCAACGTGCATTGGCACTCGAAATGAATTCAGTCGATCTCAGTTATCAGCGAGAGATGGAAATGCTCATACAATATCGTGGAACATATATAGGTAAAAGACGTGTTGATTTTTTTGTTGAAGACAATATCATGGTGGAATTGAAGGCCGTCTCCAAACTGGAAGACGTTCATCTGAACCAGGCTATGAATTATTGTCAGGCTTACAAATTGCCTATTGGATTACTCATCAATTTCGGAGCTCGAAGTTTGGAATACAAGCGTGTCTATAACGTGAATCATCCTGAGAATAAATCGAGACAGTCATAAATAGGATTTTTAGGATTGCAGGATTTCTTGTTATCAACTTGAAGGCTTCTAAACTAAAAATTCGTGACGCATGTTTGATATACCGCCTTCGAATCCTATGAATCCTACAATCCTATTCAAAAATTATCTTAGTGTACAACACACACTTTCTCTACATTTGTTATTCTCTATTTAAGATTCTCTACATGAAAAAAATTTACGTTTGTATTCTTTCTGCATTTGTATCCATTCATGGTTTTACACAAATTCTGACGAGTGAGCCGGCTTTTCCAACGGCTACAGACGATATCACGATCTATTACAATGTGAATTCCGGCAACTCCGAAATCCCAACCAACACCATACCTATTTATGCACACACAGGCATGGTCACGCAACAGGACGTAGACAACTGCGAGAACAACTGGCAGTATGTGCAGGGCAATTGGGGTACAGCAGATCCAAGTGTGGTAATGTCACCACAAGGCGCAGGAGTGCATAGAATCATCATCAACCCGTCCACTTTTTATGATGCGCCTAATGGAACGGACATCGCAAGACTGATGTTTGTATTTCGCAATCAGGCCGGATCAGTTGTCGGACGCAATGCAAATGGCAGCGATATCTACCTTGATCTTTATGATGATAGTTTTCATGCCGGTATACTTCAACCATATCAGCAAGTAGTGATTGCGCAACTTTCGGAAATCGTTCCAATACACGCCGCATCTTCAGACCCGGCAGAATTAACCATTACCGTCAATGACATCGTGGTTGCTTCCGCTTCAGAGGCAACAACACTTGATTATGATTTCAGCACATTAGTGAGCGGTGGATACAATGTGGAACTCACTGCATTCGATGGTTCTGAAACCATTACGGAATCTATTCTCATCAACATCAATCCGCAACCTGCTGTGTTGGCTTCACCGGTAGGAACCATGGATGGAATCAACTTTGTAAATAACACGACTGTGCGTTTGCAAATCTATGCTCCCAATAAAGACTTCATCTATGTTCTTGGCGATTTCAACAACTGGCAATTCAATGCTGACTATCTGATGAACCGCACACCTTCAGGTGATACGTATTGGCTCGAAGTTTCAGGACTTGATGCGAACACCAGTTATCGTTTTCAATACAGTATTGATGCAATCGATATGCGCGTGGCCGATGTGTATTCCGATATGATCCTCGATCCGTGGAATGACCCTTACATTCCTGCAAGTACCTATCCGAATTTGTTGGACTACCCTTCATGCAGTACGTCCGAAAATATTTCAGTATTCAAAATCAATGAGCCTGATTTCAATTGGACCGATCAATCCTTTGTGCGCCCTCCTCAAGAACGACTCGTTATCTATGAATTGCTTGTCCGTGATTTTATTGCAGCAAGAAATTATCAGACGATGATTGATACACTGGACTATATCGACAACCTCGGTGTTAGTGCTATCGAACTGATGCCGTTCAACGAATTTGAGGGCAACGACAGCTGGGGTTATAATCCTTCTTTCTATTTCGCACCTGATAAAGCCTATGGCACGAGAGAAGATCTAAAAGCTTTTATCAACGCTTGTCATGAGCGTGGCATAGCTGTGATACAGGACATTGCATTGAATCACTCCTTCGGACAAAATCCAATGGTGCGGATGTATTTTAATCCGGATGCCGGATTATACGGACAGCCTACTGCAGAAAATCCGTGGTTCAATGAAACAGATAAACACCCTTATGGTGTGGGTTATGATTTCAACCATGAAAGTCCTCGGACAAAAGAATTCTGCAAACGTGTTCTCGACTGGTGGTTAGAAGAGTACCACATGGATGGTTTTCGTTTCGATTTGTCAAAAGGATTTACTCAAACAAACACTGCCGGAAACGTTGGTGCCTGGAACCAACTCGACAATAGCCGGGTTGCGATTCTCACCGATTATTACAATCACATCATTGCCACTGAGCCTGGTGCATACCTCGTGCTTGAGCATTTGAGCGACAATCCGGAAGAAGTGATTCTTTCCGGCAACGGAATGATGTTATGGGGCAATATGACAGGACAGTATCAGCAGTCGAGCATGGGTTATGCAACTGAAAGCGATCTCAATTGGGGTTCATACGTTAATCGCGGCTGGAGCAGTCCAAAATTGGTGACCTATGCTGAGAGTCATGATGAAGAGCGTCTTCAGTATAAAAACGAAAATTTCGGAAACAGCAATGGAAGTTATGATATCACGAACCTTAACACAGGTTTGGACAGACTAGAACTCGCGCACACTTTTTTGATTCCCATTCCCGGCCCAAAAATGATGTGGCAATTTGGTGAAGTAGGTTACGATTATAGTATCAACTATTGTATGGAAGATGGCACCATCAATGAGGATTGCCGCACGTATGCCAAACCCATTCGCTGGGATTATCGCGATGTGACCGAACGCTACAAACTTTATAAAGTTATTGCTGCGTTGAACAATCTGAAAAAAACCGAAGCACTTTTTTCAACGACCAACTTCGATGTGGATATGAGTGGTTTGGGAAAAAGAATTCACTTAAATGGTTCACCAATGAATGCGACCATCGTCGGGAATTTTAATGTCACCACCATCAACATGGTTCCCGGATTTCAACATACAGGAACATGGTATGATTACTTCACAGGTAACGAAGTGAATGTGACGGACCAATCAGCAAGTGCTTCTTTTCAACCTGGAGAATATCACATCTATTTCGACCAACAGACGCAGACACCGGATACCAGCACGGTAGATGTGGAAGAAGCAATGCAGATGTTCAATTTGAATTTTATGGTTTACCCAAATCCTGCCACAGACAATCTGACGATTGGATTTAAAAATCAGGAATCAGGTAAAGTGAAAATTGAATTGCTCGACATTGCAGGTGGCATCATAGCTTTGATCGACGAAAGAAATATGTCCGGAGGTACTCAGACTGTATTCTGGAATGCAGGATCAGTTGCGCGAGGTATGTATTTCATTCGCATCACCAGTGGTATGACGGTAATGACACAACCGCTTGTGCTGTCGCAAAATTGATATTAGTCAAGCCGACTAAGTGTGTTTTGTACACGAAGCTGTTTTTAGTTATGTTTGACACGTTGTTTTAACCTTATCAAAAGACCCAAACGAATTCTTGCTCATGAAGAAACTCTACCCGGCAATAGCAACCTTGCTTCTTGCCATGTGTGCTCAGGTCAGTATTGCCCAAAGCGTTGCAGGCAAAGTCTACGACACAGGAAATGAAACACTTCCCGGAGTCATTGTCAAGGACAAAGTCAGTGGCATCGGTGCTGCAACCGACATCGATGGCAACTACAAATTGTCTTTGACAGAAGGCAAACACACTATTGAATTTGTCTTGATCGGCTACCTTAATCAAGCTCGTGAAGTGACCTTACTTGCTGGTCAGGATCTTATTCTCGACGTCAAACTCGAAGAAGATATGAAAATGACAGAAGAAGTGGTGGTCGTTGGTTACGGTGTTCAACGCAAGCGGGATGTTACCGGTTCTATTACAAAAATTGACGGTAAGGACATGACCAAAGTTCCAGTTCCAAGTTTCGAAGCTGCGTTGCAGGGACGTGGTGCGGGTATTCAGGTATCACAAGGTTCAGGTCTTGCAGGATCAGGTTCACTGGTCCGTATTCGTGGTATCAGCTCTATCTCAGCAGGCGGTGATCCATTGTATGTAGTGGATGGAATTCCGATCACACAAAGTCCTTTTCTAAGAGGAAATTCCGGTGCGATGAACAACAATCCGCTCACATTCTTAAATCCAAATGACATTGAAAGTATCGAAGTATTGAAAGACGCCGCAGCTACAGGAATCTACGGATCACGCGGGGCAAATGGAGTTGTACTCATCACAACAAAACGAGGAAAACAAAAAGGACTCTCTGTTGATCTTACCGTTCGGCTTGGAACTTCCGCGGCAGCATCCAAACCTAATATGATGACAACGGATGAATATCTCTCCGTTCGCCAGGAAGCTTGGGAAAATGATGGCGGAACAGGTTATGTTTATTTGCCTGGACTTTCTTCTTCATCAGATAATGCAGCTGTGCGTGAAGCCAAATACAAAGAAGCCAAGAAGACAAATACGAATTGGTTTGATGAATTGACCGGTGTCGGAATCAAACAATCATACAATGTTGGAATTGGCTATGTATACAAAGATCTCAAACTTTTTGCGAGTTTAGGAAATGAAGACAATGGCTCATACATTATCGGCAATCGATTTGTCAGAAATACGGCACGTCTGAATGCAGATATAAAAATTTCAAAAAAACTATTATACTCTCACGGTGGATCTTACACCAACAGTATCAATCGCCGTGTAGATGCCGCGTGGAGCGGTGGTATAGGAGAAGCAATGTCGACTGCTATGCCATATTTCCCGGTTTATGATTCAACAGGGACAAACTATTACATGTGGAATAATGAATCTAACAATCCTGTCAAATATCGTGAATTGAGGAAATGGATCAATCTTGACAAACGATTG
>JANOVT010000079.1:0-21010 GCA_031417525.1 Flavobacteriales bacterium | reverse complement strand
AATGTTTCTTACCAAAATAGTTGATCACTCCGGCGGTTCACCTCTTGAACTTGAGGGGTTCAGCTATTATGGGGGGGATTTTCCGAATTATGATTCTTATAGTCAAGATCATTGGGGCTTCTACAATGGACAACAAAATTCTTCCTTACTGCCATCTTATAATGATGGGCACTACAACTTTACAGGTGCTGATAGAACAGCTAATGGTAATAATTGCAAAACAGGAATCTTAAACGAAATAACACATTTAGGAGGTTCAAAAACAAAATATTCGTATGAGTTGAACCACTTCGATCATGTTCCTGATAATTCGAATGCGATAGGCAACTCCCTAAAAGAACATGAGCAACGTCAATTTTCGATCTTTAATATCGGTGAATATGGTTTTTATGGGGATCCTTACTATGATCCTTATGAGCAAGATTCGAATGAGCCTTCAAGGAGCGAATACCTTCAGGCATTTTCAGAAGCCGCGAATTGTGTTTCTTCAGATCCAAATAATCCGGCTAACATGACAAATGTCGTGTCAAATAACTATAATCCTAATGTATTTGAACCAATCACAGAAGAAGTTCATTCAACTGAGTTCACTGTCGATGAAACATCAACATTCACGTTACACTGCATAATGATGAGTTGCAGTGAGAAGAATGAAAGCATGCAGTCTTACACTCATTCGGGTTATCTAGGATTTAGAATTAGAATTTATCCAGTGAACAACATCAGCAATGAATCCGCTCTTATAGATTTCTGTTCAGCAGCACTCGCAGAGCATGACAGCGAGCCATATGCAATAAACCAAAACGATTTTTCGGGATGTCTTTCTCCTGGTACATATAGACTAACATTCGATTACTTTTTTCCGCCCCATAATATTTTTGGTGATTGGAGTTACGGATTTGGACCGGATGGCTTTTCTGTAACCGCAAGTGGCAGTCAATTGGATGGGTACAATGAGGACCATTGGTTGTATAACAATGTTACAGACGGCTTCTACGCAAACAATTTGCCCGTGCTGCAAGGATCAGATTTAAATAACGACGGAACGATGTCAGCACTTGAAACCGCATTAGCATTAAACAGTGCTAGGGCAACCCTCACTCTTACTGATTACACCTTGCAAGCGGATGACTTCGCCAATCAAAACGGCGGCGGTCTCAGAATAGCAAATATTGCCACGTGTGGAAACACCTATGGTAACACTAACCCTGATCAAGTAGTTTCATACACCTATGAGGATAGTGGATATCTCCTCTCTATACCGAGATATTCGGCTCAATCACATTCCGGATTAACAAGAAATAATTTTGATTGTGAAGGTCATGATATGCACGCCAGATCTTACCATACGTCATTGTCATCCCAGAGTATGATTCCACTTGTAAAGAGTCACGGGGGATATGTCACTTACACCAAGGTAAAGACAAAAGTGAACAGTGGGGAAGGATTCACATTAAATGAATTTAGTCACTTCCAAATTACCGAGACTGCAGGACTTCCATTTGTGCCAAATGACTATATGGGTTGGAAAACTGGGTTACCTACAAGAATTACTATTAAAGACGAAGCGAATGTCATCCTAGAGGAAGTTGAGTTTATTTATGAGGACGATGAATCAAAAAGTGATTTTGTTTTTGGATATACTTCATTTCTAAACGGAATATTTGCAACCCATAATTATGACCAAAGCGGACAGATTGACTGGAGCGATATTCCAGTTCATTTGATTCACTGGCCGCATCACATTTTTAATCCGGATAATTGGCATTTCGATGGTTTACCCCAACAGCCTTGTGTCGTTCAAGAATATATTTCAGATATATATTACTTTCAGAGAACATATAGATATTCAACGGGTCTGTACCGGTTGAAGAGTAAAGTAAGTAAGACATTTGTTGAAAATGGCTCCCAATATTCCACGAATGAAACGCGGTATCACTATGATAATGACATTCTTACCCTCCCAACGAGAGTTCAAAATATAAATACTGATCTGCCGGCCTTAAGTGCTGAACGAGAAAAATGGTCTCGAACGATTTACTCTATTCAACTAGCACCACCTCGCATACCGCAAGAACCTTTATCGGCAACCCTACATTATTTGAATGAAAGAGGAGTATTTGGTTTACCCATCGAACAATTTGAATACATAGGGAGCGATGAATGGCACTTAGAAATAGTTAGCGCAACATTTCAAAAGTACATCTATAATTCTCAATCAGATTTTATTTTGCCAAATTCAAATTATCGATGGTATTTAGAAACTCCTATTCCTGTGGTTTCTTCATTGGATAATACATATGATTCGCAATACGTGATAAATGGAAACTATTGCCATTTCACTTTAAATCCGAACTACACAAAAATTATGAGTATTGATGCCGTCGATGTATTTGGAAGAATAACGGAAAGTCACGGTGAAAACGACGTTTCAAGATGTTTGATACGTGATTATCCAGATGGCCGAATAGTCGCAGAAGTATTAGATGCCACGTTAGACGAATGCGCCTACTCTAGTTTCGAAACAGAAAATCATTTTGGTTGCAACTTACATAACTGTGTTATCACCAATATGGGTTTTGCTTCCATTTATAATACTATTGGTCTTGCGACTACCAAGACGGGCATAAAATCTTTAAGAATACCTGCAAGTTCTCAAGGAATTCAGAATGGCTATTATGTTTCTATATCAGTGCCAGCTGGGGAATTCCAACTCAGTTTTTGGTCGCATGGATTGATCGATATTGTTTTTCCCGGTGAAACTACCCTAGTCACTCATACCACTATCGCACCCTCTGGATGGACTCTGAATCATTATAAATTACGAAATGAAACCTCAGGCGTTTTGGATTTAAAATTAATTAATAATTATCCTGGTCCCTCAGACTTTTTTGAAGGTTTCATAGATGAGTTACGACTGTATCCATTACGAGCACTAATGTCAACCGTAACCTTTAATGATGATGGAACAATTCACAATTCATGCGATGAGAATAATTTATGCACATATTTTGCCTATGATGCATACAAGCGGCTTAACTGGACTATGGATGAAAATATGAATCCCCTTCAATATTTGGAATATCATATCAAGGACTCATCTATTCCAAGTGACCTTTCCTCGCTCAAAACTCATATTTCTACTACATCTGGGATGGATCCCTCGCAACTTATTAATCCTACTGAAGCAACAGATCATGTTTTGCAGAATATCCAGTATACGGACGGCTTAGGACGCCCGCTTCAATCTATTGCGGTACGTCAATCACCTTTGAATCGTGATGTCATCAACATAAATCAATATACTGTTTCAAATGGAAAGGAAGAAACTAAATATCCAGCATTCACGAAAGATGGAACAGAGGGAGAATTTTTAGAACAGCCAGTGCTAGAACTTCTATCTTTCTACCAGAATGCTGACTTAATTGCACATACAGATTATCCTTTCAGCATGACTGCGTTTGAAAATTCTCCTTCCTGCCGATTTCAGGAACAATCCTCTCCCGGAGCAGCTTGGCAATACTATACGGGACATACTACCAGAGTCTTAAATCTTTTAAACGAAAGTGATGAGGTGGTTTTGTGGCGATTTGACCAAAATTCAATTACATGCGCAACATCAAATTCAATTGATTACTGGAATGAGTCAAGTCTTTTCAAATCACAAACAACAGACGAAAATGGTAAGTTTGCTTGGACTTTCACAGATAAACGAGGCCGAATTATACTCAAGCGAATACCCGTAAAAGTAGGATTCAATTCAAATACGGCGTTTACGTCTGACAATACGAATGAAAACAATGAGGTTGTTACACCTCTTCCTGGTGAATCACAAATTTATTTGGACACATATTATTTATACGATGTTTTTGGGCAGCTAATCTTCGAGTTACCACCTGCCTTTACCAGTTTAAATGTGCATTCGCTATCCTTAGTAGAGGGGGTTGCCAACTATTCACTATTTGATGATTTTATCTTTGCGTACCAGTTTGACGAACGTGGAAGAATGGTTGAAAAAAAACTTCCGAATTCCGAGTGGTCATCCTTTGTTTATAACAATCTAAACCAGGTCGTACTCAGCCAAGATGCTGAACAACGACTTAACGATAAATGGAGTTGGATTAAATATGATGGTCTCGGCCGAATTATAATGACTGGGATAACAACGAATATCAACACAAGAGTTCAATTACAGAGTTGGTTTACACAACAAACCTCGAATCTGTGGGAATCTCGAAGTAATGATGCCGCCAATATTCATGGATACTCCAATTTGACATATCCTACAAGTACAGATTTGGTCCTAACTATAACGTATTATGATGATTATGAGTTTAATCATATTGGCTTTGAATGCACGTCCGAAATGCCGTTAAGCACAAGAATACTTGGACTCATTACTGGTACCAAAACTTTGGTGTTAGATTCAGATCCTCCTCAATATTTGACTTCGGTTAATTACTATAATACCAAAAATCAAACATTGCAATCATGGACTGAAAATTTCCTTGGAGGATGGGTGCAGACCGATTTTGAATATAGTTTCACAGGCCAAATTACCAAATCAAGTTCGATTTCACTTTTTGATGCAGAAGACGAGCATCGAATTACAACAATTAATCGTTGGGCATATGATAGATCTGGAAGATTATTAAGAACGTACCAGCAAATGGGACGAGCCAATCCTGACGAGCCATATCCGACCTTAGATCCAGAGATCATGACAAGCAGATTTCACTATAATGAACTAGGGCAATTAGTCAAAAAGGAAATTCATATTCTTAGCAATGTTGAGTATGGAATGCAAACAATCGATTATCGATACAACGAGCGTGGTTGGCTTTCTAAAATAAACAATGCAGAGTTGGTCGATGATGGAGATAACTTGGAAGATTTTGATGTATTCGGAGAAGAGCTCTTTTACACTGGAACGGAAGTTTCGAATGACGCGGTTAATGAACTCTTAGGTACGGGTATAGCTCTCCAACCAATGTATAATGGTTCTATTTCTATGTCAGAATGGAAAATCAAAGATCAGGAAGCCGCTTCCAATGCCGATGGTTATCATGCGTATATCTATCGATATGATGATTTGAACAGAATGACAAACGCCAGACATGCTAAATACGATCCAGCAGAATTTGCATTGAACCTGGAACATGGCGCATGGAACGAGAAAGTCGATTACAATCTGGAGGGAAATATCATAAAGTTGCAAAGACAAAGGTTGAGTCCTTCGATGACTATTGAAAATATGGATGACCTAACGTATTCATACCAAGGCAACCAATTAACGGCTGTTTCCGATAACGCAAGCACTATCGATGGTCTCTTCTATAAACAATTCATTGGGAATCATTCCGGTCAAGATTACAGCTACGACATTTTAGGTCGACTGGACACCGATTTAAATAAGCAGCTTACTTATCAGTATAACTTACTCGGTCAAACTAAATCAGTACATCATACCGGAAATTCTGAAGATTGCCTCTTTGTTTATGATGCTATGGGTAACAAGCTTAAAAAGCAAATTGGTGAAGACGTAACGTATTATGTCAATGGTGGTGAGTATGATGTAAATGGCTTATTAATTCAAATTCCGACTAGTGAAGGGTGTGTTCGTTTGAATACGGGCGGGAATAACAACAATACTTCATTCTTGTATGATTACTATTTAGTAGACCATTTAGGTAATATTCGTGTTGTAATATCCGAGGAAAATTCAACTGATGAAACATTTGTCGCAACAATTGAAGAGTCTCAATTAGAAGCGGAATTAGAAGTTTTTGACAACATTATAGGAACAGACACTGGTAAGCCAAGTGAGTGGCCGCAGATCGCAATTAATGCGATCAACAATGCCGTTAGTCAAGTTTCTTCAGGCGGTCATGTAGTGGGGCCAACGAAATTACTCAAAGTAGCGTTGGGAGACCACGTATCAGTTGATGTAGAGTCTTGGTATAGTGAAGAGATCCCGGAAAATACAACAGCTCAAACCCTGATGCAGATGTTCGGAGCAATACTTGTTAATTTGTCTGTGCAAGGCTTGGGTGTACTGAGTCCAGAATCTGGTGGCGCTAGCGCATATGCTAATAGTGCATCATCTCCGGCACAAGACATATTTGGCTTTCTTCAAGATCATTCATCTGAATTTCCAGGAAGACCACAAAGTAGATTGGTATATATTTTTCTGGATAAATATCTGCAAATCGTTCCACGTTATAGCGGTGTGTGTGACGTTGGCGATCCTGGGGAATTGAAAATTCTACAAATGCTGACTACCAGTATTCCAATGTATAGCGGATATTTCTACACTTTCGTAACGAATCAATCATATAAAAAAGTATACTTCAATGATTTCACGGTAATACGTAAAAAAGGGAACATACATTCCGTTTATGATTACTATCCATATGGTTTGACATGGGAGAATATTGTAAATGATGAATTAAGAAATAGCACATATCAGGGTAAGGATTTTCAGCAAAATGAATGGGAAACAACCGGGCTTGATATATATGACTTCAGCGCGCGGATGTATGATCCGATTCTGGGTAGATGGCTGGTTCCTGATCCAGCGGCTCAACATCATAATTTATATCTCGCTATGAACAGTAATCCGATATCAAATATTGATCCGGATGGTATGTTGGCTACAAACCCTAATGATTATTACTACAATTCAAATGGCAGCTTAAATCATGTGACCGCGACTAGTTTTCCTGATCAATTCTACATGCAGGGAAATTCCAGCACCCACATTGGCGGATTCGATTATTATGGCAATTTCAGCCTAGGCACCAATGAATTCATTTTCAATTTATCAAGTGTACAAACCGCTTACCATGACTTTATTTTAAGAAGGTCTACATATAATTCTGAAACCGAAACTTATGCCTCGTTAAATAATAGCAGTCTCAGTTCCGACATTCGACCGAATAAACATAGTGTAATGATGGGCAAAAGTTATAGCTCAACTATTGGTGGAATACCGATAATATTTCGGGAGTCTGGCGAGAATCTTACTTTAGCGAGAGATCATGGTGAGGAGAAGAGGAGCAACCAGGCTATTCAGATGTATGATAAAACCCCACTAGGGACGGGAGTTAGGGCCTATGAAGGTAAATTGGAATGGGATGATGCATTAATAGTAGGGACGAGCGTGATTGGAGGTGTTGGGGGCGTCGTAACAAAATCCTTTGGAAAATCTGCACCTACTGTTGGAAGAGTCTTTTGGTCTGGCGGGGGAAATGTCGCTGTAGAGTCTGCCGCAAGACAATTTGCTACAAAAAATGGAATGACTACGCTTGAAATGACAAGAGCAGGGACAAATCTGATCAAACTAACACAAGGTATGTCAAGGGCTGAGAGGGGATCTATGTGGATCAGACTATCCACTCAATTTGCTAAAGGGGCGTCTGGTACAGTTCATGTTTTCCACAACTCTGGTGGCATTGCAGTGAAAAGTATGTGGGCAGTTGAGTACAAATTTCTCCCAAAAGATGTCAATATTATTTATCACACGGTTGATTAACTTTGTAAAATGCTAACAAGGCAACATTTAGAAATATATAAAAACTATGGCGGAGACGGTGATATGTTCGTCCGACTAGGTTCCGAGGAAGAGAAAAGAATTTTGGAATATGAAGATTGGAGATTAATAGAAGACTTTCTTCAGGATATTGACTTAGTCAATAAATTACTTACTTCCCCAGAATTTGCAAATCACTTACGAGAGAGATTGGCCAACAATTGTGACGGCGAAGAGACAATAAATGCGCTTAAAAAATTGGCTGTTTCAGCTTAATTTTATTTAAAGAACGATTTATAGATAACCTCTACGCAACTGTAATTACCTAACAGTAAAACCTTCAATTCAGAAAGGTTGAGCTTTATGGAATGCTCCATTTATTCGTATAGTTCAAGAAATTAAGGGTTGTACAATCTCCATTTTGCGACATAGGTCAGAGACGACTCGGCAACACGAACAAATTGTATTCAGGCATTGGGGATTATTCCGCGATGTCCATTTTTTCAAGGATAACTGTTGATGCTAAGTAAACACTTTTCATTTGATCTTCGATCCAACTTTCTTCCAAGGCATGGTCCGGTATCAAACGTGTGGCGGTCCAGAGTATGCGCAATTCTTGTTGAAGGGTAAAAGAATTTGTACCAATTGAGTCAGCCAACGCCTTATCATCATATACAGTTATTAATTGATAAAAAGTACAACTACGAGTTCGATGATCCATGCTTATCCGATAGGTTCCTGCAATGAGCGTTGCCCGACCCTCAGATCCAGAAACGTGAATACGATAAAACGTAGAGTCTATTCTTTGCATACGGCTACTTTGTTAATTATCGAACAAAGTTAGTAGCTTGAGCTGGGGCAGAATCTCCTTTTTTGCGACATTGAAACTCACGAAGGTGTCAACTCCTTACTTGAGCCTTCATAAGGCTAAGAAGCTTGGGGTTGGAGGTAATGATATCAATATCCTGAAATGCAAAATCACCGTCATTGGTCACGATAGGTATTTTTTGATCGTATAGATAATGACAGTAATACGCATCATTGAAATCAACAGTATTGTTCATGGAGCCTAAGACAGAAAAGGGATCGACCTCTCGACACATGTCATTCACAATATTGATACAGTCCTGATATGATTTAAGATCTGCGACAAGCAATGAGAGTTGGACTTCATAATCGGATGACTTTCTGTAGTCCCTTTTAAATTCTTTAGAGGCATAGTTAGGACCATAAAATGCCTTCATGGAAACATTGCGCATATAAGCATTAAAAATCTCAGACACCAACATTGAGTTCATTACAAATTTCGGAAATACGTTGAATTTTTTTTCGTGCTTCGTTCCTATCCATGCATTAATCTGCACTATGGAATCAAAAAAGTTAACGTAAGTAGTGTCTTGTGAAGGGGTGGATGCATTACGCATCGACTTTAAGGCTGCAATCCACACATTGGCATCTAAAAAATACTGGGGGAAAGAGCCCGGAGCCGTATGTTGAATATCGTGAATCCTAAATGGCATGAGTCATTCGAACAACGATGCAATCGCATCATCAATTTGATTTGAGCGCTTAGAATTAGTAGCTAATTGAATTGCATTATCGAATTTTTCCTTCCAATAAGGATCACTTTCCACACCTTCAATCTGAATTCGCAAAGGAAATCCATCACCAAGATCAATTTTCAGATTGCCAACGAGGGCATTGAAAAAACTAGAGGTAACGTTCTTAAGACCTGAAAAGTCCAATACAACTAACTCATCAGATTCCAAAAGCTTCTTCGCTTCTCGATAAGTTTCCATACCAAAACTGTGAACAATCGCATTGGGTGTTCCAATAAATTCTACTATGTGAAGAACAGACATTATTAATTAATGTGGTATAAATGTACAAATTTTTTTACGCGGACAACAAATTATTGTTCCATTTAACGGAAAATGAGGTGAATTGTGGTTCCAAGAAAAGGTTGACTGAGAGTAAAATTTGTCAGTCCTCCATCCAAACACCAATAGCATCCATCACTGACAATATGAAAACTGCCGCCGCTCTTCTTGCAATACAAAAGAATATTCTTCAATCCAGTACCCCCAACTGCGTCCAGCTTAGTGGTTCCTCCTCTAACAGCCCATTGAATGGCGTCCACAGCACTTCTAATTGGCTTCTCATCATTAAATGTTTGCTCCGCAATCTTTTTCAAAAAACCAACGCCACAATCAACCAAAGTAAATTTGAGTTCTCTTGATTCTGGAAAAAACTGTCCACATGTCAAGAGCGGTGTGGTGGTCTCAGCATGAATTTCATAATTCGTAAAAATTTCAAAATAGCTATCCTTTACCCTCCTCTTATCGAGGAACTGCATGTTCTCAAGTCCTCGATGTTGCAATAAGTCATTTTCAATGTGATCCACGAACTTATCAATGTGCTCTATCTTAAAGGCACGCGCTTGTATCGTGCTTTTGCGGTCATCATCCGGTTTATTCGCAGACCTATAAATGTACTGTGCTAATCCGTTCCGCCAGAAAATATTCATATCACCTTTCAAATAAGTTGGATCAAGATAAAAACTCAATTTTCTCTCCATCTTCAATTTCGAAATCATTGCCATTAAGAGGGCCGACAGGTTAGCTTCCATAAAAAAGAGATTGCTCCAATCCAATTCAATCCTACAATTAGTATAACCATTGGCCCACGCGTAGAAATCATTTAGCTGACGATGTCCGTCAACATTTGTGCGAATTTCTCCTCGAAAGCGAAATGTCAGGTTGCTCATGCTGAAATAATTCGAGCAAACCTAATTAATCACGCGCTTTGTTCAAGGCGTTTTATTATTTCAACCCTCAAATGCTTAATTTCACCCCTATTAATTCCATGTCCATTTGGATTTAATTTTTAGGTTATGAATATTAATGACTTTATTAAAAAGCATCCATACTTGTACCATCTCACCGATGCCAGAAATGTCGTCAACATAAATAAAGTTGGAAGAATTTTCAGCACGAATACTATTTCGAATTTGGCTGGAACGAACAATCCAGACGAACTTCTATCAAAGCGGAGGGCGCAACATGAAATGATTTCAATAAATGGCACTAAGATTCACATAAGAGATCAGCGTCCATTGAATAAAGCGTTGGATAATTGTTTAACAGACGGTTGGTCGGCCGCTGATTTTATCAGACTTCTGAACCAACGGGTCTTTCTTTGGCCTAACCTAAAGCGGCTTACAATTCATTTTGATAGATATTCTCATGAAAACCCGATCATTTTCAGATTTCTCTCTGAGGACATTTTACAAATGCATCCTGAGGCACAATTTAGCAGGATCAATTCAGGCGCAACCAGACCTACGGGAGCACTCGGTGGCAAAGCTGCCTTACGGGGACCAAATACATTTCAAGAAGCTTTAGAGTATGAACACCCCCCACGAACCGTGGCAGAAGTTACAATACCAACATTCTGCAATCTTCCAGTTGCATATTGGATGGGAGACGCTCCTTGGGGTCCGTGGAAGAAAGTAGTAAGAAAACCGCAGATTGAAGTTAGCTGAGTTTAGTGTTGTCCAAACACTCTCTTGTTGAAGTAACAATATGCTGAACCATACCTAGACGATTATGTTCATAATTTCCTCTCATCTTAATTGAAATTTATTTTCTTTTGTCGCCTTAAAAGAGTAGATTAGACAACACACAAAATTACTTATGAAGAAATGGAAGCATGAATCAGTGCTTAAAATGATTGAAGAGTCTAATAATGATCCGATTGAAGAAATCAGATTTCGGGCACGAGAATTAGTTTTAGAGGCATTGGAAAACGGTTGGAGTGGACCTCCATTCAATTCAATAGAATTGGCGAATTATTTGAATTTGGAAATTACACCAAATGATGCGGTAGTTGATGCGAGAATATCACCAAAAGGCAAAAAGGGATTTTCGATTGAATATAATCCATTTCAAAAGCCGACAAGAATTAATTTTTCGGTTGCTCATGAAATAGCCCACACTCTTTTCACTGACTGTATTGATAAAATAAGAAACCGAGAAGACGAACCATCAGAAAACCGAGAATTGGAACAACTCTGTAACATTGGTGCATCTGAAATTCAATTGCCATATGCGATTTTCTCAAACGATGCCAACGCAATTGAGAATATCACGCTCGAAAATTTGATAGCCTTAGCATCTAAGTTTAAAGCGTCTCTAGAATCATTATTCATCCGTTTTGTTGAGGTCATCGATAGACCTTGTGCTATTATGATTTGTGCTTTTAACGACCCAAGTCATCTTGTTGTTGAGTATTACAAGGCCTCAAAATATTTTGAGAAAAAAATTCCTTCCAACTTTCATATTCCGAATGATTCGAATGCCTATGAGTGCCAAGCACCTGGATGGTCTGCACGAGAAACAATTTCATGGAGTTTTTTGGAGGAAGAAGAATATAACATCTATTGCATTGGGCTTTCACCGATGAGAAAAGACAATCGAGGACGTGTTGGTATTGTAGTAACTCCATTTGACTCCACTGAAAATCTTTCAACTCAAAAAATCAGGATGGAATTTGGTGATGCCACCAAGCCTCGCGGGGTCGGAACAAAGATTATTGCTCAGGTAGTGAATTCTTCAGGTGCGTTAGGGTTAGGATTTGGTAAATCTTTATCGAAAAACTTTCCAATTGTAAAAGAAGAATTGCAAAAGTGGCACAAGGAAAAATCAGAGTTTATATTAGGTAATTCTCGACTTATAAAAGTTTCAGAGGAAATGTATATTTTCCAAATGCTTGCCCAGAAAGGGTTGTTTGCTAAGGCCGGTGAAATTCCATTAAAATATTCAAGTTTGAAAAAGTGTCTATCCGAATTAGCCACGCAAGCGCAAGATTTAGACGCAAGCATTCATATGCCAATGATTGGTGCTGGCCAAGCCCAGGGCGACTGGAATGTAATTCAAGGAATGATTCATGATGAAATTGTTGCAAAGGGAATAGGTGTCTTCATTTACATGTTACCGGGGAAAATCCCCAACATAAAAGTCAAATCTAGTTTAACGCTTTTCAACGAGGAATCTACATGGCGCAAAGAAAAATAATTTTAATGCTGAGTGGCGAAATAGCCTCCGGAAAATCAACCCTTTCCAAAAACCTAGAAGAAAAATGCGGATTCAAAATATTAAAAACGCGCGATATTCTTAAAGAAATTGGTGCAAGCAAACTGAAGGGCCGGGAGCCTGAAAGAGATTTTTATCAGAAACTCGGTGAGTCATTAGACAATGAAGGTGGCGGTAAATGGGTCTTGGATCAGTTCAAAAAACAAACAGGTGCCGAGTTTGCGAATCACAATTTTTACGTTGTGGATGCTGTGCGTATCAATAAGCAAATCGAACATTTCAGAAAGGCCTACAGCTTTTCCGTTTTTCATATTCACTTAGTCGCGTCTACAAACGCCTTGAAAGAGAGATTCCTTGATCGGGGAGAATTTAAAGAGGTAACTAAAACTGAAGCTTTATCGAAATATGCTAAAGCGAAGAGCGATCCTACTGAGATGCAAGTGTCTTCGTTAACGGATGAAGCAGATTTAGTAATTAACACAGAAAGATGCACGAAGGATGATGTATTTGTTCGAGTTGCAAGCTTCTTCCGATTACTCCCCCCGACCAAAAATGAATTAGTCGATGTCGTGATCGGTGCACAATTTGGATCTGAAGGAAAGGGACAAATTGCCGCTCATATAGCACCCGAATATGATTGTTTAGTGAGAGTTGGTGGACCCAATGCAGGACACACGGTCTATGAAGAACCTCAGAAGCATATTTTTCATTTGTTGCCATCAGGAACGTGGCGAAATCAAAATGCCCAAATTATTCTTGGCCCAGGAATGGTTTTGAATGTCGATAAACTTATTCAGGAAATTAATGAATACCGAGTTCAGGACGAGTTTCAACGACGGTTGTACATTGATGAAAATGCAATTGTAATAAGTCAAAATGATATCGACAAGGAACAGCAATTAAAAAAGACAATTGGATCGACAGGTCAAGGAGTTGGATATGCCACCGCGAATAATATTTTGGCAAGATTAAATGGCGATGACAAGCACAAGGCAAAAAATTTCAATGTCCTTAAACCATATCTCGGATCAACAGCTGAATTACTGGAAAAGAATTACAGAGACAATAAGAAAATTCTCTTAGAAGGTACTCAGGGTAGTGGCTTGAGTCTTCATCATGGAATATATCCTTTCGTAACATCTCGAGACACTACAGTTTCAGGATGCCTTTCTGAGGCAGGAATTTCACCTAAGAGGGTGAGGAAAATCTTGATGGTTACAAGAACGTATCCTATTCGAGTTGGAGGAACATCCGGGGCTTTTATTAGTTGCGAGATCGACATGAAAACGGTAGCCAAGCGCTCCGGTAAAAACGAACAGGAACTCATTAAGAAAGAAAAAACCACCACCACCAAAATCGACAGAAGAATTGCTGAATTCAGTTGGTCCATGTTTCGCCGAGCATGTGAATTGAATTCTCCAACCGATATTGCCTTGACGTTTACTGATTATATTTCAATTACAAACGAAAGTGCACGGAGATATGACCAATTAACTGACGATACCCAACAACTTATCGAGGAAATAGAGCGATGTTCAGGTGTTAAAGTCTCTCTAATTGGCATCGGATTCGACTATAGGGCCATAATAGATAGGCGTAATTGGAGATAGTGCATATGACAAAAGAAGAACTTATTGAAGCTGTTCCATTCATTTATCATTTGACCGATGAAAGGAACCTCGAATACATTTACGAAACAGGCAAATTGTATAGTGCGATTTCACTCCTCGAAATGGGGGATGTGCCTAATCGTGAGGCAATTCTCAAGGAAAGACGCACTAGTCATTTCAATCTAGAGGTGGATGGCTTTGATATTTGGATTCGAGATCAGCGACCTTTAAATGTAGCTCTGGATAAATGTCTAACTCATGGTTGGACTCGCGAACGATTCATACATTCCTTAAATTCAAGGGTTTTCTTTTGGCCAAACATTAAACGTTTAACTATCCATTATGGTAGATACAAGCGGGAAAAACCAGTCATACTCAGAATGGAAACAGAACTTGCTTTGGAAAGGAATGCCCACGTAAAGTTATGTCGATTGAATTCCGGTGCCACCAGACCGAGTCATCACCTTGGTGGCAAGGCGCCTGAACGAGGTCCGAACACGTTTATGCCGTTAAAGACTTACAACCGTCCACCTAACAGCATAGCCGAAGTAACGTTTGAAGCCGAATTTAGCCTGCCAGAGGAACATGAAATTGCACGTAAGCCACTAAAGCGTTGGTCTTTCGCATAGCTCTATTTCCATAGTGTTTTCAGCATTAATCGCTCTGTAATATCATTTGTTCTATCATGCCCCGCCCCCTTCGGCTTTATGTGTCTTGATTCATGGTTGAGAAGTTGCTAAACCCGAGCCAACGCATTCGATGCCTTTCGAATAAAGTCAACTGGCATATCACACTATCTAATCCGCATTTAAGTCCTTGATCAATTGAAAGCTTCCTCAATTCTCAGGCCCCTGTGGTGCTCTAAATTCCTGTTAAGGCTCCTACACTACCCTTATATTAAGATGATGTGTTTATATTTGATCTTGTTCTAGACCATGCTATACTAAATACTTCTAACTATTTAACCACTATGAATGACAATTGGGCCGAACAAAAGAAAAAGCACCTTGTACTATCACAATCGTTTGCGGATAAGTACGAAGAGGAATATAGCGAGTCAAATTTTGCCACAGGCAGTTACATGGCTTTCGAGCTATTGACCATTGAGAAGTTTATTAAGGAATGCCCCTCGCGGTATCTCGCTGTTGATTTGGGTTGTGGTGAAGGAAGGGATACTTTCTTCTTAGCAAAGCATTTTGAGCAGGTTTTTGGTTATGACTTTGCTTCCAACATGATCAAAAATGCCGTCAAAAACAAATTCAAAAAATCTATTGGTAATGTGCTATTTGAGGTAAAGGATGTTGAAGACGGGCTAAAGGAATTCGATGAGAATTCTGTTCCACTGGTCAATTCTGCCTTTGGCATGGGTAGTTTTGTCCGTGACATAGATAAGTTGGCAGATGAAATCCATCGAATTCTTATGCCTCATGGCATTGTGTTATTCTGCTTTTATAATCGAAATGCTTTGTTGAATACATTAAACTTAGAGTGGAAGCCAGCAATTTCAGCACGTCTAGATGCAAATGATAAGAATATTTTGAATGTTGAATTACCTGATGGTAAAACCCATTCTATAGGGGTGCGATCTTATGACGTCAAAGAAATAAAACAGAAGTTGGAACGCGTTTTTGAAATAATAGAAATTAGCACCTTTCCGTCTCTGTCATCCTTATTTCCCGTTGATCTATTTAAGAATGTGACTGCGCGAGAGCTGTGTTCTAATGTTGATCATTTGCTATCCAATAATTTGGATATCGCAGCAGGTCCTTACATCGTTGTAATTTGCAGAAAACAAGGTAATCTTTTAAAGGAGAGTCAGCTTAAGGGATACGAAAAGGTTCTTTATCTATTAAGAAATCATCGAATTGATCCAACCATCCGGGAACATGAGCCGGCGAGAGACAGGAATGATATACAACGAGTACTACCTGAGGCAGTCTTAGATGAAATGCTATTCTCTCAATTGGTCACCATCATTGAACCGCATCAAGCGAAGGTTAAGCTATCAAGGCTAGGTGGGAGACACATTCTTATCGGAGTACCTGGTGATCGAAAAATTGATTTTGGCAAACTAGCAACTTTCTTAGGAGTCAAAAGGTCCAGCCTTGCATCAACAGAACCTAGTATTGTCAAAGAATTGACTGGGTTTGAGCCTGGCAGTATACCAATGTTTGCAATGCCCAAACGAATCCCAATTATTATCGACGAGAAGATACTTTCAAAGAAATTTTTTTGGAGCGGAACTGGTAAAGAAACTGAATCAATTCGATTATCTTTAGATGACTATAAACTTTTAAGCGCATTCACCAAAGCAGACATTTCTAAACCTAGATAAATGACCAAGGTATTCAACAGTAATCCAGTTTATATTTCCTTTTTAACTACTCTTCCTCTTTCGACAGAGGAAAAGATGTGTTTGAGTTTCTTTCCGAGTGCCTTCTTCCCCAAAGATCAAATCGCTTATTATTTTGAAAGTAAGGATCCAGTTGAGGACGTAGAGAAATCCGTAGAAAGTCTTTGGCAATACGGCCGGAGTATAATGCATGCCTTTAAGAAGGGACACCTTGAATTGTGTCTCGAAATGACTGCGTTGCGAAGATTGTGTAGTGCCGGCATAGTGCACGGCGCAACACCTCGATATGAAATCAGTTTTGCAGTTCGAGTGCATGTGCTTGAGCAATTACTTAAAGTAATAAATTACGTGTATCTTGTAGATGAACCCTTACCTTACATTTTTAGGCTTACCTCACCAGATAGTGTTCTTATGGACGTAAAAGACAATATTAACGTTCAACTGATCCAAGGGATTTATTTAAAAGATACCGAAGCATATAAATGCTTTCTTTCAGAATTTAACCGTCTGAAGGAGACGAGTCATTATCGTATGTCGAAGCCTAATATTATCAATGAGTTGAATTCAGCAATTATTTCTCTTCGTGATGGTTACAATTATATCTGGCCAAAGTAAATATAGAAACATAGATTGACATCAGCATTGCAAGATTGCATTTGCCCTGTCTCATTCTTCGTTCAAGGAATTGCTATCTTGCCAGGGAGGGCCCTTGGATCCCCAAATGCCTATAGGATATATTACAGGGTCATAAGTAAGTAATCACAGTCGGCAGATAAAAAAGAAAGAAACGTTCGAGTGTAAGAGCCACGCCATTTTCAGTTTTCGAGAATTAAAGCCAATTTAGCTTTTCAAAAGATTTTGAAATTGAAGTTAATATTGTGTACTCGTCTTGTAAATTTGTGTTACAAATGCAATTCACAAACCAAATTAACCAATAAATTATCAAAATGAAAACTTACAAAATCACTTATCTCTTCTTAATTTTAGCAATTGCCATATTTGGCTGCAACGGTACCGATGGCGAGGATGGCGAGGACGGAGCAGTTGGAGCGAATGGCGTAGATGGAAATGCAAACGTTAACTCCTTCAACTACACAATAAATGGGTATGAGTACGACAACAGCGGCGGATATTACAAAACTGATATCACTTCGTCTCAAGGTCTAGTTATTTCATCTGATGATCTTTTACACGGGGCTCTGTTGGCGTATATTGAGACTTCGGCGGGATGGGCTCCTCTCCCATATACTTCACTGCTGGGTTCGAACGCCACACAGATTTATAGGCCGTATTTTGATGTAAACCATTTTGAAATGAGGATACAGAATTCCAATAGCTCTAATACTGAGCCGCAGATCAATCCTCCGTTCGGCCTAAAAATTGTGGTTATCCCTCAAGGTATGGTGATTCAAGATGTCGATCTTAATCAATATGAAGAAGTAAAGGCTGCATACGATTTAGAAGATTGAATCGTGAAACGTAATGAGATCGTATTTTACATCGCTGAATGAAACGAGGTAAAGAATGAGACCATAGCAATAGGTGCCAAATGAAATATTCTGGCACCTATTGTTTATGACAACATTAAATTTAGACGTTCGAATAAATCCACAATCCCGCAATGGAAAGAATCGCAATTCTAGTCGGCTCCGCCAATACAGCTCAAAATCGTCTGCAAGGTGTCGTCCCAGACGTTTTTAACATGCAGAACTATTTAATGAGTCCAATCGGCGGCTCATTCGATCCGAACGAAATCCTCATTCTTGAAGATGAAACGTTCGAAATGGTGCGAACGGTAATTGATAATTATTCAAATTTCGATTACGTAATGGTGTACTTCAGTGGACATGGCTATACCAGTGATTCAAGAAATGCGCGAATGGTTCACTTCGCTGATAAGTCAGTTTCAGACCTGTTTCTCATCCCCAATGCGAAAGTGAATGTAGTCGTGGTTGATACCTGTCGAACCTTTTTCGAGCCGCTTCACCGCTACACCACAATTAACGGAATCAGAGATATTGAATTGTACTCTGCACATGAGGTCGCCCGGGAACAATTCGATAGCATCATTGAAGAATCTCAACCCGGTACAGTTATCATACACGGAACTCAATTTGGCAATGTTGCATTCGATAGCCAGTTAGGTGGTCACTTCACGTATACATTTCTGGAAACGCTCTATGACCTCTATGCTACGGATGAAGCAAATTTTGTATTGATTGATGATGCGCTCATGCATACCAATACAAGATTGAAAGCCGGCGGAAGTCTGCAGCAGGGAACGGTGGTCTTCAGAGAAGGCGCTGCGCTTATTCCCGTTGCAGTCAATATTCCAATCCATGCGCAATAAAAAGGCCGCCCCAATGAGGCAGCCTTTGTTTTAGAATATTCCTGCATCACGATATGAGTAATATGTCTCATTCGTCATAATCAGAAAGTCAAAAAACGTGAGGTTGTTTTTCTTCGACACTTCTTTGAAACGCTTCATAATCCATGCATCTTCAAAGTGCAACGGTGACGGTGGTTTTACAGAATAATATCGTGCGATTATGATTCCAGTTGCTGCAGCCTTGTCGGCAGAGTCAGCAACTACCGTTGCGAGCGCATATGCCGTTGAAGTTGCATCGAAAGCATATCCACATACCCCCAACGATTGATCCTCATGATTGAGGTAAAGAACAAAAAGATTCTCTGCTTCACCTGGATTACCATTCTTTCGATAATCTAATATCACATTGAATGCATCTTGACTGTGGTGAATGACCGGTGGCAATTGCGCATTCTGCCGATAGGGAATGCGAAACTTCACATTCGTTTTTTTCTCTTCCATTTCTCTGTGCTTTTTGGGATTTCTATTACCCCCATCATATCATGCTCAATTAGGAGCGCAAGAGTCAGAGTTGTTCAAATGATACTTCATGCAAAAAAATGAAAGCAAATGTGGTCTGTTGTATATTTCACTATCAACTGACCACCCCATTTCACTACCAACTGACCACCCTGTTTCACTGCCAACTGACCAGGCATTTCACAGCGAACTGACCACCCCTTAAAAAGGTAATAAATTATGGTTATTTCACTGTCAACTGACCACCCCTGTTTCAGTGTGAACTGACCACCTCTGGTTGATTATTCTAGGTGTATTTTCTAAAGATAAAATCAGGTGTTTTGTACTAACAAACAAAACATCCAATGTCTAATCAACCGAAAAGTATGCACCAAATCAGACAGGTATTAGAGCACCTATCTCGTTCTACCAGTATCTCAAAGATCGCTCTTATTATGGGCATGTCCCGCAATACGGTCAAGGATTATCGAGATAAATTTATATTAACGGGCGTCGGTTTTGGTCAACTTCTGGAGCATACAGATGTCGAGCTATCCTTACTGATCAAGAGTAAGCCATCCAACGCCCTTAATGAACTCGAGGAAAAACGAATCCGGGAGTTCAATGCTCTTCTACCTTATTTTTTGAATGAATTAGAAAAGACTGGAGTGACAAAACATCTGTTGTGGGAGGAGTATCAGAAAGATTTTCCCGATGGATATCGCTACACTCGATTCTGTCATTTTCTTTCCACACATAAACGTCAGGGTGATGCTTCAATGCGAATGGTTTTTCTTCCGGGCGAAGAACTTCAGGTGGATTTTGCAGGCTCTCACATGCATTACACCAATCAGGACACAGGAGAAATTGTTGCTTGCGAGATACTGGTAAGCGCCATGCCCTACAGTCATTTTATGCATGCAGTTGCACTTCGTAGTCAGAAGCAACCAGAGTTTATTGATGGACTTGTTAAGGCCTTCAATTACTTGGGAGCGGTGCCACACTTACTTAAATGTGATAATCTCAAAAGTGCAGTGGTTCGAGCTGATCGCTATACACCGGAGTTTACCACAGCCATGGAATACTTTGCTGAGTATTATGGCACCACAGCAATTACTGCTCGGGTTAGAAAGCCAAAGGATAAAGCAAGTGTGGAGCGGGCGGTAAACATAAGTTACATTCGGATATACGCTCCATTACGCCATCAAACTTTTTATAGTCTAAGTGAACTAAATCACGCCATTCTAAAGCAGCTTGACATACATAACAATCAATTACTACAAGGGAAAACTTACTCTCGACGTGAGCTCTACTTGAGTGATGAGATCTGTCAAATGAAAACCTTGCCGCCTGTAGAATATCAAATAAAGAAAAGTACATGGAGTAAGGTTGGGAAAGGATACCATGTAATACTTGGCGAGGATCAACACCGGTACAGCGTTCCCTTTAAGCTCATTGGGAAAAAGTTAAAGCTGATTTACTCTGTAGACTATGTAGAAATATATGATGGATCCTCGCGCGTGGCCGTGCACAAAAGATCCTATCGTCAGTACGGCAATACCACTTTAAAGGAACATATGCCTTTGAATCATCAGC
>JANOVT010000078.1:0-4854 GCA_031417525.1 Flavobacteriales bacterium | reverse complement strand
GAGACCTGCCCTGGAGAGAAACAAAGGAGCCATACAAAATATGGCTTTCAGAAATCATTCTGCAACAAACGCGCGTTGATCAGGGCATGTCTTATTACCTCAAATTTCTCCGCTTATTTCCGGATGTGCAAAGCCTGGCTTCAGCAACAGAAGATGAGATTCTGAAAGCATGGCAAGGTTTGGGATATTACAGCCGCGCCAGAAATCTTCATTTTACAGCAAAAACAATTGTCACTGAGCTTGGAGGCGTGTTTCCGCAATCTTCTGCGGGATTATTAGCGCTCAAAGGTATCGGTCCATATACAGCTGCGGCTATTGCGTCATTTTCTTTTAGAGAAAAAATTCCAGCCGTTGATGGAAACGTGATCCGCGTAATCAGTCGTCTATTCGCATTGGATCTGCCGTCTGATACACCCGAAGGTAAACGGGAACTCGACAGGCTTGCTCTGGCATTGATCGAGGGTCATGATCCTGGGACTTTCAATCAGGCCATGATGGAATTTGGAGCCATGCACTGCACCCCGAGCAAACCTGACTGTATTCATTGCCCACTTATTTCTAACTGTCTTGCTTTTTCAAATAACAACGTAAGTGAATACCCGCTTAAAAAGAAAAAAACAATCGTCAAGGATATCTGGTTTTATTATTTCGTAATTCTTCAAAGCCGGTTTGTATTTATTAAAAGAAGAAATGAGGCAGGCATTTGGCGGGGACTCTATGATTTTCCCATAAAAGTGAATGACGCAGAATTGACGATTGATGAGGTGATTGAATCATTTATTTCGGAAGTGGGTGTGACGAGTGAATTTGAAATCCATTCGGTGAGTGATGAGTATATCCACATCCTGTCACATCGCAGAATACACGCGAAATTTATTGAAGTTCGATTGGGCAAGAGCTGGAAGAATTTTCCGGACAATTACATAAAGGTATCATTGAAGGAACTCAGCAATTATGGCGTACCGCGATTAATCGAACGATATCTCGAATCTAAGTCCAACATGGCATAACTTCCTTATAAGACATTCCATATTCGAATAAGAATCCAGAAAAAGCGATGTAGGTTTGTCTCGTTCAAAAACATATAATCTAAAATCAATTAACATCATGGCAAGCATTAACAAAGTGACCTTAATTGGTCATCTCGGAAAAGATCCTGAGACCAAGAATTTTGAAAAAGGTGGATCAGTATGTACTTTTTCTTTGGCAACAACAGACAGTTATTTTGACAGGGAAAAGAATCAACGTATAGATTTACCCACCGAGTGGCACCATATCCGGGTTGGAAAATCGGGTCTTGCTAAAATTGCACAGCAATATCTGCATAAAGGCTCCCAGGTTTACCTTGAAGGAAGCATACGCTCAAGAGAGTACGTGGACAAGGAAGGTATCACCAGAAGATTTTATGAGATTGATGTGAGTAATCTGGTACTGACTGGAGGTAACAAATCCAATTCTGAAAATTCAACAGGGCAGGAGGCGCATGTTGATACACCACCAGTGGTGCACACAGGGGCAGATGATGACGGTCTTCCATTTTGAGTTGAATGTAAATTGAAATAATTGGAGAACATTATCCTATTGCTTAACTGCAATATCATTATTCTATCTATCTGGAGTAGCGCAGGCCCTATATTGCTTGTGCTACTTCTGCTTTTGTGTAGCGCTCTGATTTCAAGTAGCGAGGTTGCCATGTTTTCGTTGTCACCGACGCAAAGAGCTGAACTCAGCGAATCCAAAGTTGCAGCCGATAAAAGAATCATCGAACTGCTGGAACAACCCGATCGAGAACAGGGCCCCAAAAAATTGCTTGCCACAATTCTGATAGCAAACAATGCTATTAATATCGCCATCGTTCTGCTCTCGACTCAACTTGCTTCACAGTGGATTCCGGATGGTCAATACGCGTCATGGGTTAAGACGTTAGTTGATGTGGTTGTTATCACGTTTTTTATTGTCCTCTTCGGAGAACTCATGCCAAAAGTTTATGCTACCGGCAACAACCTTCAGGTTGCACGCGCAATGAGCCTTCCATTAAAAGGAATTCAAAAATTATTAAGTCCTCTTACTTGGTTTTTAATGGGAACTTCTTCTATCCTGGAGCACGCACTTCGCAACCAGGTAAAAAGCAATATCTCAGTAGATGAATTAGGACATGCGCTCGAACTAACTGCAGATGATGAGCGAACCGATGAAGAGCACAAAATTCTCGAAGGCATTGTCACTTTTGGTGGAAAGGAATCAGGACAAATCATGACTTCGCGAATGGACATTGCGTTTCTGCGCCATGATAACACCTTCACTGAAGTGATGGAGATCGTGCTGGATAAAGGATATTCGAGATTGCCGGTTATGAAAGAGTCGCCTGATGATATCGCCGGATTTTTATTCATCAAAGATTTGTTGCCATATATTGATGAAACAGAATTCAGATGGCAGCAGTTGATCAAGCAGCCGTTTTTTGTTCCTGAAAATAAAAAAATTGATGACTTGTTACAAGAGTTTCAACAGGCCAAGATTCATCTTGCGATTGTTGTGGATGAGTATGGTGGTACTTCCGGTCTCGTAACTCTGGAAGACATACTCGAAGAAATCGTCGGAGAAATTTCTGATGAATTCGACGAGGAGGAATTACAATATTCAAAACTTGACGATCACAATTATGTGGTAGAAGGAAAGTTGTCTCTTGTGGACATGTACAAAATAATTGAGATGGATTCGACTCAGTTCGAGGAGGCGCGAGGTGATAACAGTTCACTAGCTGGTTTTTTGATTGAACAGGCTGGACGTATTCCCGAAAAGGGCGATGTTATTTACTTCGAAGGATTCACATTCACTGTCGAGGCAGCAGACAAAAGAAAAATCAAACGTGTAAAAATTACACTTCCTTCGATCATTGAAAAACAGGAAGATGACAATTGAATTTTACAAGCATGAAATAAATGAAGTACCGAGAGCTTTGATATGACAAAACGAAATGTAGTCCTGATCATTCTTGTATCGACTGTTTTACTTGCAGTGTTTTTTTTCTGGAAATCAACTGAAGTAGCCATTCCAAAACCAAGAGGGTATTTCAGAATTGACTTGCCACAAAAGAGTTATCGTGTTTATGACTCAACTTGTCCTTTGAGTATTGAAGTTCCAAATTATTCACACATCGAAATCTTTCGAGATCATGAATCGCATGACTCATGTTGGTTCAATATTTATTTTCCTAAACTGAATGCTCGACTTCATTGCACATACATTCCGGTCGGTGATAACATGTCAGAACTGTTGCGTGATTCATATGGTTTCGCAGCGAAGCATGAGATGAAAGCTTCTGCTTTGAAACGAACCATGATTGAAGATTCAGTCAATAATGTATTTGGAATTATTTATGACATTGAAGGGGATGCCGCATCGCAATTGCAATTCTTCATCACCGACAGCACGGAGCATTTCCTGAGAGGGTCATTGTATTTTTTCAATTCGCCAAATCCGGATTCTGTTTCACCGGTACTTTCATTTATTCGTGAAGACGTTGTACATCTCACTCAGTCTGCAATTTGGAAATGAAATTTTAGCCTCGGCTGATCCATCTTGTCAGAAGCACAATCAGGCAAACGAGAAACATTAGAATGGAAATTTTATTGATCCCATGCATGAACCGCAGATTCATATCCACCTTTTCTTTTTTGAAAAGATTTAACGGGTTTAGATAGTAGAGAAATTTTCGAAGTATCATGGTGTTGATATTGACTTCAAATGTAAATGTATCTTATGCTAAACAATTCTTATGAATTGAAGATCATTTAACGGCTATCATCGAAATTTCCACTTTGCAATTTTTTGGTAAAACGGAAACCTGCACCGTTTCTCTGGCTGGATAATTAGAACTGAAATATTGTCCGTAGATAGCATTGACCTTCGAAAAGTCGTTCATGTCGGCAAGAAATATGGAAGTCTTCACTACGTTTTCAAATGCAAATCCAGCTTCTTTGAGAATTGATTCAAGATTCTGCATCACGCGCTGCGCTTCGAGTTCAATTTCCGCAGGGGCATATTCCTGCGTTTTCGGATCGATGGCGATTTGACCGCTTATGAAAAGCATATTGTTGGCCAGAACTGCCTGGCTATACGGGCCGATTGGAGCTGGGGCACTAACTGAATGAATGATTTTTTTCATGTTGAATTTTGGACTAAAATACTTCAAGGGCACCAAGCGAAGACGACAAGAGACTAATTCGTGATCAATTACAAAAAAAATGAATGCAGCACAGCCTTACCTTTGAATCGTAAATTTGTATCAATGCTTAGATATTTATTATTGATTTGTGTGATGCCCATTTTGGTCTCATTCAATAGTTCACCACCGGGATACAAAATTGCCGTTTTGAAATACAAAGGCGGTGGAGACTATTATGCGAATCCGACAAGTGTTCCGAATCTTGTAGAGTTTGTAAACAAAAACCTAGGCATGAACATCGATCCCGAAGTTCCATACATTGATGCAGGTAGCCCGGAAATTATCAATTATCCTTTTGTGCATATGACAGGACATGGCAATGTGGTGTTTAGTTCTGATGACGCATCAAACCTCAGAAATTATTTGATCGGTGGTGGATTCCTCCATATTTCAGACAACTTTGGAATGGATAAATTTATTCGAAAGGAATTGAAGAAGATATTTCCTGAACTTGATTTGATCGAATTGCCTTTCAGTCATCCCATCTATCATCAAACGTACAGTTTTCAGAATGGCTTGCCAAAAATTCACGAGCATGATAACAAAGCAGCTCAGGGATACGGGTTGATTTATGAAGGCAAATTGGTGCTCTTCTATGATTTTGAATGTGATCTTGGAGACGGATG
>JANOVT010000077.1:0-32667 GCA_031417525.1 Flavobacteriales bacterium | reverse complement strand
GGCCACCAATCTTGTGAATTGGTCATCAAATCGTTGATGTCTTTTTTCAAAGCTTGCATATCTAGCGACTTAAACTCCGCAGCATAGTTGAACGTCTCATCCATCGGATTAGAAAACGCTGAACGTTGACGAAGAATATTCAGCTTCAATTGGTTCGGCCACCAGTCGCGATTGCTAGTGCCAGAGCCGGCACTCTGTTTGTGCGCCCCGCCTGTAAACGGGCATTTTCCCGCTCCGTTTTCAGGGTGACTTTTCATATCATTTTTATTTTCCATATCAGGATTAATTTTTTTTAGGTGATAAACTTGATAACGAATGTATCAAACATTTTTTCATCTGAAAAGTTCGGACGATAAAAGTCATACTTCAGGAGAATATTCTGTTTGATGGAATGGCAATTTGTTCATCTTGGAATCATGGAAGATCGTGCAAACAAAGAGTTACTTTTTTAGTTGTCGAGTAGATTTGAATCTTTTAAGTCTGTTGTCTGTCGAAGGCAAATGACAATCTTGGTGTAGACCAAGATTTTCAATATTTATGGGTTTCATCTTTGCCAAAAAAGAAGCTTATGACACAGAATTGGCTTGATAAAACTGAGTATCCTTTTGAATCTAATTATTTTTCGATAAAAGGCAACAAACTTCATTACATCGATGAAGGGGATGGTGAGGTCCTTTTATTTGTGCATGGCACACCCTCGTGGAGTTTTGACTTCAGGAATGTTATCAAAGATCTGAGTCGAACGTTTCGATGCATAGCTATGGATCATATTGGATTTGGTTTGTCGGATAAACCAGAAGACTATGATTACTCCACCCAAAATCATTGTCTGACACTTGAGTCGTTTATTAATTACATGAAATTATCAAAGTTCACTCTTGTGGCACATGATTTTGGTGGTCCCATTGGATTGAATTTTGCCATCAAAAATCCCGGGTCAGTCAGCAATTTGGTTGTGCTAAATTCCTGGCTTTGGAGTAACAACTCTGATCCTGATTTTCAGCGAATGCGCAAAATATTGAAGAGTCGAATGCTTCCTTTTCTCTACAGAAATTTTAATTTTTCTCCCAGGTTTATTTTACCAAAATCTTTTGGCGACCAAAAATTATCGAGCAACCTATTGAAGCAATATACCAAACCTTTCGCTGACAGAACTCAAAGGAATGGCACTCTTGGTTTTGCGAAATCTTTGCTCAATGATCAGGACTGGTTTGAAGAACTTTGGGAGAATAAACACAAAATATCTACAAAACCAACACTATTTATTTGGGGTTTAAGTGATCCCGTTGTTCGTCCATATCAACTGGAAAAATTTAAAGCTGGATTTCAAAATTCAGAAACAATCACATTACAACATTGTGGTCACTTTCCTCAAGAGGAAGAACCTGAGCGTGTAATTGAAGCAATTCGAAAATTTATGAGTTGATTTCGGGTTGAATGTTTTTCAAGTGAATTCGTTAACTAAGTCTGTTCTTTTTATTTGAATTTCAATAAGTCACGCCGTTTACTTTTAACTTGATGGCGTTCCAAGTTCATGCTCTCATAGCCTTTATTCCGATATTTTTAAATCAGTTGAACAATTGAAAGTTGTGCTTGTTATAAGAGTTGCACAAAATCTACGTAATAATTGGCAAACTATCTCATCATTGGTGGTTCATCAGGAATAGGAAAAAGACTCACAGAAATATTGGCTGAGTCAGGTCATACTTTATATGTTACCTTTTTTCAAAACCAAACACAATCACATAATAATTCCGTGCAGTATCATTCACTGAATGTGTTGGATGACAACATTGATCTTAATTTTTTACCAGAAGTTGTGGATTCCATTGTTTATTGTCCGGGTTCCATCAATCTCAAACCATTTGGAAGAATTTCTCCCAAGGAATTTATGGATGATTTCAATTTGCAAGTGACAGGAGCGATAAAAATTATTCAAGCGGTTTTACCGAGAATGAAGAATTCGCAAAACGCGTCCATCGTGTTGTTCTCCACCACTGCAGTTCAAACAGGATTTCCATTTCATACTCAAGTCTCTGTTTCAAAAGGCGCGATCGAAGGGTTGACCAAAGCTCTGGCTGCTGAATTTGCCCCGAAAATCAGAGTGAATTGTGTTGCTCCTTCATTGACGGATACTTCATTAGCAGCATCATTGCTTAATACTGATCAGAAGAGAGAATCGAATGCTCAAAGACATCCTTTAAAGAGAATAGGAATCGCAGATGACATTGCAAACATGGTTGAGTTTTTATTGTCTGAAAAAGCTAGTTGGATTACCGGACAAATTATGCATGTTGACGGAGGAATCTCCAGCTTGAAAGTGTAGAGCGGAAAACAATCGTTGTTATATAAATGATTTCGGACATTCTGGAAATCGTTAATGCGAACTTTGAAACCTGTATCTCAACTTCACAAGATCTTCCAACTGAAAAGATAATCAATCAGAATTGGATGCAATTGAGAAGGATAAATCAAAGTTCATCTGATCAAACAAACAGTGCCCACTTTTTCTTTCCAGTCGACCTGATTAGACTTGTACGTCAACCGATAAGTATATACTCCATCCGGCACGTAGTATTTTCCTTCGCTGTCGCCTCCGGTCCAGATATGATCTGATGAATTCATTTCAAAGATTTTGACACCCCAGCGATTGTACACCTCCAATGCGAATTCACAATTTTCGTCCAGATATGGACTCCAGACATCATTGATGCCATCGTTGTTTGCTGTGAAAGAGTTCGGGATAAAAAAATTACAATTGCAGTCTTGTGCTTCGACACGAAAATTTTCCTGATTTGAATCGCAGCCATCGAAATAGGAGAAGAAGTATTCGCCTGATTTTGCAATGGAATATTCGTGTGTGTTAATTCCATCTTGCCATAGAATTTGATTGAATTGATCAGGAATATGAATCCATAATGTGTCGCCTTCACAAATTTCTGTGAGGTCGACCACATCAAAGTCAAAATCAACCTGACTGAAAACCGTTATCGTATCAGATTTTGATCCGCAAATATTGGTTGCAGTTGCATAATATTCTCCGGGACTTGAAACAACGATCGTATTTGAAATATCACCTGTCGACCAGATTGTGTTGTTTGACGCAGCAGATAATAAAAATTGAAATGGCGGACAAAGCAGAGTATCTGGGCCTAATGAAATGGAAGGCGGTGCATCAATCCCAATAACTTCGACAGTGCCGGTTCCGATATTACAACTGCTGATGTAGTCGAAAGTATAGGTGCCGGGCGTGTTTACTACAATGGTAGGAGTTGTCTGTCCTGTGCTCCATTCGTATTGCACACCTTCTATGGTTGTACCAATCGTAGCTGATTGATTCGGACAGATATGTACATCTGGCAATTCTGTTGTCGTTGCCGAAAATCCGAGAGTATTGAGAATCACATTATCAAATGCGATCACGCCAGGATTGCCTATAGCACCAATTGGTGAGCATGGATAAGCACCATCAGGGGAACTCAACGCGGTGCACCTTCCTTCACCGGTAAATCGTATGGTGGTGCTTGAAGAAGTGGCTACAAAGGTTTCAGAAGTGTAAGTATCCCATCTTAAGAATGATCCTGTGCATTCAAAAATATCATTCACAATCCGATCACCCAGAATTACCCCGTCTATCATCACATAAATACCGGCATCACTGCCGTCCCATCCACAATAACATCCAAGATCAAATGTTACTGAATAACAATGATTCGGTATCGTCGTAATCGTTTGTTCGACCCATGTTCCATTTCCCCATGCACCGCACGGTGTTAAATCTATCCAAGCATTTCCAGTTTGAAAGATATCTGTAATCTCAGGCTCGCTTCCATTGCCGACGGAGGTTGTCCAGCCAGGGCCTGCATTGCATCCATAAGTGAAGGATGTTTGAAAATCACCATTTACCAATTGGCTTTTTCCATAAAAGGCAATGAGACAGAAAATGAAAGCAGCAATTTGTTTCATACTCGATTGAACAACCAAAAGAACAGATTGGTTGCTTTTCGAAATCGAATCGCGTAGTTACATAAGAAGGTGTAGCTACAATGAAATTTCATCAGCACCTATCGCATTAAGCTCTGGCGTGCTTCAATGAAAAGATGGTTACGAACAGATAACCGATCGTCAGCATAGTGTGGAAAATGAACAATCCGAAATCGTTGTATTTGAATGCCAATGACATTCCCCAGATGAAATAGCACGCCATCAAAAATTCGAGAATGGTGAGCGGAGAAAGTTTTACCGCTCTGTACTTTTTATCCGTCCAGGTTCCTTTGTCCGCATTGATCGCAAATTTTGGCGTACGCACAAAAGCCGATTTTTTACCGGTAAATCCTTCCATTACCGCCACTGCATTGTGAAGAGAAAGTCCCATACTCACGGAAAGAAATGCAGGATACTCCAGAATGAACCTTCCGAATTTTTTGAAGAATGATTCGGCCGGGCGAGATACCCAATAGAAAAATCCAAGAATGAAAAAGCTCACCATAAAGAAGGTAGCTGCGAAAAATGTCCAGCCAAGATTTCCATAAGTGTTCTTGATGATCAGCATTGGAACACTGAGTATCGATGTTCCAAGAATACACAAAAAGACAACGGAATTCATTAGGTGAAAGGCACCGTGAATTTTCTGACCTACAGTGAGGTCTTGAGCTTGAAGCACTTTTGGAAGGTTTTTCACGGTGCACTCAGCCGCTCCTTTCGTCCATCGGAATTGTTGAGCTTTTAATGCATTCATTTCTGCAGGAAGCTCGGAAGGAGAGCCAATTTCTGGCAAGTAGGTGAACTGCCATCCACGCAATTGGGCGCGGTAACTGAGATCCAGATCTTCGGTGATGGTATCGCTTTCCCATCCACCTGCGTCGAAAATAGTTTTTTTGCGCCACACACCGGCCGTTCCATTGAAGTTGATGAAATGCTGCGAGGTATTTCTTCCAACCTGTTCAACGGTGAAGTGCGCATCCAGTCCGAATGCTTGCAAACGGGTTAGAAGCGAGTATTCTTCGTTCAAGTGTTCCCAACGTGTCTGAACAACTCCAATTTTTTCATTGGCAAAAAAGAATGGAATGGTTTGACGCAAAAAATCCTTTCTCGGAACAAAATCAGCATCGAAGATGGCCGTGAATTCGCCGCGGCAAATATCCAATCCATAGGCCAGGGCACCAGCTTTGAAACCCTTTCGCACAGGCCGTTTGATGTGTTTGATGTCAATACCAAGTTTTTGCTTTTCGGCAATTTTTTTTGCAGCTACATCGAAACTTTCGTCTGTACTATCATCGAGCACTTGAATTTCCAATTTGTCCTTCGGATAATCCATGGCGCATACTGAATCGATCAATCGTTCGATCACATACAATTCATTGTAAACAGGCAATTGCACAGTAACAACCGGCCATTGGTCATCCGTCAGCATTGGCTTTTTTGACCGTGCGTATTTCATCTTCACATATTGAATAGCAAGATTCAATTGCACCAGACTGTACACGAAAAGGAACATCAGAAAACATGCGTACAGAAAGATCGCAAAAATGGAAAGATGGTAAATCAAGGCATTACAGAATTAGGTGAAACATCAAAATAAGTCGCGCGGCAAAGATGCTGCGAAATGAGTGCTCAATTCAGCCGTTTTTTTCACATTCAGCGCTCATAACTTCATTCATTATGAAGCCAAAACGTCATTACAAAAGTTCGTTATTAGTAATGAAATCCCGGAATGATTCCGCTTGTTTGTGACTCATCAAATTGACAGAAGGTGAAAACAAACGCTACATTTATCCAATAATACTTGCATGGAACAAAAGCCACCCTTCCCGCCTTTTACGAGTCAAACCGCCATTCAGAAAGTTCAGATGGCTGAAGATGCCTGGAACACCAAAGATGTGGAACGCGTTTCCAGAGCATATACAGTGGATACAGAATGGCGCAATCGTGATCAATTTATCCATGGAAGAGAAGAGGTGAAAGCGTTTCTGATAGCAAAATGGGAAAAGGAACTCGACTATAAATTGAAGAAAGAATTGTGGGCATTCACAGAAAATCGAATTGCCGTCAGATTTGAGTACGAATGGCACAATGCTAACGGAGAATGGTTCCGTTCTTACGGAAATGAAAACTGGGAATTTGATGAAAACGGCCTTATGCGCAAGAGATTTGCCAGCATCAACGATGTTTCCATTCAGGAGTTTGAGCGCAGAATATAATCTGAGAAGCTGCCGGCTTGAATTTTGAATGTTTAAATTTTTGAATAAAAATTTCAAGTACATTTCACCACAATTAAATTACCCGGAATAAATGAAACGTAACATTCTGATTGCTCTTGCAATTACCTTTTGTATTCAGTCATTTTCACAATCACTCGAACTCACATCCACCATTCCATTTGATTCGGAAGTCAGGACAGGTAGTTTTCCAAATGGATTGAAATATTACATCCGAAAAAATTCACGGCCTGAAAAGCGCGCTGAACTGAGGCTTGTGGTCAATGTGGGAAGCACTAGTGAGGAAGATGATCAACAAGGATTGGCGCATTTCTGTGAGCACATGGCATTCAACGGCACAGAGCATTTTGCGAAAAATGATCTCGTGAATTATCTTGAATCCATCGGTACCAAATTCGGTCCGCATCTGAATGCTTATACCAGTTTTGATGAAACAGTTTATATGCTGCGTATTCCCACCGATGACAACCAGTATGTCATCAAAGGAATGCAGATATTGGAGGATTGGGCGCATGGTTGTAGTTATGACAACGCTGAGATAGATAAAGAAAGGGGAGTAGTGACAGAAGAATGGCGACTTGGTCAGGGTGCCAGTAAAAGGATGCAGAACAAAACCTTTCCTATTTATTACATGGGTTCTCGTTATGCTGATCGTTTGCCAATAGGTAAAAAGGATGTGATTCAAGGCGCTCCTTATGAAAGGCTGAAATCATTCTACCACGATTGGTATCGCCCGGATAATATGGCGGTGATTTTGGTTGGTGATTTTAATGTGGATGAGATGGAAAAAATGATTCGTGAACATTTTTCCGGACTGAAGAATCCTGAAGCACCGAAGAAGGTTCAATCCTATCAGGTTCCTGATCACGACGACTTGCGTATAGCTGTGGCTACGGATAAAGAAGCTGTTTATACAAACGTGCAAGTCGCTTATTTTCATGAAAATCTGAACATGAAAACCGTTGCAGATTACAGGCAACAAATGGTTCACGGAATGTACAATTCTATGTTGGGTTCAAGACTGGATGAATTGACTCGCCAGCCTGATCCACCATTTATTTCAGCTTACACATATTTCGGTAGTATGGTTCGCACGAAATCTGCTTATTCGTCTTATGCAATGGTAAGTGATGTGGGTATTGAAAGAGGCCTCAGAACGATACTCGAAGAAAATGAACGGGTGAAAAAGTTTGGTTTTACTCAGTCAGAATTGGACAGAGAAAAAAAGGCGGCGATGCGTGAGATGGAAAAAGAAATTGCAGAGAAGGACAAGAATGAATCGGCAAACTACACCTTTGAATACGTCCAACACTTTTTGAGGGCGAATCCAAGCCCGGGAATTCAATACGAAATGGAATTGTATAAAAAATACCTCGATGGAATTACGCTTCAGGAAGTGAATTCTTTAGCGGCAAAATGGATTCTTCCTTCCGGAAAAAATTGTACGGTAACAATCACCGGGCCCGATAAACCGGAGGTTAAAATCCCTGATGACAATGCGATCCGGGCAATCTTCAGTAGTGTTTCAAAATCTGATGTCAAACCATACGTAGACACATTTGTCGATCAACCATTGATGGCAAAATTGCCGGCGAAAGGTTCGGTGAAATCAAAAACTATGGATGCAGCAACAGGAACCACAAAACTTGTTTTATCCAATGGAGCTGCTGTCATTCTGAAGAAGACAGATTTCAAAAACGACCAGATTTTATTCAGCGCAGCAAGTTTTGGAGGTTCAAGTCTCGTGTCTGATAAAGATTATATGACGGCCAACAATGCTTCTTGGATTTTGCAAAACTCCGGACTCGGTCCATTTACGGAAGACCAATTGGGAAAATATATGTCGGCGAAATATGCCAACGTGAATTCAATGATCCGTGAAACGCAAGAAAGTATGAATGGCAGCGCAGCACCTTCAGATCTTGAAACAATGATGCAATTGATTCACCTTCGCTTCACAGCTCCACGTCAGGACAATGATGCCGTCACGTCATCGGTTGAAAAGCAAAAGTCAATTTTGAAAAACAGGAGTGTGGATCCAAGAAGTGCATACAACGACAGCATTCAAACGATTCAGAATAATTATCACTTTCGAAGACGGCCTATGAGTCTGAGCACATTTGCTGAAGTAAATACGAATAACCTTATTAAAATTTACAAAGAGCGATTTGCAAACGCTGGTGACTTCACTTTTGTGTTCGTTGGAAATTTTGATGAAAAGGATTTGACGAATTACATTGAGCAATACATCGCCTCATTACCGGGCACAACTTCGCGTGAAAAATGCAAAGACGTTGGGATTGTTCCTCCGACGAAAAAAATCGAAAGAACGATTTATAGAGGTATTGAACCAAAGAGTGAAGTAACTTATGTATTCAGCGGCAAGGCAGGATATAGCGACCAAGAGAATCTCACATTTCAGGCTCTTCAGAAATTGATGCAGACCAAATTGCGTGAATCACTTCGTGAAGAAAATGGTGGAACCTACGGTGTCGGTTGCAATGGCAGCATAAGTCGTGTACCAAAGGAAGAATATTACCTGACGATCAATTTCAGTTGTGGACCTGAAAATGTGAAGAAGCTCACGGATGCCACCAATGCCGTTATTGCTTCTGTACAGCAGAATGGATGCTCGGAAGAAGACCTGGTAAAAATCAGAGAAACTTTCCGTCGGGACAGAGAAACCAACCTGAAAGAAAATTCATTCTGGATGCAGCGACTATTGAATGCTGAACTGTATGGTGATAAACTTCAGAGTGAAGAAGAATACGCTAAATTCTTCAACCAGCTATCTTCGGATCAATTGAAGACCGCAGCTAATAACTACTTCAACATGAACGTATACAGCTATTATCTCTGGTTGCCGGAGATGAAATAGCGTGATTGTCTCGGGTATTTTGACTTTTGAAAAAAGTAGTCAAGTTGTGACGAAATGAAATTGCCCGGATTCCGGGCCGACCGGGAGTCTTACAATAAGGCTCCCGGTTCGTATTTTTGTGAACGTGATTCCAGTCAAGTGAAGAAACTATCCGTCTTATTACTTAAGAGTTACATTGGTCCTTTCATCATCACATTTATGGTGGCGATGTTCATTTTTGAGATGCAATTTATTTGGGTTTACCTCGATGAATTGATCGGAAAAGGATTGAGCACTTGGGTCATTGTCAAACTATTGTTTTTTGCATCAGCTCGTGTAGTAAATATGGCGTTGCCGTTGGCCATCTTGATGAGCAGCATCATGACCATGGGCGCACTCGCAGAGAACAATGAAATGACAGCGATGAAAAGTGCTGGTGTTTCGTTGATGCGCATCATGCGTCCTCTGATATTTTTCAGCGTCGGACTTTCACTCACGGCTTTTTTATTCGCAAATAACTTATGGCCGGTTGCGAATTTGAAATGCCGTACGATGCTTTTCAGTATCATGAAACAAAAGCCATCATTGAATCTTACCGATGGAGTTTTTTACAGTGGAATTGAAGGAATAAGCATCCGCGCAGGCAAAAACAATAGTGAAACTGGTGAGTTAAAAGATGTGCTCATTTATGATCATCGCGGTGGCGAACGGGTGAACAGAACAGTTATTCGTGCAGCGAATGGTTTGATGGAACAGACCGAAGACAAACGATATCTTATCCTCACTTTGTTTGATGGAAATAGTTTTGATGAACAAAAAGAAAAAGGCTCCAAAGTGCATGTGCATCCACTAATCAAAAGCACTTTCGATAAAATGGTGATCCGTTTGGATCTGAGTTCTCTCGCCTTCAGTGATGACAATGAAGATGTGATGAAGAATGCTGCGGAAATGATGACGTTTTCTCAATTGGATGAATCCATTGTAAGATTGCAAGCGGAACTCGACAGCACAAAGCAGACATTCCGATCGTCGAATCTCAAATTGATCAATACGCGATTGATGGGCAGAATGGGTGATTCCCTTGTTGCTGCATCGTCCTCTATGCTTTTCGATGACTTGACCGTTGCTGAAAAAAGTAAAGCCATTTCGTTGGCGAGAGAAAATACCCGAAAACAGTCCGACATGATTCAACGTCAAGAAGATGAAGTGAAGGGAAGAACGAAAGTGATCAACAAACATAAAATTGAGTGGCACAGGAAATTTTTCCTTGCTGTGGTTTGCCTGGTTTTGTTTTTTATCGGAGCGCCACTGGGTGCCATCATCCGCAAAGGAGGAATCGGACTGCCTACATTGATTGCACTCGGGTTGTTTATTTTTTATCAGCTCATCACCATGGTAGGCGAACGTATGGCTAAAAACGGATTTATTGAGCCCTGGCTTGGCATGTGGATAAGTACTGTTGTATTGTTGCCGATGAGTTTATGGATCACCGTTCGGGCTTCCAGAGAAGCGGCCTTGCTCGACCGTGATGTGTATGTCAAAATGCTCAGCAAATTGCTTATGTTTTTCAAATTAAAACCGAAGCAGGAAGTTGTATGAAGATATTGCAATTATGTCTTAAGCCACCATTACCTGCCAGAGATGGCGGATGCATTGCGATGAACAATATCACGCAAGGTTTATTGGCTGCAGGACACAAAGTGAAAATTCTAACCATCTTCACACAGAAACATGATTTTCTTCCTGATCAGATTCCGCAAGAATATCTTGAACAAACAGGAATTGAAGGAGTTTACATCGATACACGACTCAATGCGGTAGATGCATTTTCGAATTTTATGACCTCTGATTCATACAACATCAGCAGGTTCTTCAGCACTGACTACGACATCAAACTCACGAAAATTTTAAAGAAAGAGCACTTTGATGTGATCCATCTGGAGAGTTTATTCATGACACCTTATGTTGGCACCATTCGCAGATATTCTAAAACACCTATCGTTTTGCGTTCGCATAATCTCGAATTTGTCATTTGGGAAAAAATTGCTCGAGGTACACGAAATGTTTTGAAGCGAACTTATCTGAACTACCTCACCAAAAAACTACGCCATTACGAATTGAGTATGTTGGATGAAGTGAGCGGTATTGCTGCGATCAGTGAAGAAGACAAACGCAGAATCCTTGCCCTCGGCATACAAAAAAAGATACGAACCATTCCATTTGGAATTAATCTTTCAGAATATCCTTCCACTCAATCAGAGCCACCGGAATTCGCGTTATTTCATTTGGGTGCAATGGACTGGGGACCGAATCTGGAAGGTATTCTCTGGTTTCTGAATCACATCTGGCCTATGATTCATGAAAAATATCCTGATCTGAAAATGTACCTGGCAGGAAGAAATATGTCAGAAGACATTTTGAAAACCGATCATCCCAATGTGATGATGGTGGGTGAGGTGGAGGATGCCAAAAAGTTTATGCAGTCAAAAGCCATCATGGTTGTTCCATTGTTGAGTGCAGGTGGTATTCGGGTAAAAATTATAGAAGGACTTGCATTAGGTAAAGTTGTTATCTCAACAACACTAGGAGCGGAAGGTTTGGATTGCACTGATCGGAAAAACATTATGTTGGCCGATCGTCCGGATGAATGGATCATGGCATTGGATGAATTGTTTGGTCATCCGGAAGTGATGCAAAAGTTGCATGATGAAGGAAGAAAGCATGCCGAACAACATTTCGACAACGTGGAAATCACTTCAAACCTTGTCAATTTTTACAAAGAGCTTCGTAAAGGATGAGAATTTTTATGCTCGTCAGTCGTGTTCCCTGGCCTTTGGAGAAGGGCGATAAACTTCGTGCGTATCATCAGTTGCGTATGTTGGCCAAAAATCATGAAGTGCATCTTTGTTGCCTCAGTGATAAAAGAATCGATGAAGGCGCGGTCAATCATTTGCGGACAATTACTCCGCATGTTTATGTGATCCGTTTACAGAGGATAAAAATTGCCTGGCGTTTATTCAGAGCCTTGTTTAGTGACCGGCCATTTCAGGTGCACTATTTTTTTCAAACTTCTGCTGCAAAAAAGGTGAGATCACTCATCGATCAGATCAAACCGGATCATATCTATTGCCAGCTCATTCGGGCGAGTGAATATGTCAAACATTTGCATGATTACGGTAAAACCCTGGACTACATGGACTCATTGAGTTCAGGTCAGCGACGACGGATTGCAAGTTCTCCGTGGTGGATGAAATATTTTGTTCGTGAGGAAGCACGTCGATTAACGGCTTACGAAAATCTGATCTTCGATTATTTTGATCATCATACCATCATCAGTGCCCAGGACAGACAATTGATCTATCACACCGATCGCAATAAAATAAGTGTGATACCAAACGGCATTGATGCTGAATTTTTCTCAGCAAAACCAACGCCGAAAGAATTTGAGATTGCATTCACCGGCAACATGAGTTATCCGCCGAATGTCGATTGTGCATTGCGACTTGCAAAAGAAATTTTGCCTCTCATTCACAAAACACATCCTCATGTGAAACTTCTCATCGCCGGAGCGAATCCTGTGAAAAGTATTTTACAATTGCAGAGCACACATGTAAAAGTCACCGGTTGGATGGAAGACATTCGGGATGCGTATAATCAATCGCGAATATTTATGGCGCCAATGCGAAGCGGCAGCGGTCTTCAGAATAAATTACTGGAGGCGATGTGTATGAATCTGCCGTGTGTTACATCTCCGCTTGCAGCAAACGCAATGGATGCTGTGCACAATGAAAGCATGTTGATCGGCGAAACGAATGAGGAGTTTGCAAATCTGGCAATTACTTTATTGAATAATGATGAAGTTGCAACTTCCCTGGCAAAAGGAGGACGAAAATTTGCGAGTGAAAATTTTGAGTGGGAAAAAACTGTAATTGAATTGATCGATCTGATGCATGAGAAATGAATACTTATTTAATTTGCTTTGCCGAGATATATCCTTTTTACACTAAAAAAAACTAAACTTGAAATCAATTTTGTTCTGTGTTTTGATAAATTTCACTGTTCATTGTTTTGGGCAGTCGGATACTACAAAAGTTTTGAAGGATAAGGCCAGATTGGGTTTTGCTATTGGTGGCGTCGCGGCTGAAACTACCGAAGGTTTGGACACATATACATATATTACCATCCAGAAGGGTAAAAATTATTTTGGTGTGGGGCCTGTTTATACCATTTTGAATACTGGTGGTATGTCAAATCATAATTTTAATACACTTGGGTTAGAATATAAGCGAACTCCATTTCTAAATGCACCTCGATTCGACTTGTTTTTTTTCACGCAGGTACTTTTATTTCAGAGGCGTAGCTATTATTATTCCTATGGAAGTACAAAGCCTGATACATACACTAGCAGGTATATTTTGATGACACTGGGATATGGTGCAAAACTTAAGGTAACTGATCGCTTTTATTTGAACAGTTATTTCGGAATAGGATACTTCAAGGGAAGCACAGAATATGGGCCTAACTATCTTAATGGCAAAGGAACCTATGAGGATTTCACTTCGTCGTTTAACCTTGGATTCGGGTTTAAATTTTAACTTAGTTCAAAATATCGAGTTCTGTTATGTCTCTAATGAATCTTTTGAATTTCAAGTTGTCTATTGTGAAAGCAATTTTGATCTTGACCAATTTGACTTCGATTGTCGGTCATGGCCAGTTGGACACCATACTCCTTCCAGAAAATAATAAGGTCAGCCATTGGGGATTAAACATAGGTCTTACTTTACCAATTCCAAATGTAGGCCCCGCATTAAATACTGCTCTTTCTCTTCAAAAGGGGAAGAACTTTTTAAGTGCAGGTACACTTTTCACGAATGGAATAAGCGGAGGGAGTTTGCGTTATGAGAGACAACCTGTAGTTGAGTTCAGAAGATTTCATTCGTTTTTATTTTGTCAGGTACTGGTAAGTAACAATCTGATCAGAATATACATACGTAACCAGCAGAACTATTACCTCGCAGCTACAATGGATCAAACATGTTGGATGGGTACTGCTGGCTTTGGTATAAAATTGAATCTTGGACGTCATATTAACTTGAATACTTCCACTGGACTAGGATACTTCAAAGTGGTTGGAACCAATTATTCTCCTGATGGTGCAATGCCTTCTTTCAATTTGGGAATTGGCTTTTCAATTTAACTGCTACTTTACTGCATAGCTTCGGACTTCCAGAAAATTTGAATTACTTTAGAACCAAATTTCTATCCCACATTCACCATGCATTCAAAATTATTTTTGAGATTTTGCATTTACACTTTCGCAATGTGTCTTTCGGTATGCTCTTTCGCTCAACCAACCAAACACATCGGTTGTCATCATACACACAACAGTGGCGCAAAACGAATGACACTCACGCCGCTGCAAAGGAGTCAGCTCAATGAAAGCATCGCAAGAAGTGACACCTTCGATATTCTCAACTACCTCATCAATATCGATGTGACGAACTATGCCGGTCACTACATCAAAGCGAGCACGACGATTTCTATTCATCCGCTGATGGCAGATCAAAGTATCATCAATCTCGATCTTTTCCAATTACAAGTGGATTCGGTTAAAGTAGGCGAGGAGGAGTTGACTTTTTCTTACGATGGAAATGTGTTAAGTTTATTTTTTCCGACAACATTGGATGTTAATGACACGATTGAAATTACAACTTACTATCAGGGAGATCCATACAAAGACCCCACCTGGGGCGGGTTTTATTTTGAAAGTAATTACATCTACAATCTTGGAATCGGCCTCACCACCATTCCACCCAATTTTGGTAAAGTGTGGTATCCATGTTTTGATTCGTTCGTCGAAAGAGCAACCTATGAATACCATGTAAAAAGTGCCGGTACTTATCGCGCGCATTGTCAGGGAACATTTTTAGGAGAGACCGCTTTGGCAGGTGATACTGTGATCAGATCTTTTGCCATGAATCAACCGATACCTACTCATCTGAGCGCAATTGCAGTTGCAGCTTATGAAGATTACGACTACACACATACAGGTGCGAATGGAGAAATTCCTGTGCGACTGACAGCGAAGTCAGCGCAACTTGCGGCAATGCAAAATGTATTTCAACATCTCGGCTCTGCGATCGACGCCTGTGAGTATTGGTATGGACCCTATGCATGGGAACGTGTAGGGTATGTTCTTACAACGGATGGTGCATTAGAAATCCCAACGAACATTGCTTATCCTCAATACATGACCGGCGAATCACTTTCGTCAAACGATGGTTTGATGTCGCACGAACTTGGTCATCATTGGTGGGGCGATATGGTCACCCCTCACAATCACAATGACATGTGGTTAAAAGAAGGCCCAGCGGAATATTCATCGCATCTCATGGAAGAATGGATGGATGGTGAAGAAGATTTTATCAAAATGGTCAAAACAAATCAACTGGATGTATTGGAGAATGCGCATTTAGATGACAATGGTTTTTGGCCAATGTCTCCTATGCCCGATGCGGAAATCTACGGAACGCATACGTATTATAAGGGCGCAAGTGTCGTTCACAATTTGCGCGGCTACATGGGTGATGAACTTTTTCGTCAGGCGATGTCTGGAGTGCAGGCGAACATGCAATACCAGGATGTGACGCCGGAAGAATTCCGCGATGCACTGGAATTAGAATCGGGTTATCAGCTCGATGATTTTTTTGATGACCAGATTTTTTCACCGGGATTTTCAACTTTTGTCGTTGATTCTTTTGCTTCAGCTCCGACGGAAAGTGGTTACGATATTCAACTCAATATTCAACAGAAGTTGAGAGAGTGTCCGCAGTATCATTTGAATGTTCCACTGGATGTTTCATTGATCGGAGCCGACTGGCAGCGCGCGGAGTATCAAATTATTGCTTCCGGACAATTGACCGAAACGATGGTGAATTGTGATTTCGAACCAGTGATGGTGATTCTCAATGGTCACAACCGACTCAATCAATGTCGAATGGATTTAGAATTTACAGCATATCCGAATGTGAGTATTTTTTCTGTTTTGCCTTTTGTTGAATTTCGATTCACGAAAGAAAATGTGGTCGATTCCAGTCTTGTACGCATCGAACATATCTGGGCCGCACCAGATCAGAATAATCTTGGAGAAGGCATTTTCGAAATTTCCAATGTGCATTATTGGAATGTCGATGGACTTTGGAAGTCCGGAGATTTTTTCACGGGGAAAATTTATTACAACGGATCCGATCCGGATGAATTGGATTATGATATGTACAATGCCGGCGAAACAGATGCCGTGCTTTTGTATCGCCCAAGTTCTCACTACGCCTGGGAAATTTGTCCGGATTTTACGCTCGGTTCCGGAAGTCTGACGAACGGTGATGGAAGTTTTGTGATCGATACACTTCGCATCGGACAATATGCTTTTGCGAATGGGGAAATGTCGGTTGGGATGAAAGAACAAGCTTCAGAAAATGTGCAAGAGTTGCTGTTGTATCCTGTGCCTGCAAAAGATGTTTTGAAAATTAAAGGGCAGTGGTCCATTCACGAAACCGTGTTGTTCGATGTGATTTCGATTACTGGTGAATTGCTGATTCGTTCATCTGGATTTGTAGATGGAAAATTTGAAAAACAAATCGACATTCAAAATCTCGCGAGTGGAAATTATGTGGTGCAAGTGAGGAATATGAAAGGGGAGACGATAGGCGCGAGTCAGTTTGTGGTGGAGAAGGAATAGGATCTTTTTTTTAACCGCAGAGTCTCAGGAGGTTTTTTCGTAACTCTTCTTTGCACTTTTGTCTTCTAAATGAAAAATAACTCTAAACGCAGATTACGCAAATTACTTCGCAGATTTTCGCAGAAGGTTCGTTGATTTGAATTCGCAATTCATCCTTAGAACTTTACGGATTTTTCCTTTGCGTTCTTTGCCCCCCTGCGTTTTTTGCGTTGAATATGAGCGCAGCGAATTCAAAGCAATATGTTTGTTTACATAACTGTTATTTACAAATAAATCAGAAACAAAGTCTCTGTAAACAACTCTAATTCAATCTAAATCGAATCTGCTTCAAAGTAAAAATCGCACGACCTACCTTCGGCGAACAATTAGAACACGTGAATATTCCAGATAGTCAATTAAAAAGAGTGGTGATCATCGGCGGTGGATTTGGCGGACTTAAACTGGCCAAAGGTCTTCATGATCAAAATTTTCAAGTTGTTTTGCTCGACCGATTAAACTACCACGCGTTTCAACCCCTGTTTTATCAGGTCGCAACTGCAGGTCTTGATCCCGGCAGCATCGCATATCCTTTTCGAAAAATTTTTAATCCCTATAAAAATTATTACTTCCGAATGGCGGAGGTCAACAATATCGATGTTGCGTCGCAATTGGTGAACACGGACATCGGCGAATTAAAATACGACTACCTGGTGATTGCCACAGGTGCCACAACAAATTTTTTCGGAAATAAAAATCTGCAATCATTGTGTATGCCAATGAAAACGGTGTCGGAAGCGCTTGACATTCGCAGTTTGATGTTGCAGAATCTTGAAAAAGCATTGCTGACCGATAATCCAATGGACAAAGATTCACTGATGGGAATTGTGATCGTTGGCGGCGGACCAACAGGTGTGGAGTTGGCAGGAGCTCTCGCGGAATTGAAAAAAGATATTTTGCCGAAAGATTATCCCGATCTCGACATGCGTGTGATGGACATTCACCTGCTTGATTCGAATGAAAGAATACTGAAAGCAATGAGCGAAAAAACAAGCGAGAAGGCTCTCGTGGCGCTGCAAGATATGGGAGTCGATGTTCATTTGAATACCAGAGTGGTGGATTACGATGGAACAAAAATCACTACGGTTGACGGTGGAGAATTGCGCGCTGCGATGGTCATCTGGGCGGCAGGTGTAAAAGCAAATTATCCCGAAGGACTTCCTGCTGAAGCGGTGGCAACAGGAAGAATTTCAGTCAACGAATTCAACGGCGTTGTTGGTCTTCAAAATGTTTTTGCAATAGGAGATTGCGCAACGATGATCAGTGAAAAAAATCCGCGCGGTCATGCCATGCTTGCCCAACCAGCGATGCAACAAGGTGCATTGTTGTCAAAAAATCTTCGCGCTTTGGCAGATAACAAAACTTTAAAGGCATTTGAATACAAAAATTTAGGCACAATGGCGACGATTGGTCGCAACAAAGCAGTAACCGAATTGCCACGCATCAAATTATATGGATGGATTGCCTGGATGGCATGGCTATTTGTACACGTAGCACAACTCATCGGCTTCAGAAATAAATTCGTGGTGCTTGTGAGCTGGGCACAAAATTATTTGCGCCACTCACGTGATTTACGATTGATTATCCGGCCGTTCCGGAGAGGTTTGCAGAAATAATTTGCAGCAAGCTGCTATTCCACGCAAAGAAAAATTCGATTCTAAATCTCAACCCTACTCTCCGTAACTCGGCTCCTCGGCGAATCTCGGCGAGAAATATTTTTTTTCCGTAAAGCTGAACTCGCTTCGCTCGTCCATTTTTTTTTCTCGCCGAGATACGCCGAGGAGCCGAGATTCGGAGAGTTTGAAACTTTTGCGTCCTTTGCCCCTTTGCGTCCTTTGCGTCGAATCTGAGCGAAGCGAATCTGAAAAATGAGCGAAGCGAATCCTCGCAAAAAAGTCTGTTTACACGGCCATTGTTTACAAATAAATCAGAAACGTATCCTCTGTAAACTACTTTTGATCAATCAGGATTTTTGGTTTTTTATTTAAACAAAGAATAATGGCAAAAACAGTTGTTCAAAAAAACAGAACGAATTTTTCGACCGAGTCGGTGGAAATACTTTTTGGAATCAGCTTGAGTCGGATGGCCGGGTTTTACAAAATCTCGCGCAACATGATGTCGATGATTCATCGAAAGAAGCGATCGCTTCCCAGTAGTGCTTTCACATACATCGAAGAGTTTGGTCGTGTGAAACAACTTGCAACAAACGAATTGATATTGAATCGAACCAAGTTGCTGGAGAAAGAATTTCACGAAAAAAAACAAGAGAACTTGAAAGTGCTCGTTGCAAAATGGGATTTTGAACTACTCGCTTTGCAAAGAAAATTGAATCGACTTACAAAATTATTCAATGATCACTGCGCACAGATTGCCCGACTGGAATTGATCGATCCGAATAAAATGGAGGACAAAATTCAAGGGAGTGATTTTTCAAAAAAAATTGAACTATTTATTCATGAAAAAAAGGAAATATTGAAAAAATGCAATCCGTCGATTCTTGCAGAATTACAGATTAAAAAAGCAGGTTTAGAAATGATGATCGCGAATGCAACTGCTGAGATGGAAAAGCTGAAGTGATGATTGCTAAATTCTCTTGAATAAGGATAAAATTTTTTAGTAGAAAAATTCTAACGCAAAATCTGCACATTACCCTGATGACTGCCTTCCTGAAGTCCACCACAAGTTGTGCGATATTTTACCGTGTAGAAATATGTGCCGTCCTCTTCATCCTTGACAGACCATCTTTTCGAGTTGCTTTCAGAACTATCGAAGATAAGATTTCCCCAACGATTATAAACTTTCAGTTCGTAGAGATCAAATGCATCAATGAGATTGAATTGCGCATCGTAGTCGAGGAAAGGCACCCAGTCTTCATTTTTTGAATCTTGGTTTGGTGTGAAAATATTTGGGAAACGGATATGAGAAAGATCGACGGCTACAAGATCACCTGCTTCAACCGGAAAAACTTCAGAAGTGCTGCATCCATTTTCGGAATTGGTAACTGTCAGTTGATAATTTCCAATGCTGGAAACTATCGGCGTTTCATCACCAGAAAGGAAAGTGATGAATTGGGCATTTGATTCATAAGCCCAGGAATAAATCACTTGTTGATCAGGAATGATAGCAACTCCACCAATTTCGACGGAAGGTCTTGAGCACGTTATTTTATCCTGATCAGGAATTTCAATGGAAAGAAGATTGTCAGGAATCACAACGGACATAGTGGTGATGCAATCATGACCGTCTGTTATCTGAATCAAATAATTTCCATTTTCTAAACCTTCCACACTCAGGTCTGATTGAAAAATTTCATCCAAAGTAAAGACGTAAGGTTCTGTTCCTCCTGTCAAGTCGGAAATGACAAGCGATCCGTTCAATCCATTGCACGCAGTGTGAATGAGTGGATTGAACGAAATATTATTTTCATCGGAATAAAAAATTTCAATCGCATCAGCATTTTCGCAACCACCATCCGGAGTGGTCACCACGAGTCGATATATTCCGGGAATAGAAACTTGCGGATTTGGTATTGCCTGATTGATGGAAACATATCCCTGAAGTGGATCATAATAAAGCCACTCATAAATGACAGTTTGTGAAGGTGCGATTTGTAAATCTTCAATTGTTATGGTTGGAATATCACATGTCAATAGTTCTTGGTCAGGAATATTTACAGTAAGAATATGATCCGGTACATTGACTTCAACAACACTTTCGCATAAATCCTGATCCAAAATCGTCAAAGTGTAATTTCCATCATTGAGTTCATCCATCAGATAATCTGACTGCAAGACATTGTCAAGCAGAAGCGAGTAGGGACCAACGCCACCGTTGACTTCAGTCACTTCGATCACACCATACAATCCATTGCACGCATCTATGACATCATATTCGAAGGAAAAAGTTTCGGGAATATTTGAGTCGAGTAGGATGGATGCCGACGCTTCGCAACCTGAGCTCTCATTTGAAATGGTCAGGATATAAGTTCCTGCAGTTGTAAATGTTGGTGAAATATTTACGTCACCTGTTGGCACAGATCCATCTTCAAAAAATTGAAACCACTCGAATGTGACATCTTGTTGAGGTGAAATACTAACGCCTTCAATGGTGATTGTATTTACGGAACAAGTGAAAATATCTTGAAGTGGAATACTGACATTGATTTCACTGTCAGGAATTACTACCTCGTATGCCACACTACAATTGTTGCCATCATGAACGCTGACCAGATAATCACCGGGTGCAAGATCTAGTATCAACTCCGAAGATTGTTCAACCCCATCCAATTCAATGGTATAAATTTGATTGCCTCCACTGATGTTTTGCAGTTCAATGCTTCCGCCAGCACCATTGCACGAGTTGTTCACCAGCGCATCGAAAGCCATGTTGTTTAATTCCGAGGCAAAAATTTCAACAGAAGATTGAGCGGCACATCCATTGTCAGTATTCGTAATGGTGAGTTGGTAAACACCAGTATCGGCAATTGTCGGATTGATTGTGGCATTGCCGATCGATTGAAATCCGTCGGGAGTAAGAATTTCCCAGAAATAAGAAACGTTTTGCGCAGGAGACACAAGTACATCCACAATTTCAATCTCCGGTAATGCGCAACTCAGCGTATCCTGCTGCGGAATCTCCACAGTGATATTTTGATCCGGTATACTTACTTGAGTATTGACGAAACAATTAACATCATCTATCAATGAAACCACATAATTGCCACTGCTGATATTTTCAACAAGTAATTCTGGTTGAAGAACATTGTTGAGATAAAAGTCGAGATTGCCTGTGCCGCCTTGAGCTCCGGTGATTTCAATAGAGCCACCAATGCCATTGCAAGCAATTGTTGTGGAAGTCTGATAGGAAATTGTTTCCGCGATTTCAATGGTGATAGAACCAACGGAAAGATTTCCGCAAGGATCTGCAATGGAACCGCTGGCATTCGTAATGGAGAGCGTGTAAGTACCGGCAGTAGTGATATTCACTGCAGGTGAAAGAATGAATTGATCTTCGAGCGTGCTGAATGAATTAAGAGGAAGCACATTGGAAATATCAAATGAACCTTGCGGACCGGAGATGTTGAAGTCGAGATATTCTGCTGTTGCGCTCACCACAAGTTCAGAAAAGGTCACTAAAAATTGTCCGTTGTTGCAGTCTTTCGTGAGAGCAACAGGAGTTGGCGGTTCCTGGTCGTAGAGCGATGCGGAGCTTTCACCAAAATCGATGGTATATCCATCCGTGCTATTCGACCAATTCATGACAACGAGCGCATAAGTTTGTCCAACAGAAACAGGAAGGTTAGCATTGAAGGGAGGACCAAACTGATCGCCGGGACCACCTACATTACTTACGCCTCCATTTGCAGTGGAAATTCCGGTGGCTCCATTTGCCTGAACCAAAGATCCCCATGAATTGCAACTCACCGTTGGTGAAGGGCCGTTGGCGCTGATACCCGCGCAACCACCTGTTGTGATATTAAATAATCCCCAGTCGTAATCATCTGCGAGATTATTCGGTGTGAGAATGAAACTAAGATCTCCTGCTTCATAAACGGTGAAAGTGTACCAAAGACTCATCGTCTCGAGGTTCTGATTACACGGTCCTGTGTATTCGTAAAAGTCTCCTGTTCCCGGTGGAGCATTTTCTTCCGAGTAGATATCGCCGCATAAAACAGTTGCACCGAGGCAATCGCTTGTGCTCTCTTGTGCCTCACAAATTGCAGTGACAAGCAAGGCGATGAAAAGACTGAGCTTCCGCATAGGAGTTGTTTAGGGTTAAGATGCAGACGCAAGGTAAGAAAGTTGTATGAACCCAAATCACGCGATAGAAAACTAAATTCCAATTCATCGAAGAAAAGGTTTTGTCTATCGCGTAGATTTGAGAATCCCGCAAACTATTCATGTCAAGAAGAATCTAACTCGTATTGCGGGATGAATAACAAAATCAGGTAAATGGTGAAAGAGCCAAAGAGGAGAAGAGGGAAGTGCGATTCGCATTGGCTTTGACACTACTGCCACCAAGAAGCCCCGCACGCTAGCGGGGCTTAATGGCTTAAACTGAAAAACTAAAAACTATCTTAAGTCGATGGGATTCTAAATGGAATCTTCACCAACTCAATACCAAAGCTAAGTTAGATTGTTGAATTTCAGCACATCCGGGTAAAAAAAAATATTTACGTCAAGTTCACTGAAGTGAGTAAAGTGATTATTAACATGCCAGTTCAAAATTTTGATTCATTATCCTACTCGAACGGCAGAAATCAATCAATTAATGAATTTTTAGAAATCTGTTTTGCTGGAGCACTTTGTGTTCGTAGGTTAGCTGCGAAAAATGTTTAGACTTCATCAATACCTTTCCGCAGTCCAATGAAAGTCTTGCGTTATAGATATTCTATTCCTGCTAGACCCGAAATTGGCTTAAACCCGTCTAATAGCGATTGGATTGACCTTGCTAACGAGAATTTGATCGTTGGTAGAAATGCTTCTGGAAAATCCCGTTTAGTAAATATACTTTCCTCCTTTGCGTCCTTGGTTTCGGGCCGCGCACTTCCTACTTTGGGAGAAAGAGAAATCGAATTTCTTGACGATGAGGGTAGGCGTTTGCACTATAGGTATGTAGGGAGCTGGAACCCCAATTTCGTAAATGAAGAATCTTTAACCCGCAATGGGGAACCCTTACTGACAAGAAATGCCACAAAGGCTTCATTACTTTCTGAGGTCACAGGTAAGTTTATTGATATCGCTCCACCACCTGAGCAGACTGTCATTAGCGTTAGAAGAGATAAAAAGGAATTTCCATACTTTGAAAGTTTGGTCGAATGGGCAAAGGGTGTTTACTCATACAAGTTTGGAAATGTTCATCCTTATGACTCGTTTGAATCAAATAGGACATTTTTCAGCAGGGGTTATAATGATGTTTTTAATGAGGCTTTAGGCTCGTTGGCTGGGAGTCCTAACTCCATTAAAGAAATTATTGAGGAATTCAATAGTCTTGGTTATGACATTATTAACATACATGTTTCTAAGGAAGGAGATGAAAATATTTTGAATATTAAAGAGCATTCATTTGAACACAACCTTAGACAGCATCAGATGTCTCAAGGAATGTTCAGATCATTGGCCTTATTAATTTATTATTCATTCCTCATTGAAACAAAAAAAGCAACTCTTGTAATAATTGATGATATGGGAGAAGGATTGGACTTTGAAAGATCATCAAGCCTAGGCAAAATAATATTTCAAAAATTCAAGAATAAAAAAGTGCAATTAGTCGCAACTACCAACGACTTTTTTTTAATGAATTGTGTTGATATCGAGAATTGGAATATTGTGATAAAAGAAGAATCAGGGCGCATCAAATCATTGAATTATAACAACGCGAAAGAAAAATTTGACAAATTTCATTTTACAGGAATGAATAATTTTTACCTTTTTTCTTCTGACTTTCTTCGTTTATGAAAACTATCGCAGTATTTGTTGAGGGTGCTAGTGAATTGATTACCGTTAGGGAATATCTGGTAAGAAAATTTGATTCGAACGTATCGTTGAAGTGTTATGAGATGTTTTCTAAAGGAAAGTATAAATCTTGCGCTTACGAATTGCGTGGACACAATCCTGAATATCACTTCACCATTTATGACGTAGGAGGGGAAGGCTCAGTGGTAAATCAAATTATTGATATGGAGGGATTACTATGGAGTGCAGGATACAGCAAGATTATAGGTCTTAAAGACATGTTTTCACCCACCTATAGAAAAATTTCTTCTGTAGTAAACGACTCGCTAAACAATGAATTTATTCAGGGGCACTCGGATCAAATAAATAAGGCGGCAAAAAGAGCGCAGGACATTACTTTTTGCTTCGCAATCATGGAAGTAGAAGCATGGTATTTAGGCTGCAATGAAGTTTTTCAAGAATTGAATGACGCACTAACCCCCGACGCAATCCTTAATAAAATTGGGACTCGTCTTGAAGATGTTGACCCGGAGACAGCGTTTTTGCATCCTGCAAAAACACTCGGTGAGATATTGTCAATCGCTAATATTTCTTACGGAAAGCATGAAGGAGATATTGAAAAGATTTGCAATGCTTTGTCTACCAGCCATTATCAAAAGCTATATGACTCACAGATCTGCAATAGTTTTAACAAATTCATTGACTCTTTAGAGGCGGTCTAGTACTTATCCACCCTCTAAACGCCACCTTCCTAGCAATCTCTGACTTCTTTCTGTACTCAACTTTTCGGACCTTCTAATGCGCTAAAACGACTTAATTCTAACGCTGAGATGATTCTTTTCCTTCGCTTAACCTTTTGCTAAATCAACTATGGACTAAGCGCATAAGTTTGCTTCGACAGGGCGTTTCTTACGCTTTTTTGCATTGGCTTTAATTTTCAACAGGCCTGCTAATTCGGCAAAGCATCAAAATTTCAAACTGACACAGACCTGCGCTTCTCTTTGATTAACAGACTTGAATTTGAACTTTTGATTCCTGATATTAGAAAGGAGTTGCTCGATTTCTCAACTCTTACAATCACACTCACACTTTTTCCAAGCCTCACTTCATTCCTCTCTCCTTCTTCACACTCTCATAAGCTTCCTGCACTTTCAGGAATTTTTCATTCGCGGATTTTTCGTATTGCTCGCCGAGTCCGCGCACTTTATCAGGATGATATTTCATCGCCATTTTGCGGTAAGCTTTTTTCACTTCATCATCACCGGCTGATTTTTCTATTTCTAAAATTTTGTATGCACTTTCTGTATCCTTGTAGTGCATCGCTTTGAGTGATTCATAATCTTTTTCAGTAAGGCCGAGATAGCCGGCAATCTGCTCGATGACATGCATCTCCGTTTTGTCTACATGTCCATCAGCTTTGGCGATGCCGAATAGATAATAGAGAAGTTGTAGTCTCATGGGATGCTCCATGAAATGACGAATTTGTTCGCATACTTCACGCAGCGGAATATCTTTCTTCAGCAATTCTTTGAGAACGCCTATGTGCTGAGCAGCTGCTGCACTTCCAAATTGTTTCGCGAAAAAATCGCGGATAAAATCCAGCTCGACTTTCAGAAGTTTGTTGTCAGCTTTCATGACAGAAGCCGACAACACAAGCAACGCTGAAGCAAAGTCACCTGATTGTGTATGATGTCTGTATTGTTCGTAGGAACGCGATTGACCTTTACCGCCTTCTATTTTTTTTCCGCCAAGGAAAGACTGATCATCGGCCATGGCGCCAAGAGCGAATCCGATTGCACCACCGATTGGTCCGCCCATAGCCCAGCCGAGGGCGCCACCAATCCATTTACCAAAACTCATATATAATTAAGTGCTTGTGTGAGACTATTTTTTGCTGTAGAAAAATTCTACCATGAACCTCCGGATCCGCCGCCGCCAAAACTTCCACCTCCACCAAATCCGCCAAATCCGCCGCTGCCGCCGCTGCTTCCTCCGCCACCCCAGCCACCGAAGTGGCCGCGACCTCCGGAAAAATCCGACCAGGTTCCGCTATGTCTTCGATTCTGACTGTTGAGCAATGCCCAGGCGGCCCAAAAGCCAATACTGTTGAGTCGTGAATATCTTTTTACTTCAGCGCGTTTGATCAACAAGAAAAATGCGACGATCAGAATGATTGCTATGAAAAGGAATGAGGTACCTGTCGAAACTTTCTTTTTGTATTTAGCTGCATATGCATCTGAATTGTATTCTCCGGAGGCCAAGGCCATAAGAGTGGTTGTAGCCTGATGAATTCCTGCGTACATATTTCCATTTCGAAATTCCGGCAACATTTCATTCTCGACAATCATGTGAACCGTTGCATCCGGAATGGCGCCTTCTAATCCTCTTCCGATGGCAATAAACGTTTCACCTTTTTCCAAAGCCGTTTTAGGCTTGACCAGAAGAATGATACCGTTGTCTTCGCTTTTTTGTCCGGCTTTCCATTTTTCTCCGAGTTCAGTTGCAAACTGGGCTTTGTCCATACCACACAAATCAGGAAAGATCACCACAAAAATTTCGTTGCTGGAATTGACAGCGAATAACTCAAGTTCTTTTTCAAGTTCACTTTCTTCGCTATCGCTCAAAAGTGAAGCGTTGTCATAAACCAAACGATCAGGATTCTGTATCGGAAAACATTCCTGTCCTGCTAATTGAGCGAAAATTTTTCCCGAAGCAAAAAGCAGGAGAAATAAAATACGGAGTCCTTTTTTACTCATTTCGTCTTCCGATTTCTCCGGTGGTTACTTTATTTGAAAGTTCATTCGAATCGTCAGCATGAATAGGGAAAAACTTTTTCATTTTTTCTCCGGCCATTATTACAGCATGAACAATTCCTTCTTCGATCAATTCTCTTTTGAAGTAGTCAATCATACTTTCTTTGATGCTGTTCCAGGTGTCTGGCTCGATGCATTCGTTAATTCCGGCATCACCGAGGATGGCAACTTTCCGATCTTCCAGAGCCAGATAGATCAGAATTCCATTTCTGAATTTCGTACGATGCATATCCAATTCGGAGAAAATAAACGAAGCACGATCGAGTATGTCTTCAGGGCATTTATTCTCGAGATGAACTCTTAACTCACAGGAAGTTCCTAGCTCGGCAAGTTTGATGGCGTGCTCAATCTTGCTTTTGATTTCTTCTGTGATTGAATCTTCGATAGTCAAGGGAAAAAATTTTAGCGGGTAAATTAGAATTTCACCACCGGTGCATCTTCGGCACCAGGTTTTGCTTCGAACATTTCACGGACTTTAAAATCATCTTCAACGGAACCAACAAGATTTAAACCCATTCTTCTCCATGTTCCGCGGATATAGGAATTATAATCCTTCACGGATTCGTTGTAGCGATTGCGCTCCGTATTGATCCTGTTTTCTGTTCCTTCCAGCTGAGCCTGAAGTGTAGAAAAATTCTGAGTAGACTGAATGGTCGGGTAATTTTCAGTCATAAATCCTCTGAATCCGCGATAGGTATTCATAATCATCATATCAGATTGCTCAAGTTCAGCGGGAGTTTGAGCATTATTAACCTGTTGCTTTTGCAATGCAATGACGTTACCGACACTATCTGTATAATGTCTTACACCGCCGCGAGATTCTGTGACACCGATGAGAATTTCTTTTTCATTTTCTGCAGCAGCTCGCACAGTTTCAACGAGGTTGCCTACCAGATCGGCACGTCGCTGATAAGCACTCTGCACATTACCCCAGGTTTCTTTTACCGTTTCCTGTTTTGTGACCGAGTTGTCGCGGACACTGGCACCATACATATAAAAGAATAAGAATCCGAGAACTATAGCTCCAACGAGAATGATAATGGCTAAGGTCGATTTTTTCATGTTTAATTTTTTTGCGAATTTATTACAAAGAAATGGCCGCAGGACAATACGAATGCCATTGCCCGGCAAACTGACAAGCTGGCCGATTTTAAGTGAAAGATACGATTTTATTTGAGATTCAGAATCAAAGATCCGGTCAGACAGGTAAGTCTGGCATTGAAAGCAACGGGTTCTGATGATGCATCAGCAGTGAACGAAGCATCTTTCCGGAATTGCGTCAGCATGTCCTGATCTAGGTTGAGTGCGAAATGAAAGTGTTTGGAAACGCGATAAATCCAACTGATACACAAGGCTGAGTTCAATTCATTCAGATCAATGCCTTCGCCGGTCATCGCTATTTGTTCTTCATAAGTTGTTCGTCGCCCGGAATTGTAATACAACTTGCTGAATTTGGACCGAAAAATCATACGAGGTGCCATGCCAAGTGCGAAGCTGCTTTTTTCGGAGACGGGAAGAATGCACTGTAGTTTTAATTCGAGAGATTTCAAATTGTTCATGATGCTGAGGTGATCCACGATAGGAAATTCAATGTCGTTGGAGCGCCACGAAAATGTGGCCCGAAATCCGAGGGCTTTTACACCATTGTCGAGATGATAATAGCAGCCTACCGTTGAGCCGTCTGACGGTTTGAATGGTTGGTCGTTCGATCGGTGTGTATTAAAACAAGCTCCATAAGAATAAGCCATTCCGAAATGAGAGTCTTGAGCTTTCAAATCAAAATTATACAGGAACAAAAAACAGGCTATCGAAGCAAAAATTTTCAGGTGCATGGGTATTCGGATCCGGTTTTTACGGAACGCATTTGATTGGGTTCTATTGCGCAGCATCTTTCTACATTCAGTTCAATAAAACAAAACCTCAAAATCATTTTGTAATTTTTTGAAGTGAGAAAGCCAAAATGCGTCGAAATTCGGGCACCTCTTTCTTCCCATAAAAAGTATGCTTTTCGCAATTACAGATATCGAGACCACCGGCAGCCATGCCTCAGGCAATAGCATCATAGAAATTGGTATTTGTCTGCATGATGGAAAAAAAATAATCCGCGAATTCGAGACGTTGCTGGATCCGGGAAGAAGGCTTCCCGCATTTATAACGGGATTAACCGGAATTACAGACGATATGTTGCATCCGGCACCAACGTTTGATCAGGTAGCAGACACATTGGAAGAAATTTTTAGTGACGCGGTTTTTGTGGCTCACAATGTCAATTTTGATTATTCATTTATACGTGAAGAATTCGCAGCGATAGGAAGACAGTTTGTCGCACCACGTTTGTGCACCATGCGATTTGCGAGAAAAGCGTTCCCGGGATTACCTTCTTATGGTCTCGGGAATATTTGCAAGTGGCTCACCATAGAAAATGAAACAGCACACCGCGCTTTGAGCGATGCCAGAGCAGCGACCGTTTTATTTGAAAAATCACTATCAGTTCTGGATGAATCGGAACTGAAAAAAATGATTCACCGGAATTCCGGCGAGATTTTTTTACCGCCAAATCTGGATAAGAAGGAATTTTCCGATTTGCCGGAAAAGGCCGGTGTTTATTATTTACTCAACGAACACAAAAAACCGATTTATATCGGCAAGGCTAAAAATTTAAAGAAGAGAGTTCGTCAGCATTTTACAACTCATCCGGAAAGTCAGCGCATGCAGGCGTTCATGAAGGAAATTTATCATGTGAGTTATGAATTGACGGGTACCGAATTGATTGCATTGTTGCTGGAAGATGCGGAAATCAGGAAACATTGGCCTGCTTATAACAATGCTCAGAAAAGAAGGGCGCCCAAAGTCCATATCATAAAATACGTTGATCAATCGGGTTATATACGACTGGCTATTCAGGTCAGTACGAAAATTGTTGGGTCACACAAATCGTTTTCTTCCAATCATGTTGCGCGCAACTGGCTGATGGAGCTATCGAAAGAATTTGGTGTCGACATGCGATTTTTGGGATTGGGCATGTTCGATTTGTTCGCAGAAATCCCACCTTCAGATCTGCACAACAAAAATGTGGAATCGGCACTGCGTGAATTGTCATCACGGGAGCCATCGTTCATCGTTCAGGATGTTGGTCGTCATAGCGATGAACTTTCATTTGTGCTGGTGAAAAATGGTCAGCTTCGCGGCTACACTTTTTTACACGATGAAAATATTTCTGTTGATCTGATAGAATCTACACTCAACACTTTGCAGCCAACAGAAACAAACGCTTCTATCATTTCCGGTATCAACGAACATTATCGGGGATACAAAAGCATTGAGACAATCATCGAAAATCGCAACGTCGAATTGTGAAGAAAGGTCTGGCTGGTCTAGTTTATCGGCTGATTTTCTTCTGATACTGGAATCAAATCCTGAATTTTATAGATGTGAATTTTTTCCAGTGAATTTTTTGGATTGAGAGAATGAAGTAATACATCAAACCATCCAGATTCGATGGTGGTTTGATAAGTGAGACCCGGATAGTGTTTCCGGATGTGCTGAACTCGCTTTTCCAAATCGAGATCATCGTAGAAAAGATAATAATTCGGTTCGAGTCGGGGCATCATATCATTTTTCGACACTTCTTCATCATGTCGCATATTCAGGATATAACTCATCGGGTCATCGCCTTTTTTCCAATAAAAATAACTTGTCCATATGCCACTATAAAACTGCGGCATCATTGCGCCACCTTCAGAGTGAGTGAATTCCAATGCAAAATTTCTGCAATCCCCCTGAGCATAGAGAAAGTTCATCGCCTCCACTCTGCTTTTTTTAGCATAGGTGAAACAAAAGATGAGCATTGCGAGAATATTGAGTGTCCAGAAGAAGATCCATGAGCCGCGAATGAGTTTTGTGCGTTTCAACCAGAATGTAGACGACTGAATGAGTTCATTCCAACCGATCACACCTATTATTACAACAAAAGAAAGCGCAGGTAGAATGAAACGTTCCTGCCGGTTGGGATAAAAAATATGGAAAAGGACGAATCCAAAAATGGGAAGAACAATCAACAATTGTTTTTTCCAGGAGCGTAAAAAGCCTGCTACCAGAAAAAGACTCACAGGCGGCAAGATAAAACCTGAAATAAAGCTGAGGTATGCAAGCGGTGAACCGGGATAGTTCGATGCATTTTTTTTGTTGTATTCAAAGTAGCCTTTCAGATGCTGAAAAGGTTCACCACCCCAAAGCAGAATGTCATCAGCTTGTGTAAGAAAAAAAGCAGCAAAAGAAGTAACACCAAAAATGAAGGCATATCTGAAGCTGTGAAAAATGAGAATGACAAGTCCGACCAGTGCAACGAGCAAACCTGTCTGGTATCGCACTCCAACTGCAAGCCCCATGAGCAATGCAGCCAAGAGTAAATAGAGAAGTGGTTTCGAGGAAGCGCTGCCATTGGTTTGAGAAGCTGCTCCAATCTGCATTCCACCGATTTTGATATTCTTGAAAGGGATGTTTTTAACCAACACATAAAACCCAATGAGAATGGGCGGAATACAAACCATCTCAACAAGATTTCTTACAGAAAAATTTGGAAGAATTGCAATCAAAGCAAGAAGCAGTCCGGCTTGAATGGCGCGTTTTTTATCTGATAAAAGTTCTGTGATTTTGAATCCATAATATACAATCAGCAAGGAGTAGAGTGCATGAGTAAATCGCATGAGATACATCTGAGTATCCGGGTTTTCAATGCCAATAAAGTGGAAAAGTTTAAACAACAGAAATAATCCACCGAGGTAAAAAAAGCTGATCGGCTCTGGATGAGGGTTGTTGTTGCCGATGCCTGGAAGCCACTGGTTAAAATTTTTGCCGACTGCCCATGATCCGGAAGGTTCGATGGTGAGAAAATGATCATCGTGCATCATGTAGCCGCGAGCAAAAAAAACGGCAATCAAACGCACAGTGAGAGCTAATAGTAAGATGTAAGTCAGAGGTCTTTCTTGAAAGGATGACCAAATCCGTAGGGTAGCTGAAGATTTATCCGGCATTCTTGAACATCGTGGTTGATGAGTAAGTGGCGAAGTTACCAAGTTTAGTATACCGAAGTAAAATGATCCATCCGAAATTCAAAGCCGGGGCGAAAGATTTAGAAATCACGAAGATGGCTCGCGTTAAAAAACGCGTGGATTATGCTTTTTTCTTGCGGAACAGATGCTTATTCCTCACGAAGTAATCACCTCCATCTAGGTACTTCACTTCTTCGGTAATAGCAAAAGTGGTGGATGTCACGTCAAATATTTGGCGAAGGGTTGCTTTTTTGCGGTTGTCTTTGCCGTTTGTTTCCATAAAGATTCTCACCGTGTCACCTTGTTGAGAGACGTCAGTGATGTTCCATACAATTCCGTTGTTGTCGAGTTTGGTGCCATCGCCGTTAAGTTCACATTCTCCGCCACCACCTACCAATTCTCCATTCCCTTCGTCGTATTGCACTTCATACACCCATTTTTTTCCATCAAAACTTGTTTTACACTTCGCCGGCAAAGCAAATTTGGTTTTGTTGTCGCTG
>JANOVT010000076.1:0-7332 GCA_031417525.1 Flavobacteriales bacterium | reverse complement strand
GCGTCTGTTGTGGTCCTTGCGAGTGTTTTGTTGTTTTACTCATTATATGTACAGTCGTCTTATACATCCAAAGTAAGCCTTGCATCCAGGCAAAAGGCAATTGCCGAAGAACTCGCCAGAAAAATGGTGATGTTGATCGACAAATCCACAGAGTCTTCAGACAATACAGTCGAAGTAAGGGAGCTTAAGACAATCATTGAAAAGTGGGAGAATGCGCAAAAGGCTCTCTTGAATGGAAGCGACTACTATGGCACTGAGATGGCGAATTCCAATGAGGTGCAATCTATGCTGCAGCTCAATTCCAATTCTTTTGTCGAAGCAAGAGATTTATTTGGGGACTTCATCAGCAACACCAAATCATTTGATGATGGCCTCGAAACCTCAGCTCTTAATACTTTATCAGTCTACGTGGAAGGAATGAACAACGTGACTGGCCGCTATTTGTGGGAAAGTGAATTGTATCGAAAAATGATCACCGTTGCTTTCTGGATCATCATTGCCTCAGTACTCACTTTATTAATAGGTGGTGTTTTTCTTGTTTTGCGTCCGATCAGCAGGAGCTTCGATGCAACAAAACAAGAATTTGAAGCCATCGAAGCCGAGCTTGTCAAAGCAGATCGAACCAAATCAGAATTTTTATCGAACATGAGTCATGAGGTACGCACTCCACTAAATGGAGTCATCGGAATGACTGAGTTACTCTCACAATCAAAGCTTGATGAGGAGCAGCGCGCTTATGTAAGAAACATTCACAGTAGTGCGAACAATCTTCTTGAGGTACTCAACAATGTATTGGACGTTTCGAAAATACAATCCGGTAAACTTGAGCTGCATAAAGAACGCTTCACGCTTTCGGATTGTGTAGAACAAGTGATCGATCTGATGAAACCACTTGCTCACGCAAAAAAGCTTGAATTGATGAGTGATCTTGGTCCTGAATTGCCTTTGGAGATCGTTCAGGATGAAACAAGGTTGAGACAAGTGCTGATGAATCTGGTGAACAATGCGATCAAGTTTACAGAGAATGGAGAAGTGCTCATTCATGCAGAATTGATCAACCGGGAATCAGATTTTGTTCAATTGAAATTTTCTGTACGTGATACAGGAATAGGAATCGATCCGGGTGTCACCGATAAATTGTTTCAGTCTTTTTATCAGGTGGATTCTTCCATCAATAAAAAGTATGGTGGCTCCGGACTTGGACTCTCCATTTGTAAAAATCTTGTGCAGGAGATGGGCGGCAGAATCTGGATTGAGAGCAAGCCAGGTGTTGGATCTACTTTTTCTTTCACCATTGTAGCAGAAACCTCAGGGACCACTCAGAATGCAAAAATTGAAGCTCTCAATGGCCTTCGAGCTTTGATTGTAGATGACAATAAAACGAATCTGAAGATTCTTGTTAAACAACTTTCTGCATGGGGAATTCAGGCAACACCATTCAATAGTCCAGAACTCGTTACTGAGATCATGTCCAATTTGCATAAATTCGATTTTGTGATTATGGACATGCAAATGCCGGAAATGGATGGGCGTGCACTTACAGAAAAAATAAGAGATAAGTATTCATCCAAAGAATTGCCGATCGTTGTGCTCTCTTCAGTAGGCGAACATCTGATGGCTGACAAAGAAAATTTTTATAACGCATATCTCACCAAACCCGTCCGCCAGTCTCGTTTGCTCGACACCATTATTGAAGTGCTTCACATCAGTCCTGTGCAACGCGCCAAACAGAAAATGATGTCGGGTAACTATGAAATTTCATCGACAAAAAGCAATATCAAAATTCTGGTCGCACACGACAATGATTTATCCAGAGCGGTTACAACAAAGACGCTGCAACTGCTAGGTCATAAATTTGATTCTGTAAACACGGGCAAAGAGGTGATTGAAAAATCAAAACGCGACGACTACGATCTCATCATCATGGATGTGAAGATGAATGAAATGGATGGAATGGAGACGACACGCCAGCTCAAAAAAAGTTTGGGCCGAAATGCAATGCCGGTGATCATCGGATTGACAGAAAACGAGCAGAAGGACAAACAACAGTGCATGCAGGCTGGCATGGACGACCTAGTAGAAAAACCAATGCGTCCTGAAATTCTTCAGGAAAAAATACACTACTGGCTGGAGTCAGAGTAAGCCCCTTCTTTTATAATTCAAAGATTCAATCACTCAATCATTCAATCATTGAATCTTTGAATCCTTGAATCCTGATATGGTTTACCGGATACCCTTGCTTTCAAGCCAATGGGTGTATTCGCGTCGATAGACATTATGTTGATCGAGTGTTCGCGAAAAGTTGTGATAGCCGGTGCCACCGGGTTGAGCACACATAAAAATAAATTCATGTTTGGACGGGTTCAAAACTGCATCGAGATAAATATTTTCGGTGAAATCAATCGGGCCCGGAGGTAGTCCCGTGTGCAGATAAGTATTATAAGGGGAATCATTTTGAAGGTCAGTATAAGAAACACGTTGCACATGTTGTTGTCTGCCAAAAACAGCTGTTGGATCTGATTGCAAAGCCATACCGATTCTTAACCTGTTGTGATAAAGGCCGGCGATTTTGGGTGCTTCATCATTTTTAGCAGTCTCAGCTTTCACAATCGATGCAAGAATGGTCGCTTCAGTTGGTGTCAATCCTAGTGTTGATGCTTTTTGACTGTTTTCATCCGTCCAATAAGTGTCATGAATTTTTTTCATCCTTTTCAAAAAATCCTCCGGCGTCATGGTCCAGAAGAAGTCGTATGTATTAGGAGAAATCAAGGTTGCGAGGGTATACGTATTGCATCCAAATGATTCGCAGATACTATCATTAGTAAAAGCGTACATAAATGATGTCGAATCGTACATCAGGTTTTTACCAAGCTTTCCGGCCAGACTCGCCATGTCATGCACATCATCAATTCGCAAATTGATCGCTTCCTGATTACCACTTCGGAGCATGTTTATGATGGCATTGTTATTCATATTCCTCATGATCCGATATCTTCCGGGTTTCAACTGAGTGAATTTTTTGATGGATGCGGCCCGCTCAAATTTGGAGATGTCGTTAAGGATGGATGAGGATTCAGTCGATAGCCAATTCGCGAGTGAGGTTGACGGTCGAATCTTGATAATCTTGCTTTTTTCTTCAAACTGAGTATTCGCCTGAAAAAAAATGCTGTATGCCTGATAGAACAGAACCATTGCGGCAATCAAAAGGATTGCGAACACATAAATTCTTTTACCCTTAAGTAGTGATTTCATAATTCGCAAATGAACTGTATTGCTTCTCTGCCTTTAAAATATTTCAATCCGGTTTTATGAAAACCATGCGAAGAAAACAGGGAAATACTCGCTTCATTCTTGCTATGAATCAAGCATCGAATGAGAATTACTTGCCGTACTTTTTTCTGGTATTTCAAAAAGGCAGATAACGCATCTGAAGCATAACCTCTATTTCGATTGATTTTATCCGCGATCAGTATTCCTATACCTGCCGTTTTTAAATGTTGATCATAGTCGAAGAGGTCCAATGCACCTATAGGTTCATGGGCTTCGTTCTGGATGATAAATCGTATTTGGCCGCTTCTATTCAGATCTTCAGAATTCGAAATAAATTCCTGAATCATTTCTTTCGACAATGGACCCGTGTGCTCCGATACCTCCCAAAACTCAGGATCATTTTCCCACAACATCACAATAGCAAGGTCTTCGGACGTGACAGGTCGCAAATATGTTTTTTCGCCACGGATCATTCTGTTATTCAGTACTGATTAGTCGAAAGCAAAACCAGTGTGCATGCCTCAACCGATTCGATTCCGTTTTTTGTAGCCAACAATTCGAATTCATCATTTTCTGTTCCGGGATTGAAAATAATTCGTTTCGGCTTTAGGTCCAAAATGTAGTCGTACCATTCCTTTTGTCTGGCAGGATTGAGATAAAGTGTCACCGTATCAACATCATGTAAAATTGGTTTTTCATTCACAATGGAAATACCACCAACAACACCTTTCCTTATTCCAATTGGAACTATGTCATGCCCATGCTCCAATAGTCGTATGGCGGCAAGATTGCTATATCGCGTCGGATCTGGCGAAGCGCCAAGAATAACTGTCTTCTTCATTTGTATTGCAAAGATGCATCATTGTTTTCAGACGTTATGTAAAATTGGTGGGACTAGCCTTGTTTTGTGAGAATGAATCATACAAATTGATTAGAATTTGACTGCATGGATTCAAAGGATATAAATTATTTGCAGGCATTAGGGTACCAAAACAACCTCATCTATCCGCCAGATGGATTTTTCGGGTGCTTCTTAGCCCGTCAATGCTTACTTTTGGGTCTTAAATCAGCCATTTTTTTATGTTTAAAAGACTGTTTTTTCCTTTCGTTATTGCGGTGCTTGCTTTGTCTTCATGTTCTTTGAACAAAGAGTTTCTGTTCAAAACAGACGAGGATTATGTTTTCGACATTCCAGTCATTGATAGCAGCAGTATCGACTATCGTGTGCAGGCGAATGACGTGATTTCTTTTGACCTCTACACCAACGAAGGTGCTATGATGCTTGAGTTCACTACGAGCGGCTCGGAAACTCCGAAATATGGAACCTCCAGCACTTTTACATACACTGTGAATTCACAAGGGTATGTTGAATTTCCTGTGATCGGCTTAAAAAAAATTAGTGGATTGACGCTTCTCCAGGCCCAAGATTTTCTCGAGGCAGAATACAATTACCAATTTAATGGGCCGTATGCCATTGTGAAAGTGTTGAACCGTCGTGCAATTGTGTTCACCGCTCCCGCCGGTAATGGCCAGGTGATCAATCTCGAAAATCAGGGCATCAGTATTATTGAAGCGATCGCTTTGGCTGGTGGTGGTGGTAAAAATGGTAATGTCGCCAACATAAAAGTTATTCGAAGGATTGATAATATTCAGGAAGTATATCACATCGACCTTTCGAAAATTGAAGGTATCAAATACGCGAATATGTCTGTCGAGGCCGGCGATATCATCTATGTGCAGCCAACAAAACAGTTGGGAAGAGAGATCACAGCGGATATTCAGCCGTATGTTTCCATTATTTCCGGATTGACCATCATATATGGCATCTTCGCCCGTGTTTTCTAAATCGCCTTGATACAACCTAGGATATCATGGAACAAGGAGATACACGCGATACTCAGGATTACAAAGAACGCCTGACCAATTTCTCCAATGAATTTGATTTCGGCCTGTTTCTCTACATCCTCAGAAGGTCTTTAATTTGGGTAGGGCTATGTCTGTTTGGTGCAATTCTCGGAGCTTTTATTTACCTGAGATATACGCCGTTTGAATATCAGGCCAAAACAATTATCCAGCTCGCAGAGGATGACAACGCCAACAAAATACTGAATGTTTCTTCCGTTGGTGACGACAACAAGCCGGAAGCCAAAGTTGAATTATTGCGTTCCAAACTTCTCATCAGCAGAAGTCTAAAAGAATTGCCTCTCAAAGTCGGATATTTTGCGAGAGGTCAAGTTTTGGTGAACGAACACTACACTTCTTCACCTTATCAGGTTGAACTCGTCGAATTACTAAATCCGGATTGGCAAGACCGTCCAATTGATATTTTGTTTAATGGTCCCGGATCATTCGAATTGCAGTATGGTGATAAGGTGTTTTCGAATCTGGAAGTAGGCAAAGAAGTAAACACTCCTGATTTTCAAATCGTAGTATCCATTTTTGACTGGGAACAGGTGCAGAAATATGGGGAAGACAACGGACTTTATTTTGTAATAAATAGTATTTCCGCTCTGACAAGTAGATTTTACGATGGACTGGAAGTCAGAATTCTAAACAATGTTGCAAGAACTCTGGAGGTTTCATTCCGGGATCACAATTCATATATCGCCCGAGATTTCGTGCGAACGCATGCGAGCGAATTTTTGAATTTTGATCTTGAAAAACGACGCAAAAGTGATGAAAACGTCTTGACTTTTCTGAATGAACAAATCGATACAGTCTACAGCAGACTGAAAGAAAGTGAAGTCAATTTGAACGAATACAAACAGGCTCACAAGATTAATAATCTTGAAGGCGTGAGTGAAATGTACCTGAATCAACTCGGTGAATTCGAATCGAAAATTGTCGAGCTGGAGATTGAAGAACGTTTGTTGAACGAGGTAGAAAAACTGACAAAAAAGAGCAGTGACGAAGTTGAAATCTACAACCTCATTCCTCTCGTTGCTGGCAGCAGGTATGAGGACGCTCTATCCAAAATGCTCGACCGGCTGCATGAATTAATAGTGGATCGGGAAGAGTCGCTTTATAGCGTCACGAAAGACAATGAGCGAATTAAATCTATAGATTATCAGATTGGCATTCAGAAAAACTTGATACTCCAGACAATTTCCGCTTTGCGCGATCAACTCGATGAACGTCGACAACGAATGACCGAACAAATGCATGTTACGGAAGGAAGTTATTACAGCATTCCACAGAAAGAACTGGACTTTGCAAGATTGCAGCGGCTTTTTACCATCAATGAAAAATACTATACGCTTCTTCTTGAGAAAAGTATCGAGTACAAAATCTCGAAGGAGGGTTTTGTTTCGAACAATCAAATTTTGGAGGAACCAAAAACACCAATACAACCTGTTTCTCCTAACAACAAATTGGTCTGGCTCACTTTTATAATGACGGGCCTCATCTTAGGATTTCTGATTATCGCACTCAAATATTTCCTTCACAATAAAATTACCTCACTCAATGAGATTGTGAAAATTTCTCATTCAACAATGAGTTCACTTGGTGTCATCCCAAAATTCAAAGAAGACATTCCGGTTTCCATGTTGCTCGTGAATCAAAATCCAAGGTCAATGATGGCTGAATCGTTTCGTGCGATTCGAACCAATCTTCAATTTTTGGATAAACAATCCGGACCTAAGATTGCAGCAATCACCTCAACGATTTCTGGTGAAGGCAAAACGTTTGTTGCGTTGAATCTTGCAGGCATTATTGCTTTTAGTGGTAAAAAAGTCGTTGTGTGTGATCTGGACATGCGCAAACCGAAAATACACAAGGGTTTTGGCGTAGAAAATTCAGAAGGCATGAGCACTCTGCTCATTGGCAAAGGGACTATTGATCATGCCATTCGGAAAAGCCAATTGGAAAATCTGGATTTTATCACTGCAGGGCCAATTCCACCGAATCCTTCGGAACTCATCATCAACTCCAAAATGAATTCGCTTCTCGATGAACTCAAATCACGTTACGACTTCATCATTCTCGATACCCCACCGGTAGGACTTGTAACGGATGCTGTTAATCTCGGAAACGGTCAAGGAAAAAAATACATTCGCTTTT
>JANOVT010000075.1:0-15648 GCA_031417525.1 Flavobacteriales bacterium | reverse complement strand
GATCCACTTGCAAGTGGATCTTATTTAGTCACATTGCATTGTGGAGATGAGACACGATTGGAGAAATTAATGAAAGAGTAATTCTCATTGCTTTTTTCACACCATTCGTTTTTTGTTCAGAATTTTCTGCGAACCTGGCTTGGTAGAAAATATCAATTAGTTGCCGCACGCATAATCCGACGTTGGATTCGGATCACAGAAATTGAGTTCTGCAGTGCTGCCTTGAACAAAAAATGCTCTCAGATTTCCAACCGTTGGCTCACCATTGATACCTTCACCAACCAATCGGATACCTTCCACTTTTCGGGCACCACGGGAAGCGAACAAACCAAGACCGTTGTTCACATTTGTATACGTAGGACGTTCCTGAACGATTGTAGTTGAAGGTGAATTCACTTCAATATAAGAAGCCAGTTCTTCATTCCCCATTGTGAGAAGCACGTCGAAACATTCAGTGCGCTGTTGTAAATTATCGTATTCACCGATAATTCTTCTTGCATATGGATTGACGGGAATACTGCTTTGAATAAAACTAAAAAATCCATTCCCGCTGAATTCCACTTTCATAGCGTCAGTGGCTGTCAGACTAGTTGGCACAATGGTGCCCAATGAATAATCGAGTTGTTTTTCAGTAGCACTAACCGGTTCACCTTCCCAACCCAGATTGTCATAAATCAATTCTGTGTAATGAAAACGAAGCACCGCATCGTACAAAGATGCATTGCTTGCCGGATACCATCTCACAGAAACAGGATCAATGTAGAGCACCGTTCCATTCGAACTCGGGTTGGCCATCAATATCGTCGAGTTAGCCTGAGGCGTTAGAAAACTGAAGGCAGCATAATTGACAATGTTTGTAGTTGCGCTGACTTCTCTTCCATCCGTAAAACGTATAATAATCTTATAATCTGAACTTTGATTCAACCCACCTGCAGGTGGAATGAAATAGTACAAAGTCTGTTCAGGTCCATAAAAAATACCTTCGATATTTTTATTGCTCACCAATTTGGAAATGAGCGGATACTCATCTACCACCTCGCCGTCATTGAGGCGTTGAACGACCTTACTGATAAATTCATCGTCGCTGTATTCTGAACTGTCGCGCACAGCAGCATAATCATTGTTATTGCCTTCCCCCAGAAACGTCCTGTTGATTTTGATCCACTGTGTATCGAGAGCATTGATGAGATTATCTCCGTTAAAATCTGGATTGATCAACCCAAAAACAACTGTGGTACTCTGATACGGCGCGTTCAATTCTACTTCCGTCGTGCAAGAAGAAAATACTATAACAAGAATGAGAAATACGAATGAGAAAATTTTCATGCTGTTTTTTTCAGAGTTGCAAATGTATTCCGACGTATGCATATTACACGTTGAATGCACAAATACCCCCTTAAAAAAAGCGTGAAATATTACCGGTGTAAGTCAGACTTCACTTCAAATCAAGCAGAAACCGGACGGTATCTACTCCATCTGCATAATCCCAAAGCATGGGACATTGAGTGGAGCCGAAAGGCAAATCTTCAGCGCTGACAACGCATTGCAACTCATCTGACAATTCCTTCAATTCATTACGAAGTGAGTTTTTGTCCTTGTAAAATTCGTAGTACAAACTGGCTGTTGGTGAAGCGATGGCCTTTTCTTCCTTTAAAAGAATAAATCCGTTGTCAAGCAGATTCTCCTGATTCAGGAGCCACACCGCTTTGTTGTAATCGTAATTATTTGCGTATTTGTTGTGATTGACAATAGGATTGAAGTCAAAAATGGCCTGAAAAAATCGGCTCAGTTCATAACCTTCCGGTACATACATCTTTGAAATATTCCTGCAGCCCAGGCCGAAGTAATCAAAAATGTCGTTGCCGAGTGCTTTGAGTTGAGAAGCGTCTTCTGTCCCATCCAGGATCGCAACGCTTGTTCTACTCTTTCGAATAATGTGTGGGATATCCCGAAAATAATAATTGAAATAGCGCGCGGTATTGTTGCTCCCGGTTGCGATCACCGCCTCCTGACCCTTCATTCTGTCCGGAACAAATGAGAACAGATTCGCAAATTCAGGATCTAAATTGACAAGCACTTGAAGTAACGCAGGAATTAGTTTGTTGTCAGAAGAAGACAATTTGATCATGGCATGATTCCCAGTCATCAGCACGGTCATTACATCATGCAATCCGACCATCGGAATATTTCCGGCACAGATGATTCCAACTTTTTTGGGACGAGGATTCTCTTGTGAAATTGCATATTGATCAAGCCATTGATGCAAATTTTCAAGACTGAGTGCTTTGTTCCATGCCGAGAGCGACTTTCTGATATTTTCTGCCGTGAACCAGCCGTTGGAATGGTGACTGATTTCGATCAATTCCTGCAACGCCGCATATTCTGTTTCAGACAGACCACATTCAAAGCCCGGCCAGTCTTTATTTTCAGCTAAAAATCCCAGCACAATGCCCAATTGTGAAAATGCCTGAATACGTTGATCTAAATAAACTGCCATTGCGCCTTTGTTGAATTATTTTTGCACCGCAAAATTAGAGAGGAGTTAACACAATGGCGATAATCATTACGGACGAGTGTATCAATTGCGGCGCATGTGAGCCCGAATGTCCGAACAATGCAATCTATGAAGGTGGTGCAGAATGGAAATATGCGCAGGGCACAGGTCTGAAGGGCATTTTTACTCCATTGAACAAAAGTGGTGAAGTAGATGCAGATTCAAATCATGATCCGGTGAGCATGGACGTGTATTACATCGTTCCCGACAAATGCACCGAATGTGTTGGATTCCACGATGAACCGCAGTGCGCGGCGGTGTGTCCGGTGGATTGTTGTGTGGATGATCCCGATCATCGTGAGACCAAGGAGCAGTTGTTAGCGAAGAAGGAATTTATGCACTTGTAGTGGCAGAAAATTTTCTGCCCGCACAACGAAGTTGTGCAGGTTGCAAGCATTTTAACGTACAATCAACTCATCACAAAACAACCACGACGGTTCGCCCGGCGCATCATGCCAATCAGGACAAGGCCCATTGTTGATGGCAATCATTTTCACAAAACGAGTTTTTCGTTTTTCAAATGAGTAGGTAAAAGGAACAATGAATTCACCTGCTGTCTGATCAGAAATCGTTGTTTCCAGGTCTTTCAACTCTTCCCAACTCACGCCATCGTTGCTTATAAAATACTTCACGTGCGAAGGTCTGAATATCCAGGCATTTCCGTAGTGAAACCAATGCGTAGTGATCGTAGTGATTTCTTGCATGGAACCGAGGTCAATCATTGCCTCCATATTTTCTCCTTGAACGGCCTGCCAGTAACCATCCCGAAAATTCGTACTGCCGATATTTCCATCAGCCAAAGCCTGCTTGCCTCCACCTGTATAGTATGGGGAAGGAAGGTATTCAAGTTTCAATTCCTTACCCACTCCTTTGTGAGGATCAAACGATCGCACCAGACCATCGCGATATTCCTTTCCTTTAAAACTCGCTTCGCAAATAAGTCGTACCGGACTTTCAATGGTAAGTGCATCTTTAAACGGAAGAAATTTTTCGGAGGTTGAAAAAGAAATTTCAGGATTTGTGTGAAGTTGATATGAAATCGAAACACCTTCAAAACCCTTGACTGGCGTTAGTACCATTTTTCCCGGGGATAGAATACTGCTCTGAATATTCAATGGAACAGCAGGAAAACCGTAATCCACATTTAATGCTTTTAAGCGATCATAGTGAGCATTGACACGTTGGTTGAATAAATCAAAATTACGTTGAGGCGGATACGTCCACAACACTTCTGAGAGGGCAAGCATCCGCGGAAATATCATTCCATCCACCAGATTTTGCGGTGTATGCTCCGTCCACATATTACATTCTCCACCGATGATGTTAGATACATCTTTCATGTTGAGGCTGTCAGGAATCGGGTTGAATGAATAAACTTCCTTCAAATCAGTAGACGCAAGACCGTAATCAAAATAACAATGACTCGTTGGCGACATGATCACATCATGACCAGCTATCGCGGCCTTTTTACCACCTTCCATACCGCGCCAACTTTGAATTGCGGCATTCGATGGAATTCCTCCTTCGAGTATTTCATCCCAACCAATTATTTTTTTTCCTTTGGTAGAAAGGAATTTCGCAATGCGTTCAATGAAATACGTTTGAAGTTCCGCTTCATTCTGCAGATGTTCATCCACGATTCTTTTCTGGCATTTATCGCAATGCTCCCAGCGAAATTTCGGCGCTTCATCGCCACCGATATGAATGTAGGTAGATGGAAAAAGTTCGCATACTTCAGCCAATACATTTTCCAAAAAAACAAATGTGTTTTCATCTCCAGCGCAGTAAATGTCTTTAAATACTCCCCATTCATTTTCTACATCAATCCTTTCTTTGGTACAACCGAGCTCAGGATAAGCTGCAATCGCAGCACTGCTATGTCCCGGCAATTCAATCTCAGGTATGATGGTAACATGTCGCGCTTGTGCATACGCCACAATTTCCCGTATATCATCTTTTGAGTAAAACCCACCATATCTTGATCCATCCTCTTCTGTTCGCCATGCCCCCACTTCTGTCAGCAGTGGATATTGATCAATCTGAATGCGCCATCCCTGATCTTCTGTGAGATGCCAGTGCAGTACATTCATCTTGTAGTAGCCTAACAGATCAATGTACCTTTTGACAAAATCCTTTGACATAAAATGACGACAGCAATCGAGTAATAATCCACGATGCGAAAACCTGGGCGCATCGGTGATACGCACGCCGGATAACTGAAATGGCAATTTCATCAGACCACTTTCAGCTGTTACCGGTAGCATTTGTCGCAAAGTTTGACTCGCATAAAAAACACCCGTGTTGTACAACGCAGTGATCAGGATACCGCGTTGATCTACCAATAATTTATATGCACCTGCATTATTATCCACTTTCAATGAATTGAGATCACCGGGAAGTTTTACCGTTGGATAAAATTGCTTTTCTTGATAAATTCTGTTAGCTGAAAAAAAAATAAAATTTTCGCCTGGCACTGCCGTGTTTTGTTCGACCACAAATTTTTTGCCTGTAGCAGCGTTGAGCCAATCGACAAACAGCGTTGCCTCAGGCATGCATGTTTGAGTCGCAATAATTTTTGTCCCGCTATTGATTTCGAATATTCCTTTTGAAGGAATCATGTCTTGTGGCTGCGGAATGATTTGATACAATCCCGATTGTGCGAAACAAATCACACTCAAGAAAAGCGGAAGAAAAAAGAATATGCATTTTTTCATAGAGGAGAATGCGAATTTGAAATCATATCGAGTGGATTTTTTTCTTGTAAAGGAAAAAAGACAGATAAAGCTCCAAGGTAGTTGTAATCGCCATCCGGAAGACTTACCGTGTACACCGAACAGAGAAAATAATTTTTGCGGGTGACCATTTTATCCACAATGTTATCTGTGAATTCCAATCCCATTTCGGCGATGTAACTCAGCGCCGGATTGTCTGTTTGTTCGTTGACTCTGCTATTGAGTTGCTTTTTTACTTCCGCTTTAAAATCATCCATGGAAGGATTGGTAAAAAAGGCTAACACCAGAAATGCAAGAAACATGACGAAAGCAATGCGGAAAATCAATCGGAGTAATTTGAACATGTTGAGTGGATTAGAATGAAAAACAACATTTGATTGCAAAAGTCGCTTGATGAGTGGTTCATTTCTGATGTACGAGTTCAAAAGTATGAACAGCAGCAAGCGCAGCGGTTTCAGTGCGAAGGCGAGCATTTCCCAGACTGACAGGGATGAACTGATTATCCAACGCCAACGCGATTTCGGATTTAGAAAAGTCACCTTCGGGCCCGATGGCAACGCAAGTAGCAACGTTTTCCTTCAATACATTCTTTAATAATTGTCTGGGTTGATCTGCTTCGCAGTGAGCGATGCAACGAAGTATCGTCTCATTTTTTTTCGCCCAATCGCGAAATGAAATCATCTCGGTGATTTCAGGCAAATAAAATTTCAGACTTTGTTTCATGGCAGACACTGCAATTTTATTCAGTCGATCCAATTTAATGTGTGGTCTTTCTGAATGTTCGCAGTGAAGCAAAGTGATTCGCTCCACTCCTATTTCAACCGCCTTCTCTACAAACCATTCCAGGCGTTCATTGTTTTTCGTTGGAGCAATGGCGAGTTCCAAAAATTCCGTACGACGAGGTTTTATGTCAACTTCAAACATGGTGGCAGTCGTTTCCCTTTTGCCGATTTCTATTACTGCGCGAAAAAGATTTCCATTGCCGTCTGTCAGATCGATGATATCTCCCGACTTTTTTCGAAGCACTTTCACCAGATGTGTTGCTTCGGAAGAATCGAAGACGACTGGTTGGCCGATCCTGGCAAGTGAGTGATAAAACAGATTCATTTTTCAGAAGTATCTTTTATTCCTGGTTTTGCCGCACAGGTTTTGCTTTCGCAAGTCGATAAAACATACCGAGATGACCGCCGGCATACGGAGCTCTGAAGTTCCAATTGGCAGACCCCACCAGATTGACGCCTATGTTTTTAGAAACGAGCACGCCAAATTCGACTTGTAATGGAAGACCCAATGTGACAGCGGTAAGGTATTGATCTTCGTATTCCGTGTGTCGACAAAACAATCGGACGTTGAAACCAAATCCGAGTGCCGCGGTGAAATACCACTTTTTGCCGGCCCAGCCATCACCCCAAAGAAGACCGGCCTCTATAAGTCTGTTTTTGTGTTGAGAACATGAGTCATCCGTTGCTTTCACTAATTCCTGCGAATAGCCAATTCGAGCTTGGGTGAGCACACTTTCGCCTCTTGAGGAAAAAGTGGCCATGCCTTGCCATGACACGAGTTCCATCGAGTTTACGCCACCGGAAATCGTATACCACTTTCTACCTTTTAACGGACTATCCTCATACTGGGCATAAACACTGGTCGCACTGCAACACAGTATGGACAGCACCATCCAGCAAATGATATTTTCCCTGAAGGAATTAATTACCCTGCTCTTTTTCATAGGCATCGAGCACCGCATCCACAGGCTCCCACAATTCAATTTTATTTCCTTCCGGATCCATGATCCAGCCAAAATTACCGTATTCCACGCGATCGATCTCACCAACTATTTGCACACCATCAGCTTTCAATTTTTCCATCAAAGCGTCGAGGTTGTTCACCCGAAAATTGAGCATAAAAGAAGAAGAACTGGGTGCATAATATTCCGACTTTTCATCAAAAATGCCATAAGAAGTAGAACCAATGAGACCAGGTTGATCGCGTTCGCTCCATTTAAAATAAGAATAGGTCGCTTTTCCAAATCTGGTACCCAGGTGTTGATCATACCAGGCGCACATCGCTTTCGGATCTTTTGCTTTGAAAAAGACCCCACCGAAAGCTTTTACCGCGAGGTCATTCCTGTTACGACCTTTGGCCGTCGCAATCAGCGCTTCCATTTTACTTGTTTCGCCATAAATCTGCAAGCCCGTCACTTTCCCGTCATGGATATCCGCTTTGATGGCCACCGGAATCCGAAACGATTCTTCCGTTTTTCCTTCACCTTTCAAAGTTCCGGAGGCAAAACCAAAAGCAGCAATCTGCCCGTTTGTTTCGCCCGAAGACTCAATTTCCAAGTTATAATCGGGGAAGAATGTGAAATATTCATCCCATTCGGTTGAAGAGCTGATCAGCACTTGCTCGTTGCCAATCAATGCCTTGATAGACGAAGTATCATGAGCGTTAATCGCTTTCACAAACGTTTCAAAAACTTCTTTTTTCAGTGTCATTTCGGTATTACAAGAGAAGACGAATAAAAGGCTGCAAAGGAGAAATATTCTGTTCATGCTCATTTTTTTTCAAAAGTCGCTTGTTTTGGGGCTTCGCCGATCTACATTTGCACCCCTCAAATTAAAAATCAATTGTTAACCGGGTTTCGCACCCAACAAACAAACAACATGGCAGTAAAACTCAGACTTCAACGTCACGGTAAAAAAGGTAAACCTTTCTTTCACATCGTAGCAGCAGATTCACGTTCACCAAGAGATGGTAAATTCATCGAGCGTATTGGTAGCTACAATCCAAACACCAATCCGGCAACTATCCAACTCGACAACGATAAAGCTGTCAGCTGGTTGAACAACGGAGCACAGCCAACAGATACTGTTCGCGCTATGCTCAGCTACACAGGCGTATTGCTTCGTCAGCACCTTGCAAAAGGAGTTGCCAAAGGAGCAGTAACGCAGGAAGATGCTGACAAACGTTTTGAAGCATGGATGGCAGATAAAGCAGGTAAAATCCAGTCTAAAAAAGACGGATTGGTAAAAGCCAAAACAGATGCACACAGCAACGCTTTGAAACACGAGCGCGAAGTGAATCAGAATCGCTTGAAAGCTATGACAGCAGCAGCTGAATCAGCGTCTGCCAAAGCAGCAGCGGAAGCAGCACCAGCTCCGGTAGCAGAAGCTCCAGTAGCAGAAGCTCCAGCTGAAGAGGCACCGGCAGCAGATGCACCGGCAGAAAACACAGAAGCATAAAAAATTCTTCGATAGTTTAAAAAGCCACCTGAATACGGTGGCTTTTTTAGTTCGGCCGGGGCTCAAAATTTTGAGCCGGTAACGAAATGTTCAGAGTTGCGCGAATGTGCGGTTCTGAGCGAATTGAAAACTTAAGTTGATCAACGAATGGTTCCATGTTTTTGGTTCCAAGTTGCGCGAAAGTGAGGTTTTGAGCGAATCGACTACAGAAAAGCCGTAGAGGAAAAAAAGCTCACTTCGAACGCAATCAAATTTTCACCAACTTGAAACAAGAAACCAGGAACCAATAGAATTCTTTACCTTCGAATGAGAATAAAAACCATAAATAACAACCCGTTTTACGGAATGATGTAAGAGTGAAAAGGCGAAGGTTGATCAAATAGATAACTCCGCCAACTCTGAACTCCGAACTCTGAACTCTGAACTTTGATGACTACAACCCCAACAACACCTGAAAAATCCGCCCTTTACAACCTCGGTTATTTCCCAAGGCTTCACGGCTACAAAGGCGAACTGACAGCCACGCTGAATACGGCGAACGTAAAGGATTACGTAAACCTTGAAAATATTTTTGTGGAGATCAACGGTGAGCTGATTCCTTTTGTGATTTCGCTGATTGAATACAAAACGAACACAACGACCAAAGTCAAAATTGAAGGAATTGACAATGAAGAGCAGGCAAAAAACCTGGTGAAATGTGGCATCTATATTCATCCGGAAGACATGAGTGCCGACGATCAGGAAAAAGAAGCCCTGCGCGCCATCAAAGGTTTTAAGGTGGTAGATGAAGTCAAAGGATTGGTGGGCACAGTTGCACGAATCGAAGAACACAACAACAATCCGTTGCTTGTCATTCAGGCAGGAAAAAAAGAAGTGCTTATTCCTTTAAATGAAGAGTTTTTCAAGAAAGTAGATCGCCGGAAAAAAGAAGTGCAGATCAGTGCACCGGAGGGGTTGATTGATTTTTATCTGGGGATGTAAAGACCTTCCTTGCCTTAGCCAATTCGGCTACCAATGCGGTTCAAAAAAACTTTTATTACTAGGATGATAAAGTCGGCGATAAAATTCAAACGCATACTTATCCGTCATTCCAGCAATAAAATCACAGACAATTCTTGGCTTAAGTTTTTCATCTACAGCATCATGAATTTCAAAAATGTCAATAGGCATGAGGCTTGGCCGGTCAATAATTGAATCGAACATGGAGAACACCATATGCTCCGCTTGAAAATTTCTTGCCTTCATTTTTGGAGAGTCAATAATCGAGTAAAGTGTTACCTTTTTTAGAAGTTCTATTTTGAGTTTCGTGTCGGGATCGATCCGAATCTTGGAGAGCCATGGGCGCTCCTGATCAAAATATTCCAAGGAGATACCACGGATGAAAAGTCCAACAAAATATGACGTCATTTTTGTGCGATAGTAACTATTTTCCTTTACAAATTTTGCCGTGGTATAAGCCTCTTGCACATCTTCGAACAAACTACTGCTCGGACCAGAAGGTAAAATATCACCGAATAATTCCTGAACTATTTGCGCGTAATTCGCGTAACCGAATGAAGTGCCGGTAATCTTACTCAGTTCAACACAAATATTCTGTAGAACTTCATTTGATGGAAAACAAACAGACATGGGGCTTAAAAAGCCCCCCTTGAATGCATCCTCCAAATCATATGTTGAATACGCTATATCATCAGCAATATCCATGATTTGCGTCTCAATTGTATATAGTCGATCACCTTTTATATCGAGCACTTCTTTAATTTGGCTTCGGATATGGTCATCGCAAGAGTAGATGCCCTTGTACTTCGTTTGCTCTGATAAAATTTCTGGAATCACATCATCATATTTGACAACAGATGCCAAAGTTCTGTACGTCAAATTAAGCCCAAACCTATCAGCATCTTTACCCTCAAAGTTATCTTGAAATTTTTTTTCTAGCTTTGAGATTATACGAAAAGTTTGAGCATTACCTTCAAAACCACCGTGATCCTTCATCTTAACGTTCAACGCATGTTCTCCTTGATGTCCGAATGGAGGGTGACCCAAGTCGTGACACAATGCGGATACTTGACACAAATCCACATTCAATTTCAATTCCGGATCTTTTATAAAATCTTCATTTATTCGAACAGCTATTGAATGTGAAATCTGTGCAACTTCCAAAGAATGAGTCAATCGATTCCTGAAAAAGTCAGAGTCTGTCGATGGAAGCAGTTGGTTTTTGCCTTGAAGTCTTCGAAAGCAAGCAGAATGTAATACTCTGGCATAATCTACCCGCCAAGGTAATCGATAATCTTCCTTTTGCAATCTCTCACTAGGAGATTCTATGAACCTGCGGGTCTGGTGACTTGGTGGGTAGAGACTTTCGGCGGACATTGGATATTGATTTTTTTCGCAAGTTCAATGTAACGCACAGCAGCTTTTCGAGCCTCTTGAATTGGGGGAACTCCTTTTGGTTTTTGTTCACTCATAGTATTGAATTTTGCGTTTAGACAAAATTACAGCATAAAGAACGTCAAACTTTACACGATGTTACATTTTTGACAAACTCTTAAGCGTGAGCTGAAAGATGAACTGATAGCTTTCGAGATCAAATCGGAACAACATATTCGTCAAATTAATGTTTTCCCCATCTTTGCTTCAACTAAAACTCATTCCGAATGAAATCACTATACACTTGCCTTGGCGCCTTTGCTTTTTTGATCTTTAGCATCCACGCGAATTCTCAAAACCTTTGCTTCGACCCTGCCAATGACAACCGCTACGAAACCCCCGGTCTTTGTATGGACCTTGGCGTACTCGATGTCAACAACGATGGTCATCTGGATGTAGTCGTTGCTGGCGGCAGCGAGACTTCCATACATATCGGAAACGGTGATGGAACATTTGAGCCATATTACACTTCTCTTCCAGGTACAAATTGGGATATCGAATTTGTTGACTTCGACAACGACGGTGATCTTGATTTTTATTCTTATGGTTTTGGAAATTGCGTAGCTGGCAGAAATCTGAACGATGGTACGTTCGAATGGGCTGGCTATCTCGGAGTCGTTTTGCAAAACGATCAGATGTCAGAAATGTCAACAGGCAATGTTTTGGGCAATGGAGGATCGGATATTGTCTTCAATGACCAGGGTGCAGACGTGGTGTACATTATGGATACGGATAACGCTGGAATACCAATATCCTCCATCTCACTCAATGTGCTCGACACTCCCATCAATGTGAAAGTCGGAAATCTCAATGGTGACGGCAACATGGATATTGTCGTGTCATCTTCAGTGCTCGAAGACATCGGAATATACTTATCAAATGGTGATGGAACTTTTACCGAAATCATTCAACATGCAGGCACGCCAGTTGGTTCAGGATATGGCACCATTGAAATCGATGACATCGATGGAGACAACGACAATGATATTCTTGTTGGAGGATTGACCGTCATGTATGTACTGGAAAACGATGGCACAGCAAACTTCACTTCGTTGCCGGATGTATTTATGGGAAGCTATTGTCAGGGTTTTGCGACCGGTGACTGGGACAATGACAACGATAACGATGTGGCTTGGGCCAATCAGTCAGGTGGCGGAGTTACCATCAATCTCAACAATGGAGATGGCACATTTCCATCTCAAGGCAATTCATTTTTTTCATCGGGCAATCAATCGGAAGAATTAGCATCCGGCGATTTTGACGAAGATGGCATTCCGGATTTGGTAGTAGCGAACGGATTTTTTTACAATTTTGCCTTTCTCAAAGGCAATGGTGATGGTCGTTTTGGATCTCTCGCCCTCCTCGCCGGATATGGTGCTGCAGGATTTTGTTCTTCGGACTTTGACAATGACGGAGATGCAGACATCATTGCAACTAATCGTAATGCTCCATCAAATCTGGCATACAGTAAGAACAATGGCGATGGAACATTTGAAGACACGCAATACTTTTCGACTATTGGCAACGCAGAAGAATGTATCACCGACGATTTTAATGAAGACCTGAACATGGATGTGGCCATTCATTCCGCATCCGGATTCAGTATTCATTTTGGCAATGGAGATGGAACATTCGACCCGTTTATAACTTTCGAAAGCGCAAATGTTGGTGCCGGTGGAAACCGAACAATCTGCTCTGGTGACTTTAATGGAGATGGCAATGCGGATCTTGCCGGTTCACGCGTCGCTGCAGATAATGTTGTTATTGTTTATGGTGATGGAACCGGAAACTTTTCGGCACCTGATATCTATGAAGACGGGATGCAATATGCTCGCACAATTTTAGCTTCACATCTTAACAATGACAGCTATGAAGACCTTGTCATCTGCAGTAATTCCTCCGATCAGGTGTTTGTCTATTTCGGCACAGCCACGCAAGATTTGAGTGGTCCACTCATCCTTGCCGCTGCAGGTGCGCCAGAAGGACTTGCTGCATTTGATGCGAATGAAGATGGAGCAAATGATCTGTTGGTGATTTGTCCCAATGCAAACAAACTCTACATGTTTGCAGGAAATAATGATCAGACCTTTGATGCGTTGGTAGAGTTTGATACACCAGCCGGTTCTAATCCAACAAGAGGAACTCATGCGGATATAAACAATGATGGTCATGAAGATTTTATCTGTGCATTTTATCAGTCGAATGCCGTGGGTGTTTTTTTCGGGGATGGCAATGGCAATTTTGCACCGGCAGTGAGTTACGAAGTTGACCGTCGACCAATCGATGTACTGACCGCTGACTTCAATAATGATGGCGCCATTGATTTTTCGTCTTTGAATTCAAGTACAAACAATGTATCAGTTGTCCTCAATAATTCTGCATTTGTAACTGCAGACGGAGCGCTCGCATTTTGCAGCGGAGAAGACGTAGTGTTGACAGCAAGCGAAGGCTATTATTACGAATGGAGCAGCGGTGAAGAATCACAAAGTATCACAGTGACAGATTCAGGAGAATACTATTGTTCGGTGACAAATCAGTCAGGTTCGTGTACATTGATTACGACAAGTGTGCAGGTAGAAGTTTATCAAAGCCAGACCGTATCATTAGAACTTGATAGCACAGTTGTCTGCAACAATGCCGGGAGTTTTTATCTCACCGGCGGTTCACCATTTGGTGGACAATTCAGTGGAACAGGAGTGAATGCCAATCAGTTTGATCCTTCGGCCACAGGAGAAGGAACTTACATCATCACCTACACATACGAAGATGCGGGTGGTTGTACCAATGCAAGTGCAACTGATGAGATCACAGTAGAGATTTGTATTGGGGTGGATGAATTGAATGAAGCCATGCGAATTTTCCCAAGTTTCACAAATGGAATGGTGAATGTGACATGCCCAAATAATTCTTACGCAACTATTATGGATTGTTCAGGAAAAATCTTAATGCAGCAGTCATTAAATAATCAGAATAATCAATTTGATTTGAGAGAATATTCGGATGGGATTTATTTTTTGCGGTTGCAACAAGGTGATAAAACATCCATCAGCAAAATTTTACTTCAAAAGTGAAATTGATTTAGAAAAATGGAAACGCAGAATTTCCAGTGATTCAAAATTTTCTTTGCACCCTTTTTTGAAAAAATTTGAGATTCGCCGAAAAAATTCAGAGGAATTGAGCGATACATCAATCTGAAAATCCAGATGATAAAATTGTAACCCGGAACCCAAAAAACCATTTCGAATTACACTGTGATCTCAAAAATAAAAATATTTTTGGAGTTACACTGTAACCAAGAAAACAAATTAAAGCTTGGGATTACAAAACAAAAGAATCACATATGTCTATTGGCATTCACAATTTGAGAGAACTTCTCAATGCTCGTCAAAAAGATCTGGCAACTTTTCTTCTTGTTTCTAAAAGTGCACTAACGCATTTTGAACTTGGCTCGAGAAACTTCACCAGAGAAACTCTGACTAGATTGGAAAAATTATTTGTGAATGTGGAGGAAACGCTTCAAAAGGTTGAATTGGAAAAATCTTCAGATTTGCTTCCTGAACCGGAGCTGCTACTTTCTATCAATCGGGAGCATGAACGCAAAAAAAACCTGAGACTCAAACTCATAAGAGAATTTGAATTGATAGAATTTAAATTACTTCAAGCACGAAATGCTTTGCGGATTCTTGTTTATATAAGCCCTGTTGATCCTGAAGTAGACGGTAAAATTCAGGAAAGTGTTATCATGCTTTTACGTGCGTACAATCAGCGCATTGTAACCAAATTAAAAATGAAAAAATACATCAAGTTGAGAATGAGAATCGCTGGTCTGGAAGGAGAAATGAAAATACTTGCGGATTACCTCAACTGATTCTGCAATTCTTTTTCAAAACACAGACTATTCTCCACCCCTTCATACTGCCCATAATTAGCCATCAACTGATATCCGTTCTTGTTGTAGAGTTCGATCGCTTCCACTTGTTTGATTCCTGTTTCGAGAATACATTTTTGAAATCCAAGTTCAAGCGTCCATTTTTCAAGTTCAGATAAAATGGCAGAAGCAATGCCACGCCCACGAAATTCCGGTGAAGTGTACATGCGTTTCACTTCCATGTTTTCGACATCAAACTCTTTGATCGCACCACAACCGATCGCTTGATCATTTTGAAATGCCATGACAACATATTTGATTTTATCTACTTTGTTGTATTGGGCATAAAACGTATGATCATCACCATCCATTTTTGCAAGGTAGATATCGAGACTTTTGACAAGAATCAAAAAATCGGAATGGTCGGAATCGGTGCGAATGAGCTGCATCTTTTTTTTAGCGAAAATTTTAACCACAGGTGCGAAAAGTGCTGCAAAATGGGGAATATTGCGCTTAGAGCGGTGAAAACTTTGCACACTTTGCACATAAAAAAAGGGTTCATTCTTTCATAAATTCGCGCCACAATCAACCCAGGGAAATTATGAGCAAAGTATTCGATTTAGATATGATCAAAGCGGTCTATAGCCGCTTTCCACAACGTATAGAGGCCGCACGAAAAGTGACCGGCAAACCTCTCACACTGACGGAAAAAATTCTATATGCTCACCTCTGGGATGGCAATGCGAATGTGGCATATGAAAAAGGAAAAAGTTATGTCGATTTTGCTCCGGATCGTGTGGCCATGCAAGACGCCACAGCCCA
>JANOVT010000074.1:0-4887 GCA_031417525.1 Flavobacteriales bacterium | reverse complement strand
CGAAGCCTTTCTGCCTCCCCAATAAATTTCGATCGCGAACTTGAAACTTGAAACTTGGAACTTGGAACAAAGGGAACTGAGATGCAAAAAGTTTCTGGTGTCTGGTTTCAAGTTTTGTGGAGCCATGTCTTAACGCGAAGCTTTTCCGACTTCTAAATAAAATTCGATTGCGCAACCTGAAACTTGAAACCTGGAACAAGAAATTCCTCCTCTAGCCGAAATAAAATTCAAGGCATCCAATCCAAAACAACTTCCCTATCGTAAATGATGGTGGATTTGATCATCTAATTGATCTAAACCAACCGAAAACAATTATTTACTTTCCAAACAAAATCACATGATTAAAAGAATTACACCCGTAAGGCTTTTCATCGGACTTTTTGCTCCGGTGTTAATGCTTCTCTCAGGTAGTGCAAATGCTTCCAGTCACCGCGAAGCTCCATTCATTGCCAATGATCCGCTCGCGGATAACACTGACTTGTATGCGTTCCGCTCTCCGGATGATCCGAACTACATCACGATCATCGCGAACTACATTCCATTTCAACATCCGAATGGCGGACCGAATTACTATCAATTCGGACCGAATGTGCGTTATGAAATTCACATCGACAACAACACTGCTACTCCGTTTGACGATATTGTGTATCGTTTCACTTTCTACAAAGTAGATCAGGATCCAACAACATTTTTCAATATTCGACTGGGATTGGAAAATGCAAAAACAACCTACAAACTGGAGCGCAGTGTCAATGGTCCGTCGATGTTCCAAACAATTGTCTCCAATGGAATCGTTCCACCTTATAACATAGGTGAACGTTCAATTGAAAGTGGTGTCGGTCTGGGATCTGATTACGAAACTCTTTTCACCAATGCCATCACTACTGCTGCAACAGGTGAAAAAGTTTTCGCAGGTCCTGTAGATGATCCATTCTTCGTTGACCTAGGAGGTATCTTCGATCTTGGCGATGCGCCTCGTCAAAACAGCACACCGCGCGATGGTGTAGCTTGTTACAATGTCAGCACAATCGCTCTGAAAATTCCGATTTCGACATTGCAAAAATCGAATAAGAATGTATCACAGGCTACGAGTATTCTCGATAGCGATTTCATCATTGGCGTTTGGGCTTCTGCAAGCAGAAAAAAGATTCGTGTGCTGAATAGTCCAATCATTAATCAAGCTCAAGGCATGGAACAGACTTCCGGTCCATGGGTGCAGATTTCTCGTATCGGAATGCCTCTCACAAATGAAGCTGTGATTCCGGTCGGTCGCAAAGACAATTGGAATTCAATCACACCTTACACTGAGTCAACTGCAAACTACAATTACTTCTATAATCCCGAACTCGGATTGTACATGGACGACGATTTGTTCGGCGGTGCAGTTCCTGCATTTGCTCCACTTCGTATTCAGGAAAGCTCATTGCAGGGATTTGATTTCACCAATGGCGCAGATGGTTTGTATTCTTTGAAAAATACACCAGCCGTTGCAAACACAGCTTTATCTGAAGCAAACTTTGGTTCGTTGTTATTGCCTGGTCCGGGAAAACCACGCTCAGTTGACTTGTGGCCGATATTCCACACTGGTGTTCCAAACCTTGCACCTTACCAACTCGCTACCGGAAAAGGTGGTAATCCACTTGCCAGCGGCAAACCATTCATCAACAATTTCCTTCCAAATGGTGGTGATATGTTGAGACTGAACATGGCTGTTCCTCCAACTGATCGTAACTCAGAAGCATTCAGTTCACTTGGACTAGTTGCTGCCGCAGTTTCCGGTCTTCTCGATCCTGCATACAACGCCAACACTTCTATACAGGCAATTCCAAACATGGATGGTTTTCCAAATGGTCGTCGTCTGGAAGATGATGTAACACGTATCGAATTACTTGCTGTTGCAGGCATTGTATTGGATGCTATTGGTCTTTGGGAAGATGATTACACTGCAGGAGATCCAAATCCTGTTACTCCAATGTTGCTCGCAAAATTGAGCTACACAACAGGAATTGAAAGCAATGATGTTGCATTCCGTCCTGCCTTCCCTTACGTTCAGTTGCCATGGAGCGGCACCAGCAATTGCTGCCCGAATGATGAACAACCACAAGCAAGAAGTATGACCGATGGCAACGCCAATCTTGGTATTGCTGCTTCTGTTGCTTCGTTGACTGCAAGTCCAAATCCATTCGATAGAACTACTTCTATCAAATACCACGTGTCGTCTTCAGCTACCATTTCTGTAATGATTTATGACCTGACAGGCTCGGTAGTGGAAACACTTGTGAATACGCGTCAACAGGCAGGTACCTACACAGTGAACTGGAACAGTGAGAATGTAACACCAGGTGTTTATCTGGCAAATATTTACTCTGACGGTAAACTGATTCATTCAGTGAAACTTGTAAAAGCATCTTAAACTCATTCAATGACTGTGCAACGAATCTGTTGCACAGTCATTTTTTAAACTCCATAAAAAATCCTCCTATGAAAAATTATACCTCCATGAGACACACATTTATCGCAATCATCGCAATTTGTGTATCCTCCATTCTGATTCTGAGCTCATGTTCTTCAGAACAGAAACCAACCACTCAAAATTCCAAAACAAAAAATGAATTTGAAATTCCTGCATTGCTCAACAGAACAGGTGAACTGAGTCAGGCCATCGACTGGAGTAAAACACAGGAAGCAGTCAATAAGGTTACTCAAAAAATCAGTCAGCAACCAACCGATTACGCTTCATACATCAAACTCTCAGAAATATATATCAATGAAGCACGAGTAACCGGTGAACATGGATACTACTACCCTTCCATCTTAAACATGCTTGACTTTGTATTGTCAAAGCAAGTGAATGAAGAAATTCAATTCAAAGCACTCTCATTAAAATCTTCTGTTTACTTATCGCTGCATCAATTTGCAAATGCGAAAGAAACAGCTCTTGCAGCAGTAAAATTAAATCCAGACAATGCCCAGATATATGGTGCACTGGTAGATGCCAACGTTGAACTTGGCAATTATGATGAAGCTGTGAAAATGGCTGAGACCATGATGAACAAACGTCCTGACCTTCTCTCCTATTCCCGTGCATCCTACTTAAGAGAAATTCACGGTGATCCAAAAGGCGCCATTGAAGCAATGAAAATGGCCGTAGAATCAGGTTATCCTGGTTATGAAAATCAAGCGTGGACACGAAATACACTCGCACATATTTATGAAACGTATGGTGACATTCAGTCAGCTGAAAGAGAATACAAAACAACTCTTGCTGAGCGTCCTGGTTATCCTTTTGCTGTTGCAGGACTTGCATCGGTTGAATTGAAAAAAGGAAATTTTAAAGAAGCAGAAGAAAAATTGAATCAGGCGATTCAAATCATTCCTGAAGTTTCTTTTTATGTTGAACTCGCAGAACTATACAAACAAACAGGCAGAGAAAAAGAAGCGCAGAATGCTCTAAAAACAATTTTGGAAATGATGGCGGATGACGAAGCAAAAGGTCATACGATGGCATTGGAATATGCAAAAGTGTATATGAATGTTGCCGGCAATCTGGAAAAAGCATTGGAATACGCACAAAAAGAATTTGATGCGCGTCCGACAAATATTGACGTCAACAAAGTACTTGCTGAGATTTATTACGAAATGGGAAATCTGGTAGAAGCAGAAAAACATTTGGCGATGGCTTTTATCACTCAATCCAAAAATCCTGAATTGTTGGAGATTGCCGGACTGATCAACATTCGCGGTGGACACCAGAAAGAAGGAGAAATGTTGGTGAAACAAGCGCATGAGGCCAATCCATACTTGGTTCCGATTCAATTCAACACACAGTCGCTGGCAATGGCAAACTCTCATTAAGTAAGATTTTCGTTCACTACAATGCCTCCACATGAAACAGCTATGCACAGTCCACTATGCCCGGATTTTCACGCTGATGATGATTGGGTTGATGCAGCATTTCACATCAAATGCGCACCAAGGCGGAATAAAAGGTTCTGTTATTGATTCAATCGCACAAGATAGAATTGAAAGCGTTCTCGTTATTGTTGCGGATCGCAATCTGGTAACATCAACCGATATTCTGGGTAACTTTCATTTCCCCGAATTGACTAAAGGTGAATATGTTTTGAAATTTTCTATGCCCGGATTTGAAACCAAAACAATGATGGTGACCGTCAATGAAAATCAAACATCTTCTGTTGCTGTTGCATTAAAACCCGTCGATGTCAATTTATCGGAAGTGGTGATTTCTCAAAAAGGTGAAATCAACTCGCCGATGATCGCGCTGAACAAAATAGATATCTCATTGCGGCCATTCAGATCGTCGCAAGATGTTCTTCGCATGATACCCGGCTTAGTGATTGCGCAACATGCCGGGGGTGGAAAAGCAGAACAGATTTTTTTACGCGGATTCGATATTGATCACGGCACAGACATTCGTCTTTCTGTGGATGGAATGCCCGTGAACATGGTCTCACATGCACATGGTCAAGGCTACTCTGATTTGCATTTTATCATTCCGGAAACTATTGATAGAGTTGATTTTAATAAGGGGCCTTACTACGCTTCGCAAGGAGATTTCACAACGGCAGGGTATGCAAGTTTTCTAACCAAAAATGCTTTGGACAAAAGCATGATCAAATTAGAAGGCGGTCAATTCGATACATACAGAATGGTTGGACTGTTTGATCTACTAGACAATAAAGCGAAAGTGAAAAATCAACATGCGTACCTCGCTTCCGAATACGTGTATAGCAATGGCTATTTTGAGAATCCGCAACACTTCAACCGAATCAACCTCAATGGAAAATATCATGGTGTATTGGGAGAAGATAAAATTCTAACCGTTTCCCTCTCCACATTCAGCAGTAAGTGGGATGCTTCCGGACA
>JANOVT010000073.1:0-2458 GCA_031417525.1 Flavobacteriales bacterium | reverse complement strand
TAAATTCACCCATGTGACTTACATCAAACACTCCAAGAGCAGTGCGGACTGTCTCATGTTCATCCATCAATCCACTATATTGAACAGGCATCAGGTATCCCGCAAAAGGTACCATTTTAGCATTCAGTCGCTGATGAATTGCAGTCAGAGCGGTTGTTTTCAGATCAGTAGCTACTTCCATGAAATTGAAATTTTGATTGTTGTTTGAGTGTTCGGTTTGGCTGTCAATGAGATGAAGGCGGAATTGCTGTATTCCATGCATTGTCATCTTGTTTGCTGCTTTGCAAAGAAAAGGATTTTAAACGGTTAGTCCACAAGAGATTTAAACCAATGTAGATAATGCTCCTTTATTGAATTGACACTAAATTCTGCCTCAACTGTTTGCCTCGCCATTTTGCCCATCTCATTCCTCAACTCTTCGCTGTCGATGAGTCTGGAAAGCTTGTCGATCCAATCTTCCATTTTTGACGCTAAAAATCCATTCTCACCATCGCGAATGATCTCGTTATTCACTCCAACAGGCGACATGATCGTTGGAATTTCCAATGCCATATATTGAAGACCTTTGAGTCCGCACTTACCGCGTGCCCAGGGATCATCGGGTAGTGGCATAATTCCAATATCAATCTCCGAGAGTTCCGTTACCTCATCTGTTTTGTTCCATCCAATACCAACGATGCCGAGTTCCTTGTTCCGATAGTTGCTATCGCCAATGACTTTTATTTGAATAAGATCACCATATTTTTTTTTTATCTCCGTAAGAAAAGGTATAGCCAGTTCGAAATGTTTGATGGTAGTGATGCTCCCGCTCCACCCTATTACGATCCGATTCAGATTTCTAATGGTTCGAACACGAACATATTCACCAGTATCGATGGTGGTTGGAATAACCACCACGTTTGGATTGTATTGCAAAGCATATTCACTCAAATATTTGTTGCCGGCAAAAATGAGATTGCAATACGAAATGCTTTTTGAAATCTTTGAAGGATTCTTCATCCATCTGAACATTCTATTCGCATTACTGGTGTCATTCATCCAGATCGCATCGTCAAAATCGTAAATCAACTTTGCACGACTTTTCGAAAATGCCTTTTCGAAATAGGTGCTTCTCGTCATCAAAGCTTCTCTGAAAATGAAAATGATATCGAATTGATTGGAGCGTTTGAGATCTTCCATTCTTCGGAGATAACTCTTACTCAAGATAGCGGCTTTCTTGTGAAAATTTCCTTTGCTATAAAGAATTCTGTCATCGTCTTCGTTCAACAAGTAGGACAACTCACATTGGAACCCGTTCGCAGTCAGGAATGCAAAATATTGCTCAAATCGAAATCTTTGACCAGGTGCTCGGTCAATGCGATGCGATGCTATGAAGAGTACTTTTTTGATTTGGCAATTTTAGGATATATCTTTTAAGAATATCATTGTTTTGTTCAGATCGATTTTTCAGATCTGAATGACCGTCATATGCCTGCATTTCTTTCACCACATTACCAAATTTGAAACCTTGCTATCAATTACAAGCTGAATTTTTATTTCTGACATATTTCTTCGACTTTTAACATGCCGTTTGTCAGGTTGCGAAACAATTCGCGACCAATTGGATGTTCAGCAATTAAAATTCAAAAAACACCGCACAAATGAAAAAGATTCTTCTCCTCTTATCGCTGTATTGTTCAGGAGCCTTATCAGCTCAATTGGCTGATGGCACCATTGCTCCCGATTTCACCATCACGGATATTGATGGAGAAACACATCACCTATATGAATACCTGCAGGCAGGCAAAACAGTGTACATAGACTTTTGGGCATCGCATTGTCCCTATTGCTGGGCCTACCACAATCAAGGTCATGTTGAGGATCTTTATACTGCTCACGGGCCAGCCGGTTCACAGTCTCAAGATGTGGTAGTGCTGGGTATTGAAGTAGATTCAAACAACGGATTGAATGAGTTCAATGGCGTAAGTGGAATCACTCAGGGAAATTGGCTTGCTGGTATTTCATATCCTGTTCTTAATCCAGAAGGGGCCGCGTTGTCTCAAATAACTGGTGCATATGAAGTGAATTTTTATCCCCTTGTTTATGCAATTTGTCCTGACGGCACCTTGAATGTGACGGGCACTCAGACAGCTGCAGTGCTCTATGAAGAGGTGGATATGTGTGCTGTTACTACTGCTGTTGAGTCGAACTACCCAACAGATGCCTTGAGATATTTCTTTTCGTCACATACTTCCACATTCACGGTGTTGAATTCAAAGCAAGGAACAGCGCTTAGGATTTTTGACCTCACCGGTAAAGTTGTTCACGAAATGCTAATCACAGACACAAAAAGTATTGTTGTGCTTCAAAAAGTTTCTTCCGGAATTTATTTCTGTCAATTCACGGATCAAGCAGGCCATACTATTACAGGAAAGTTTTATGTTGAATAAGTGGTATTGGTCATAAATGATTCATGTAG
>JANOVT010000072.1:0-8191 GCA_031417525.1 Flavobacteriales bacterium | reverse complement strand
TCCATTTCGAAAATTTCGAAATCGGAACATTTTTCAAAATGTCCCCCACACATTTGCTCCCTAAATCCTAAAAAACAATACCATGAACCCTTATCCAAATCTCAAAGTCCTCAGACTTCAAAACAATTTCAAACAAGAGTATGTAGCCGATGCACTGGGAATGAGTCAGCCGGAATACAGCAAGCTTGAATCCGGTCAGCGCAAACTTGATGGATACAATATCCGCAACCTGTGCAACCTCTATGACATAAGCAGCGATATTTTGCTGAGCAAAAAACCAAGCTCCTCTGAATCCGGAAACGCCAGATCGAGCACACCAACAGAAAAAACATCCACCAAAAACTCACCCATTTCTCATGAACTGATCTCAAATGAAGTCATCATGAAATTGATGGAAAACTATTCCTTCCTTCTCGACAGTTATCTCAGACAACAACAAACTCAACAAAAAATTCTGGACAAACTCATCGGGCAAATGGATGAAAAAAAGCGCACCGAAAATAACTGATCTTGAGTGGCTCAATTACGTGCTGTCTTCCTCATACTAAATTACAGTTGACCACCTTTGATTTTTAGCGTGAATGATTTTGATTGCATATCAAGGTTGCATCCCTCTTCAAATCGGACAAACGATGATGGTGGAATCATTTGACAATTAATTACCCTCCTCAATCGGTGCTTACCGGGTTTCATTGCATGCTTCTTCCTTTCAAGTATTCTTCGTAGCACTGCGCTGAATATTATTTGAATACTTCCTCAGTTGTTTCACCAAGATTCGAATGGTCTTCCAACATTTTCCCCGAGTTCAGATCAGATGTTCATTTCAACACTTTCGAATTTCTCCCTTTTAACATGAACTGTCCATCTCATTCGCGATGACAGCGATACAATCATAGTTTGATTGAAAACGATATCTGAATTTCGGGGAATTTTGTTTCCACATTTTCCACATCAAGTTTGTGTAGATGTATAGAAAACCCTCCGGGAAAAATCGCTTTGGTCATCATTCCATTGCCGAATCAACACCTATCATATCTTGAACGACTAAATTGCTTTTCATCTGATAAAATTTTCTTTCTCACATTGGTCCAACATGAAGGTCATTCCGGCTAGAATCCCGCATTCCTTTGAAGTCAAAAGATTGTCTTTTATCGCTGGTGCCAGATACAAGTTCAAAGCGGCAAGATCTCCACAAAATCAAATAAATCCGACAAATATTCACCTCCTGCAGTTCCGGTGATAAGAGCCTTTTTTTTGCAAATTCTATAGTTTTTTCATGCAACACAGTAACCCTATGACCCGCCTCCCCGTATAGGTAGCAAAATCACGTTTTACATAAATACCTGACAACATGACAATGAATAGCCCGCTTAGCACGAAAAAATTGGATCTGGCTGAAAAGCCACGTGTGCTTTATCTGGATGATGACGATTCCAATCTGGTAACGTTTCGCGCCAATTTCCGCGATCAGTTCGAAGTGTTTACGACCAACAATCCGGTGGAGGCTTATAATATGATCAATGAACAAAAGATTCAGATAGCCATCACCGACCACAATATGCCCAGCATGAGCGGCGTGGAATTTTTGGAAAGCATCGCTTCCGATTATCCCGATGTGCAACGCATCCTCCTCACCGGTTATACGGAACTTGTTCCTGTGATGGAAGCCGTAAATAAAGGCAAAGTATTTCGCATTCTCACCAAACCTTTCAATATGAAAGAAATCAGCAGAATGGTGATCGAGGCCTGGGATCAATGCCGTGTGGTGTTCGAGAAAGAAAAACTCATCCACCAACTGAAACGTCAAAACCAACAATTCGAATTTATACTACGACAACGACTGTTATCTTAATCATCACCTAAAAAAGGCTTTTCTTACGAGAGGCCTTTTTTTTTGCTTCATTTCTGGTGAAGTACTCACTGATTCGAGAAACCCTGCTTGTCGCATTGAAATTATTCAGTGCCCTCAAGAGCAAGACCAAAATCCAACCCTGATATATCAAAAAATTTCGAATAAGTTTCTTTCACCTCACGGATGGTATTGTGTTGCCTGCGCATGGTTTGTTTCCCGGGTGCGTCGATCACCGCAATAAAAAAAGGTTTCGTGTGGTACCCGGACATGGCAGGCCCATTCTCGATGATGACCTGGAATCCGGCCTTACGGAGTTTACCTATAAGTATGACTGAAGTTGGTTTTGACATGAGGTAAAGATCAAGTGCCAGATTGTAACTGATTTACAATATGAAAATCAAACGAGTGAATTTTTTATTCATCAAGCACATGATTCGCCGCGGAATCAAATGAGTATTTTACTGGAAGGCCGCAATACCGATCTCCAGCCAATAAAAAAACCCCGGCTTTCACCGGGGTTTTAAGATTAAAACCAAACCAAATCAACCCCCTTAGATGTTAAACTCTGCAATACGTGCATTCAAAAGCACGAGAAATGCATCAACTTCAGCTAGGCGTGCCTCTGTCTCGTTCAGAGCGCGTTGTTTGCCAACCAGCACAATAGTGTTGTAGTCGTCGACCTTCTGGTTGAGCAAGACCAAATTCAGCTCCAGACGCTTTTGTCTGGCCGCCCCATTTTCCTGCGAATCTGAACCTGGTGTCAGCGTTGGAAGATAACCATTCAGGTTGTTAAGCTCACTTGTGGCATCCGCGATGTCAGTAACAAGCTTCTGACTCAATGGCCCAATGGCGTTACATTGTTTGGTCAGTGTTGCCTGGCGGCTGGCAAGATTGCTTCTGTCCAGGTTTGCCGTCTGGAGGAGTTTGTCGCAATCAGACGCACTCGTCAAAGAACTCAATGAATAATTCATAGGCTTTATATATTAGTTAATAAAAAAAAGATTACAAGTTGATTTTTTGAATCAGTCGTTCAATGAAACGCGTTGCTTACAAATTCCCGCAATGAGAGGTTGTAAATGATTCAATTCAATAAGGATCTGCCCGATCTCTGCCTCATATTCAAATAGCAGCGGCATAATTGATTTTTCTGCTTCATCGAGAATTTTTCTCAGGCGAGGATTGCATTCAAGCATTTTTTGAGTCAGCCTTTCAATTCTGACAGGCGACTTGCTCTTGCTGATTTCACCAAGGAGCCGTGCCTTTTTTTTCCGAATCATTGCCAGCGCAACAAATGATGCTTCATTTCTCTTCACAAGTACTTCATGCTTTTTTTGAAGGAGTTGCAACCTGTTTTCCAGCTCGTGTTGCGAAATGAAGTAAGAAGTTAAGAGCCGGTCACATTCCTGGAATGTTGAAAGAGTGTCGAATGAATAATTCATAACCATAGTGTTTTTAAAAGGTGTAGTCCCGGATACAGGAGCTGAACAAGAGCGGAGCAACGTCTGTGCGCTCTCGTTTTGTTTCTGATTCTGTCTGTTACTTGCCCTCATTGTTTTCGATTTTTTGATGGGGCTAAGATGTGGGCAAGAAATGCCTCGGTTTTTTTCGATATTTGGGTTCAGCGTACTTTCAAATAGCTCCAAAACCCGACCCCTTTTCGGACCAAATCATTCTGTAAACTCCATAAATACAGGACGTTCAGTATTTTCCTGTTTTTTTCGATTCTGAATAGATTTTGTACACGAATCGAGCGAATTGGAAGGAGAAAAAAAAATGATTCGTGAGCGAAGTGATTGAAAATCAATGCGAAATAATTTGTGTTTTTTTCGGGGAAAACACATTTAAAGAATGAATGGATGGTTTTTTTAGAACCTTTTTTGAGGATTTAAAAGTTTAATGACGTTTCCCACTTCGAAATACGTGTTCAATCTCCAGAATTCAAACGTCTCAACCCTCACTTCGAGATCTCGCGGTTAGAGCTTCGCTAAACCCGCGAAATGGAGAGCGAATGAACGACCCTTTAACAGGGTCGAATTCTGAAAGAGACTGCATGTGTTACTGCGATTTGATCAAGGTCTTGTTCTTGCCGGCCGGTATTTTAATCCCGAGAAATGCTCGCAGTAATCTTAATTCTGCTTCAGCGGCGGAAATACTCAGATCAACGACCAACAAATGAGATGGATTACAATCCCGCACTTTGATTTTCAATTTTGCGAGTTGTAATTCTTTCAGCTTTGATATACGTTGTGTGTACTTGAGATCCTTTCCGTTGGACAACTGGTTGGATTCAAAAAATGCTTTTATCTCCATGGCCTCTTTATAAGCAAGGAGCAATTTTTGTTTCAATGTGTATAATTCCCTAAGCCGGCTCTCTTTATTCTCCAACAATTTCCACGCATCTTTGATGCTGCGTTCATCCTTGGGAAGGGATTTGTCGCCCTGGAATTTGTTTGCTGATTTTTTGAAAGCTTCTTTCAGTTGGATCACTTTCCCGATTATTTCTGTAGACATCGGGCGCCTGCCACGTTCGATCATTTGGACCATTGAGCGAGAAATTCCGAGAACTATGCCGATTTCACCTTGGGATAGACCCAATTTTTTACGTAAATCTTTTATTTCGATAATTTTTGGCATATCCGGGGTGATTGCTTCGCGAAATATAAAAGTTGTATCATTTGTTCTGTATCAAAAGTAGCAAATGATACAGAACAAATGATACAACTTTATAAAAATAAATTCTTTGATCGTTTAATCCCCTTTAACCATCTGCATTGTTTCATTGACTCTTTCCACAAAAACCGTGTAATGCTTTCGGCCCGTCATCTTCGCCTTCAGCCAACTGAAGATGCCCACTATCTGGATGTCATCAGTGGCGGACGAGGCAAGGCCGGTTTTACCCAGCGATTTGCGGAATGCTATTGATTTAACATCCACTGTTCCATTGCACATGCGTAAAATGATTTTGAGGAATTTCCTAACACGTTCGTATTCAGGTTTTCGAAGGAATTTTGAAAAGTCGTGTCGCAACTGTTTGAGCAACGCAAGTGCCGTTTCTTTTTTGCCGAGGTCATAATAAGTGAGGAGCATGATCAGGTTTTTCGTGAACATAAATTTCGGTCCCATTTTGACTTTATATACTGCATCCATCTTCGCCATTTCAAGTAGTACCTCTATGGCACCTTTATGATCATCAGCGCCGGCAAGACCCACGGCATAGTTCAATTCCATGTTTGCACGATCGCGAATATCAGGAAGATTGGAGTTCAGTATGGACTTCAGATCGCGGATGGCTTCGGTATTGTGTCCGGTGCAATAGGCGATGGCTGTATTCAATGCGACGTATTTCGGGTAGTACTTGCTCTTTTTGAATTTACTGATCGGCAATATACCGGGCATCTCGGAGAGCTTTTGAAGTCCTTCCTGGAATTTGTATTCGCGGAAATCCGTATGTGCCAGAATATAAATGAAGCCGAGGTGTGCGTCTTTTTGTCCCTTACCGAATGCATTGGCGGCGAGAAGTCTATCATAGTGCATTTTCACATAAGGCTCGAGGAGAACGTAGCCATTGGTGGAAGCGATCGCATTGCGGTAAGTTGCTATCAGGTTGAAAATGAGATCGGGATTGAGTAGTTCTTCCTTGGTGAATTTGAGTTCATTCAATACCCCGTCGATAATGATCGCGGGGTCCTGTATATCGACAACCTTTTTTGCCTGCTCCAGTTTCAGGTTCACCAGTGCCAAAGCTTCACGTTTGTCGTCGCGTGCTTTGAGCTTGCGTTTGTTGCTCCGTTTCTTTTTTTGAAGCTCCTCGACATCAATGTCGAAATATTTCACATGATCGAGCTGAAACTTGTAGAGCGTATCCAGGATCTCGAGTTGAAAATCCTTCACCGCCTGACTCTCGGTCTTCTTCATAAAGTGAGTGACTACGTCATATTCTTCAGCCAGCATCATGTCAAGACAAAAGTTGAGCGTAAAGAGACTCTTCCTTGGAGAGTGCTCATCCGTAAAAGCCTTGTAGCCGATATAGTCCACCATACTCTGCATAAGTCCTTTACGGATCTTCTCATAAGCATGTTTATTCCCATTGGGATAAAACATCAGTTGTATTTCTAACGAACTATGCTTTCCGCCAACAAGCCAATCGTACAACTTCAGTTCCGATTCTGATTTACCAAGCCCGATATGAAATTTCCTGAATGAGGTGCCATGTTTGATAGAAAATGGCCGAATGATTTTGGAGAGAAGGTCCATGCGGATAGGTTTGAACGAAAGTAAATGATTTTGAATTCGGTTAGGATATGGCTAAAGGGATTTTTGTGGGAATTAAATGAGTCTGATGGCTAGTACCTTACATAACTACACTTGGGCATTTGGCGGTTCAGCGGTTTATTGAAGATTTGTGCTTGAAGAAAGTTCCGTGATATATTTGAAAAGTAATGCCAGAAGTCGCTTACTTCTGGTAGCTGCAAAATGTTATAAGCAAGCTTAAAAGACGACTGCGCACCATCAAGCAACAGAAAAAAAGCCTGCCGCACATTTTAGCACATTTGGTTTGCCCGACACAAGCCAATGCTCCGCAAGACCAAAAGTGCTAGAATTTTCCAACCGCATGGACCGACATTCCGAAAATAGCCATTAAATTTGACACTTTTTGACAAGTCAAAATGCAGAAACGTGAGTTACCTAGGACAGAAAATTAGAGAAACGCGAGAGAAGCAAAATCTGCTACTTAGACAAGTCGCTGCCCATATTGAAGTTGACACTGCATTAATGAGTAAGGCTGAAAGAGGTGAACGGAATTTGAATAGAGATCAAGTTGTAAAGCTTGCCAAATTCTTTAATTCATCAGAGGAAGAGTATATTTCCCTATGGCTTTGCGACAAGGTAATAGAAGCTGTTGACAATGACCCTTTGGCGACTCAAGGAATAAAAAAAGCACTAACCAAAATCAAGAATTAATTTAGATGCAAATCATTCATAAAATAGACAACTTTCTTTACACGATATTTCCATCGGTTATTAAAGGTGACCAGCAATCATTGCTCAATGCTATTCAAGACTTTTATACTTACGGACCTTACAAACCTAAAGTAACAATAGACAATGACGTTGTTAGTATTTGGATTGACGAACCTACAATTTTAGCTCAAGATTTAGACTACCAAAAGGTTATTGCATTTTGTGAGAAAGGTAAATATGCTGATGCAAAACCTATTCTTAAAAAACTAATCGAGAAGAATCCTGCTATTTCGGAATATCACCGAATTATGGGACAAATACTTTCAGACGAAGGCGACCAAGAAGAAGCAATTAATTGCTTAATTGATGCATTGCGATGGGACTCAAAGAATGGATGGGCATTGCTTATGATGGGAAACATTTTTGCCAAGTTCAAAGATGATGTTCCAACAGCTATGAAATATTATGACCAAGCACTAATTGCGAATCCAAAGGACAATATCACCATAAACAACATTGGTGCAAACCTTATGCAACAAGGTAAATTGGAAGAAGCTAAAAAATATTTTTATGAAGCATTAAAGATTAACGACCAATATGCAAATACCCATTTTGCATTAGGAATGATTGCTGAAATGGAAGCAGACTTCCAGTCTGCTTTTTACAGCACCATTCAAGCAATTAAACTGAATAAAAGTAAGGATGATTTATATCAGAACTCTGGAAGACAAGCTTTCGAGATTTCAACAAAAATAATTGCAACTGATACTGGCAAAAAAATATTCAGGGAATACAGACATAAACTTGAATTTGATGGTGACAGAAAAATTGACATTATTCAAGATGAAGAAATTCCAACTGCTGCAAAACTTGAGTTTGCTGAAAACTATGACAGAGAGACTCACATTGTAAAATACAAACCAAGTTACCCAGCGACTGAACATTTGATTATGCATGAATTGGTGCATTTAGATTTTGTTATTGAAGCAAGAAAAGGTGAGTTAAACCAATTATTTATATCTACTCAGAATCATAAAACAGAATTCATAAAAGGACTTGAACCTACAATCAAGAAATTCAACAAAATGGGAATTTCTGAAAAGTCAATTGTGGAATATTGTTCAAATCTTTTTGAAGGCATGAACCGTCAAATATTCAACACGCCAATTGACTTGTTTATTGAGCATTTCCTTTATAATGAATACGCAGAACTCAGACCTTTTCAATTTGTATCACTTTACAATATGAGTTTCTCTGTCATAGTTTTCGGCAAACTCAAATTTTGCGGCAGTTGGAATTTCTTCATCTTGAACAATGTCAATTTTTCTGTCACCATCAAATTCAAGTTTATGTCTGTATTCCCTAAATATTTTTTTG
>JANOVT010000071.1:0-4401 GCA_031417525.1 Flavobacteriales bacterium | reverse complement strand
CAGCGACAAGAGATGAGAAACGGTCATGCATGCAAATTCACATCAAAATAATATTCAATGTATACAGCCTATATCCCTTTACCAACAAGCGTTTGTCAAGGTTCCGAACACTAGTGGTTGCCACCCGGGGCTAAGAAGAGTCAACAGCTTCGCAGTTGTGACTGCTTCGCAGTGTGATGGACCTAAATCTGCAGATCCGAATTGATACTTGCGCGTCAGAAACCGTCATTTCAGATAAATCATCAAAAACTCCGTGAAACTCTGTGTTAAACTCCGTGCGACTCTGTGGTTAAAAAGAAAATTACCAATGAAACCACTCCCCACTCTACTTTCGCGCCCGAATTAAAAATCCATATTCCATAAAGTTCATGAAAAAACTTACATTAAGTGTGATTGCCGGCGGCATATTGCTCAGCAGCTGCGAGCAGAATAGCGTCAGTAACGTTAAACTCACCACAACTCAGGATAGCCTCAGCTATACCATTGGTCTGAGCCTCGGCGAAAGCTTTTCACAAGGTGATCTGAAAGACCTCAACTACGAAATGCTTGTTCGTGGTATGAAAGATCAGATGGACAGCGTTCCTGCCATGGAGCTGAAAGAAGCGGAAGCTTATATTCAGCAAGTGATGGCGCAGAAACAAGAAGCAAAATCAGAACTCGATAAAAAAGCGGGTGTTGATTTTTTGGCTGCGAACAAATCGAAAGACGGAATTCAAACCACTCCAAGCGGACTTCAATACAAAGTACTCACTCCGGGTACTGGTGCAAAACCGAAGGCTACTGACATGGTTACGGTTCATTACCACGGTACGTTGGTAGATGGAACTGTATTTGACAGTTCAGTAGATCGCGGCGAGCCGGCGACATTCGGACTTTCACAGGTTATTCCAGGTTGGACAGAAGGTTTACAATTGATGAACATGGGTGGAAAATACCAGTTCTTCATTCCACAAGAACTTGGCTATGGCGCACGTGGTCAAGGTAAAATCAAACCTTATTCAACGTTGATTTTTGACGTTGAGTTGATCAACATCGATTCAACAGCAGCTCCAGAAATGGGAAAATAATCTTGAACGCTGAAATTTCAGCATTCGAAGAAAGCCGCGAACATCGCGGCTTTTTTTATGCTTATGTAAATCAATTACTCATTAACTGAACGAATGTTTTCCTCATGTTGACCTTGCCTTCTGTCATCATGCATCAATTTCAGAAAGAAAAAACCTTCAGTCACTGATGATTCGTGAAAAATCTAATTCTGTTCAACTAAATTCTTCAACATTCACCTGGATTTATTGTAGATCCTTGCGAAGCGGTTAATGAGTATATCCAAAATCTTTCAAGGCATGCACCTCTGACTATTCTATCGTAAAAGTATATTTATCCACAAAACTGTTTCGCATTTGTTTTTCCATTACGTTTGGAATCATTACTTCAAATAACCTTTAGCAATGAATATGAAATCTGAAAGTTTCCGTTTTCACCTTGCGAAAATTCTTTTTTACAAACCACAACTGGCGGCAGCGCTTTGTAGTGTGCAACTGTATCAGTTAACACGCTTTTTTGAAACAAGGAAACACAAAAACGCTTTGATAGCATCCTTATTTTTGCACGTTCAAATTCGGCCAACTGCCAACTGCCAACTGCCCTTTGCCTCTTGCCTAAGATCAAAGCATCATAATCTCAATGCATTCGTCGATCACATGAGCGCTCACCCACCGGCGGCATGCCGCTACTAAAAAACATCCAGAAACGTACATATCTTCGCAGGAAGCAGGGTAGGTTGTTATCGGTTGGGTTTGTAAAGTCAACTATTCCCATCACCGATTCAAAGAAAGAAAAGAAAGCAGTTGGCAATATTCTCATTAATCACTTCTTATCAATTGTACAGACTTTTTGTTCTTATATCTTTTTGTTGCATTTATAATACTGGAAAAAGTCAGTGTGAGACTAATCTTGTAAGGAATGGGGGATTTGAAGAACTTAACTATTGTCCGCCAACTATAACTCAAGAGTATCATCAGTTGAATGAACGTGCAGTTGGTTGGTACAATCCCAGTTTGCAAACCGCAGATGTATTTAACACTTGTATGCCATATGTAGCTCAAAGCAACGGAGGCGGTTACATCCCCGATAATTATTGGGGTTATCAATACCCACAGTCTGGTAATGGCTATGGAGGCTTGGCAGTGCCATGTGGTGATGCATTTTCCGAATATCTTCAAAACGAACTAACTTCAACAATGATCGCAGGATCAGATTATGAAATAGAGTTTTGGATATCATCGGCTGACACATTCGATGTTGACGAAACGGGTGTTTATTGCACCTTACGAGGGTTGCAATTCCTATTTACTCCAGATCAGATTTTTTGGCCAGATATAACTATGATTGAAGGATATACTCCTCAATATACCACCGGTGAAGTATGGTTGAACGACAGCATAGGTTGGATGCATATTAAAGACACCATAGTTCTAGAAGAGGATGCTGGCTGGATGACAATCGGTCGATATAACATTGCTGAAATTGGTGGAGATTGTGACTGTTTTCCAGGGAAGTTCTTAACTGCAGTGACTTACTATTTCATTGATGACCTATCCATCAAATTACTAAAGCCAGAGCACCTTCAAATTCCTAATGTCTTTTCACCAAATGGTGATGGCAGAAACGATGCTTGGATGGTTCCGGAATTTTGCGGAGAAACATTCATTTACAATCGTTGGGGAAACGAAATGATTCGGTTAAAGGCTAGTGAAAAATGGGATGGTAAATCTGATAATACGGATTGCAGTGAAGGTATATATTATTTCATTGCAAGAAGCGAAGATCAAGAACTTAATGGATTTGTGCAATTGTTAAGATAAATACAATTGTTCGAATGAAAAATATATTGTGCATGGCCATAGCGGCCATCTTAATTTTTTGCTCATTAAAAACCCAGGCGCAAGTTGCAGGGAATATCGTAAATCTATACGGCCGATATGCAGACCTTACGACTACCTCACCCATGCAAGAGGCACTTGGATTGGGAAATTTTACTGTAGGAACTGGCAATCTGCCAGTTGCCCGACTTCATATCAATACGTTCAGAATGGGACCGTCAAGTGACAATCAACTTGACCCCTTCAGTGAAGGATTCTTATTCCGGACAGATGGCGATCAGAGTATCACAAACCAATGGGATCTGTGGACGGGAACTTCATCAACTTCGCAGACCGAAAGATTTCGTTTGTATACCGATGTCGGCACAACCCCATTCATTGGCTTTCGAAGTTTAAGTAATGGAATGCGCTTCGAAACTGGAGGATCAGACATTCGTTTACGCATCAATGGATCCCAAACATCCACAATCAATGGATTCACAGTAAATAATTCTGGTTTTGCGTGTTTATCCAATAATCAAGCATTTTGGTCAGGTGCAGTAAGTTCACCTTATAGTTTGTTGCACCTGGCAGGCTCAGGCACGAATACTCAAGAATTGGGTTACCGCCCATGGATGATTGATGGAATAACCTTCACAGGAAATAGTGACATGAGTTTTGTTGGGCCCAGAGCCATATCAAATGATCTCACCGAATTCGTGATCGCATGGAGTGACAATACCAACGGGTCAACCGGACCAGATGATTTTGTTGTTCGGTTTACGAATGGTGACGGCACCGCTTCAAGTGGGCCAGCTTCCGCCGAGGGACTGGAAATGATGCGATTTGCTGCAGACGCAGATGGAAAAGTTGGAGTTGGTGATGAATTTGGAATTACAACTCTCACGAGACCGCAACGCCGATTGCATGTTCACGATCCGGGAACGAACAATATAACGGATGCTCAATTGCGCATTTCGCAAAACATTACGAATGTGTTCACAGATTTCAGGTCCACACAACAAGGAAATTTATATCTGAATATGAACGGAACTCAGCAAAGAGTTGGAATTGAAGAACCAGATCCCATCGAAACGTTGGATGTAAATGGAAATCTTCGATTGCAGAACACCCCAGTTCTCTCGCCAGATTGTGTTTTTATGGGACAAAACGTGGCGTCAGGTGTTCCGGAAGACAATCGAATGACAAGACTTGATTTGACGAATGATCCATCCACTTATTTGGCTGGTGACGGTACTTGGCAGAATATTGGTACTACAAGTTGCGATTGGAATCTGGTAACCAATGGAACAAGCGATGATTTGGTCATGGGTTATGCTGGCGCTTGTAACGAGGGTAATGTAGGGATTGGTGTAAATAATCCAAATGCGAGATTAGAAGTAAATGCGTCTACTCTTCTATACACCATGGATTCCATTTGATTGCCACACAAGCTTTTAGCATTCGATCAAATATATTGAGTCCAAAGTACCGCCTGTTCAATTTGTAGCAAAATTCATTGAGGTAAAGTTGAAGGTGC
>JANOVT010000070.1:0-2158 GCA_031417525.1 Flavobacteriales bacterium | reverse complement strand
GCAGCTTAAAGCGGTTTGGTGATCCCTCCTGAAAGGCGTCACCGATACTTCAAAATTGTTGCTATCCAATTTCTGTATCATCTCATTTACAACATGCAGTTAGTTTGCTATTCCAACTACTTCAAGGCACAAACAAAGGCCACGAAATCTACATCCCAAGAAATTGGACATTTGAATCTAACAACCACCTACCCGCGAAAATCTCTCTTCGTTCTTGCTCTCTTTCTCGCTCTGATGACTCGGCTTAATTGAGATGCTTGAAGTGGAAAAATCATTCAGAATCAAGTAGAAACACCAACCGAAGTTAAAAGAAAAAAGAGCAAGCCCCTTCTATCGCACCGCTACAACCGTCTGCCTTTGCTGCCTTCCGGCCCTGGAGGATTAGACAGGAGCTGGTCGTAGAAGACTTGCCCTTTGGCGGCGAAAGTAATATTGTTTTTAAAAAATCAAGCGTTCATAATTCATTCCGGGCAAATTTTCTAATACCTCTGCTCCTATATCTTTGAACGCGATAGTTTTAAACCAAAAAAAATCCCATGGACACCATTGACTCTCAAAAACTCGAAAATCCGAATACACCATTGATGAAGCATGCCATGCGTTATGCTCTGATCCTCAGCGGCATTGGCATTGGCTTTATGCTCATCGGACACTATGCCGGCTGGTCAATGGAATCCTGGTCCTTCCGTCTCATTTCATGGGCTATTTCGATTGCAACTGTGATCTGGATGCTCAAAGAATTTCGCGATGTCCATAATGGTGGCTTCCTTCGCATGGGTCAGGGCGTAGGACTTTCTGCTCTCACCGGACTATTTGCCGGAATTATCACGGCCATCTTTTTCTACTTCTTCGTTACACAAATTTCACCCGAGTTTGTCACCAATATTCAAGACAAGGCCATTGAAGATATGAGCGAACAAGGTTTGAGCGATGAACAGATTGAAGAGAATATGAAATATGCCGGCATGTTTATGAGCGCTGGATTTATGTCAGCAATGGCCGTTATCGGATCAGTGTTTACTTATACCATTATCGGACTTATCGGCTCTGCAATTCTTAAGCGCGATTGATTTCAATCTATGGATGTTTCTCTTGTCATTCCCCTGCTGAACGAAGAAGAATCGCTTCGTGAATTGCACGCATGGATTCGTTCGGTCTGCGAAAAAAATCACTACAGCTATGAAGTGATTTACATCGACGATGGTTCGAAAGATCATTCGTGGGAAGTGATCATGGAATTGAAAAAATCGGATGACCATATTCGCGCTGTTCGTTTTCAACGCAACTATGGCAAAAGTGCCGCGCTTCATGTCGGTTTTGAAATGGCAGAAGGCGAAGTGGTTATCACCATGGATGCCGACCTACAGGATTCACCCGACGAAATTCCTGAACTCATCTCGATGATCAATTCAGGCGGATACGATTTGGTAAGCGGCTGGAAAAAGAAACGTCACGATCCAATCTCGAAAACAATTCCGACCAAACTTTATAATTGGGCCACCCGAAGAATGAGTGGTATCTACCTCCACGATTTTAACTGTGGCTTGAAAGCTTATAAAAAGGAAGTCGTAAAAAGCCTCGAGATTTTCGGCGAAATGCACCGCTACATTCCTGTGATGGCGCATCGTGAAGGGTTTAAAAAAATTGGTGAAAAAGTGGTGGAGCATCGCGCGCGCAAATACGGCACGACCAAATTTGGACTCTCTCGTTTCATCAATGGTCCACTCGACCTTTTGACCATCATGTTCATCTCCAAATTCGGCAAACGCCCGATGCACATTTTTGGTGTATTTGGTGTATTGATGTTTTTGCTTGGTTTAGGGATATTTCTCTACCTCGGCATCAACAAATTCATGCACCTCTATGTGTGGCATACCAGCGCTGCACTGCTCTCTGATCAGGCCGTTTTCTATATCGCTCTCACTGCCATGATACTTGGCACACAATTGTTCCTTGCAGGATTTTTGGGAGATCGAGTGAATTCAGAGATTGGAAATAATTTTACAAAGTTACCAGCTATCATTGGAGTTAATTGTTTCAAATATCGGCAAACATTTGAAATTTGCAATTTATCTACCTCCAATGGAAAATGGCCTAAGTATTTACCGATGGTTTTTGACTCAATAGTCTGATTAGTGTGTACTCCTAACAAAGGATC
>JANOVT010000069.1:0-9552 GCA_031417525.1 Flavobacteriales bacterium | reverse complement strand
CAATACCATGTCCTGAGATGGTACCGTGATCGGTGCGCCATTCGCAGGGTTGAGGATATTGTGAGAAGCAAGCATCAACAACTGAGCTTCGAGGATGGCGGCGCTTCCAAGTGGCACGTGAACGGCCATCTGGTCACCGTCAAAGTCGGCGTTGAAGGCAGTACAAACCAGCGGGTGAAGCTGGATCGCTTTTCCTTCGATCAGTTTTGGCTGGAAAGCCTGGATACCAAGTCTGTGCAGGGTAGGAGCACGGTTGAGAAGAATCGGGTGACCCTTCAGCACGTTTTCCAAAATGTCCCAAACAACGGCTTCTTTTTTATCTACGATTTTTTTCGCTGATTTTACCGTCTTCACAATACCACGCTCGATCATCTTGCGGATGATGAATGGTTTGAAAAGCTCTGCCGCCATGTCTTTCGGAATACCGCACTCGTGCAGTTTCAATTCAGGACCTACAACAATTACGGAACGCGCAGAATAATCGACACGTTTACCGAGCAAGTTCTGACGGAAACGTCCCTGCTTTCCTTTCAATGAATCTGAAAGTGATTTCAGCGGACGATTGCTTTCAGTTTTTACAGCAGAAGATTTACGGCTATTATCATACAATGAATCGACAGCTTCCTGAAGCATACGTTTCTCGTTACGGAGAATCACTTCTGGTGCTTTGATTTCAACCAATCTTTTCAGACGGTTGTTACGAATGATTACACGACGATACAAGTCATTCAAATCGGAAGTTGCAAAACGGCCACCATCCAAAGGAACAAGTGGGCGCAACTCCGGTGGAATGACAGGCACTACTTTAGTGATCATCCACTCCGGACGGTTCACTACGCGTGTGTTCGCATCACGGAATGCTTCAACAACTTGAAGACGCTTCAACGCTTCATTTTTACGTTGCTGTGAAGTTTCCACGTTTGCTTTATGACGCAACTCGTAAGACAACTCATCCAATTTCACTTTCGCAAGCAAATCATACAGTGCCTCAGCACCCATTTTCGCTACGAATTTGTTTGGATCCTTGTCATCGAGGTATTGATTTTCCTTCGGAAGTTTTTCAGCGATATCCAAAAATTCTTCTTCTGTGATGAAATCAAATTCATTCAGGGCAACTCCTTCTGCATTGGTCGCAGGACCAACGTTTACTACGACATAACGTTCGTAGTAAATGATCTGATCCAACTTTTTCGTTGGAAGACCGAGAAGGTAACCGATCTTGTTTGGAAGTGAACGGAAGTACCAGATGTGTGCAACCGGAACACTCAATGTGATGTGTCCTGTGCGCTCACGACGTACTTTTTTCTCAGTTACTTCCACACCACAACGGTCACACACGATTCCTTTGTATCGGATACGTTTGTATTTACCGCAATGGCATTCGTAATCCTTTACAGGACCGAATATTTTCTCGCAGAAAAGACCATCACGCTCGGGTTTGTATGTCCGATAGTTTATCGTTTCCGGCTTCAACACTTCACCATGTGAACGCTCCAGAATTTCTTCAGGAGACGACAGGCTGATGGTGATAGACCTGAAATCGCTGGTTGGGCGGGCTACTTTTTTTGCTTGAAGCATGTTTTTCCTTTTTCTATTTCGATTTAAAACAAACTCTTTTCAATTGCACTAAACTTCTTTGTCGGTGGAGCGGGTATGGGCTGAAAATTTTCAGCCCTTACTGCGTTTGCGAACAAACATCTCCATTCAACTCAGAGATCAGTTTTGGTTCAGGGTAATATTCAGACCCAGACCTCTCAATTCGTGCAGCAATACATTGAAGGATTCCGGTATACCAGGTGCTGGCATATTTTCACCCTTCACGATGGCTTCGTAGGCTTTCGCTCTACCCATTACATCGTCAGATTTCACTGTGAGGATTTCCTGCAAGATGTTCGCAGCACCGAATGCTTCCAGTGCCCAAACCTCCATCTCACCAAAACGCTGACCACCAAACTGCGCTTTACCGCCGAGTGGTTGTTGGGTGATGAGAGAGTATGGTCCGATTGAACGTGCGTGCATTTTATCATCAACCATGTGGCTCAGTTTGATCATATAGATCACACCTACTGTGGCAGCCTGCTCGAAGCGCTCACCGGTTCCACCGTCGTAGAGATAAGTAACACCCCAGTCAGGAATTCCGGCTTCATCCATCTGATTTTTGATATCTACCAAGGAGGCTCCATCAAAAATTGGAGTAGCGAAACGTTTGCCTGTTTTTTGTCCTGCCCATCCGAGTACAGTTTCGTAAATCTGTCCAAGGTTCATACGGGAAGGTACACCAAGTGGATTGAGAACGATGTCAACAGGAGTTCCATCTGACAGGAACGGCATGTCTTCATCACGAACGATACGCGCAACAATACCCTTGTTACCGTGACGACCGGCCATTTTATCTCCCACACGAAGCTTACGTTTCTGTGCGATATAAACTTTAGCCAATTTCACGATACCTGCAGGTAATTCGTCACCGACAGTCAACTGGAATTTTTTGCGTTTGTATGATCCCAATACTTCGTTGTAACGCATGTTGAAGTTGTGGACACAACGTTTTACCATCGAATTGGTAGGTTCGTCTTTTGTCCAGCCTTCTGCATTCACAACGCTGTAGTCTATAGTAGCAAGTGACTTCGCAGTGAACTTGGTACCTTTTTTAATTTGTTCTTCTTTGAAGTAGTTGTAAACTCCCTGACACGTCTGATCTTTTACGATCGCGATCAGTTTGTCTACCAATACTTTTTTCAGATCGGCAACTTCTTTCTCGTGTTCTTTATCCAAAGCTTCAACAATGGCCTTCTCATTTGTTTTGACAGGCTTCTTGTCTTTGATGGTACGTGAGAACAATTTCTTGTCGATCACCACACCTGTTGCACTTGGTGGAACTTTGAGAGAAGCATCTTTCACGTCACCGGCTTTATCACCGAAGATGGCGCGAAGAAGTTTTTCTTCCGGAGTTGGATCCGTTTCTCCTTTCGGAGTGATTTTTCCGATCAGGATATCGCCTTCTTTCACCTCAGCACCCACACGGATGATACCGTTTTCGTCGAGGTCTTTTGTAGCTTCTTCACTTACGTTTGGAATATCTGCAGTCAATTCTTCCACACCTCGTTTTGTATCACGCACTTCAGTGGTGTACTCATCCACGTGTATAGAAGTGAAGATGTCATCACGAACAACACGTTCAGAGATAACGATCGCATCTTCGAAATTGTAACCTTTCCAAGGCATGAATGCCACTTTCAGGTTACGTCCGATAGCAAGTTCTCCACCTTTTGTAGAATATCCTTCTACCATGATCTGACCTTTCGTCACACGCTCACCTTTCGTCACAAGAGGACGAAGGTTCACCGTAGTGCTTTGGTTAGTCTTCATGAATTTGCGGATGTTGTAGTTCTTCAACGGAGAGTTGAAGCTCACCAATTCATCCTCTTCGCTGCGTTTGTAGCGAACACGGATTTCAGTAGCGTCAACATATTCTACCACACCATCGCCTTCTGCTGTAAGAAGCACGCGAGAGTCAGAAGCTACAATTCCTTCCAGACCAGTACCAACAATTGGGGCTTCAGGACGCATCAACGGCACGGCCTGACGCATCATGTTTGATCCCATCAGTGCACGGTTGGCGTCATCGTGCTCCAGGAATGGAATCAACGATGCAGCAATCGATGCAATCTGGTTTGGTGCAACGTCCATCAGGTTGATGTTGCTCGGCGCTGTCACCGGGAAGTCACCTTCGAGACGTGCTTTAACAGTAGCAGTTGTAAATGTTCCTTTTTCGTCAATTTCGGCATTGGCCTGTGCAATCACCTTGGTGTCTTCATCCTCGGCTGTGAGGTAAGTTACACCGCTGTTGTTCATCACCGCTTTACCGTTTTCTACTTTACGGTAAGGAGTTTCAATGAATCCGAGGCGATTGATTTTTGCGTAAACGCAAAGTGAAGAGATCAAACCGATGTTTGGTCCTTCCGGTGTTTCGATGGTGCAAAGACGACCATAGTGAGTATAGTGAACGTCACGTACCTCGAAACCTGCTCGCTCTCTGGAGAGACCACCTGGTCCGAGTGCCGACATACGGCGCTTGTGTGTTACTTCCGCCAATGGATTCGTCTGGTCCATGAACTGCGACACCTGATTCGTTCCGAAGAACGAGTTGATCACCGATGACAATGTTTTTGCATTGATCAAGTCAATAGGAGTGAAGACCTCGTTGTCACGTACGTTCATACGCTCACGGATGGTACGAGCCATACGTGCAAGTCCTACTGCAAATTGATTGTAAAGCTGCTCACCCACGGTACGAACACGACGGTTCGACAAGTGGTCAATATCATCCACATCTGCTTTCGAATTGACAAGCTCGATGAGGTATTTGATGATTTGAATAATATCGTCTTTTGTCAGCGTACGATTCTGTGAATTGGTGTTTCCCAACTTTCTGTTGATACGGAAACGTCCCACTTCACCGAGGTCATAACGCTGTTCAGAGAAGAAGAGTTTGTCGATTACGCCACGAGCAGTCTCCAAATCTGGTGGTTCTGCATTACGCAACTGACGGTAGATATATTCAACCGCTTCTTTTTCTGAGTTCGAAGTATCCTTCTGAAGTGTATTGTGAATCAGAGTGAAATCCGCAGAGTTCGATTCTTCTTTGTGAAGAATGATTGCTTTTGCACCGCTGTCCACGATGATGTCGATGTGTTGATTCTCAAGAACAGTTTCGCGGTCAAGAACAACCTCGTTACGTTCGATAGAAACCACCTCACCGGTATCCTCATCCACGAAATCTTCAATCCATGTTTTCAAAACACGGGCAGCAAGACGACGGCCGAGAACACGCTGAATACCTGCTTTCGAAACTTTCACCTCTTCAGCGAGGTTGAAGATTTCGAGAATCTGACGGTCACTTTCGTAACCGATAGCGCGGAGCAGGGTAGTAACCGGAAGTTTTTTCTTACGGTCGATGTACGCGTACATCACGTTGTTGATGTCCGTAGCAAACTCGATCCATGAGCCACGGAACGGGATGATACGGGCACTGTATAATTTAGTACCATTCGCATGGCGGCTTTGTCCGAAGAACACGCCCGGAGAACGGTGGAGCTGTGATACGATCACACGCTCAGCACCATTCACAACGAATGATCCCTGAGGAGTCATGTATGGGATGGTTCCGAGGTATACGTCCTGTACGATAGTTTCAAAATCTTCGTGCTCAGGATCCGTACAATAAAGCTTGAGCTTCGCTTTCAGCGGAACGCTGTATGTAAGACCTCGCTCAATACACTCTTCGATGGTGTACCTCGGCGGATCAATGAAGTAATCGAGAAACTCGAGTACGAACTGATTTCGTGTATCAGTGATGGGGAAGTTCTCTGAAAATACTTTGTAGAGTCCTTCATTGCTTCGGTTTTCAGGGTTTGTTTCCAGCTGGAAAAATTCTCTGAAGGAAGCCAATTGAATTTCCAGAAAGTCCGGATATTCATAAAAACTTTTGGTAGAAGAGAAGTTGTGCCTCTCGTCTGTTTTTTTGAGTGTTGCCAAGTCCTTAAGTTGTTTTTAATTGTTCTTACCCGCTTTCAATAGCCGAGCGACTTTGCTTAATTGTTTTCCGGAATCCGCGACTGATCGCTGTTCCGTGAGTTGCCTTTTCATTCCTGGTGCATAAAAATGCGGTGGAATTCCCGGGACTTTTCGTCATCAAATAAAATCGATGACTATTTAAACAAGTTTAGGCCGCCCTTCCACATGTCTGTGGAAGGGGGCCTTAACTATCTTAATGAGATGTGATATTACTTGATATCAACTTTTGCTCCTGCTTCTTCAAGTTGTGTTTTCAAAGCATTTGCTTCGTCTTTGGTAACACCAGTCTTGAGAGGTGATGGAGCTTTGTCTACTGCATCTTTTGCTTCTTTCAGTCCGAGACCAGTGAGATCTTTCACGAGTTTCACAACTGCAAGTTTGTTGACACCGGCTTCGAGGAGAATAACGTCAAACGCTGTTTTCTCTTCTACTGCTGCAGCGCCACCACCACCACCAGCCATCATGACTGGAGCAGCAGCTGCTGGCTCGATACCATATTCGTCTTTGAGGATTGCGGCAAGCTCGTTCACTTCTTTTACAGTAAGGTTAACGAGGTTTTCTGCCATTGCTTTCAAATCTGCCATTTTATTGGATTTTTAAAAGGTTGTTTTTGTTGTTTATTGATGTTGTATTAGCTCTTTTTTTCCTCGAGAGCTTTAACGAGACCCGCAACTTTATCGCCTGCGTTTGATTTAAGCGCAGAGATAACGTTTTTGGCAGGAGATTGAAGAAGACCGATGATATCTCCGAGTAATTCGGTTTTGCTCTTCAGAGCAACCAATACGTCGAGTTGATCAGCGCCAACATAACAATCTTCCTGTATAAAAGCCGCTTTAAAAGCAGGTTTTTCATGTTTCTTCCTGAACTCTTTGATGAGACGGGCAGGTACATTACCCACTTCTGCGAACATTACGGCAGTATTGCCATGTAATGATTCGAAAAGAGGAGAGAAGTCCTTTCCTTCAACGCGTTCCATAGCTTTTCTCAAAAGTGTGTTTTTGACAACACGCATTTGAATTCCGGCTTTGAAACATTCGCGTCTCAACTGGCTGGTAGCCTCAGCGTTCAGAGAAGAAGTATCCGATAGGTAGAAGATTTCGCTGCTTTTCAGCGATTCTACCAAGTCGGTGATTTCCTGGTTCTTTTGTTCTTTAGTCATAAAAGAATTCCTCCGATTTGATTTTACCAGCGATTAGCTCACTGTTTTGGTTTCAACATTTACACCGGGACTCATGGTAGAGCTCATAGAGATGCTCTTGATATAAGTACCCTTAGCAGAAGACGGCTTTAATTTCACAATTGTCTGGATCAATTCCTGAGCATTCTCAGCGAGTTTAGTCGCTTCGAATGAAACACGACCAACACTGGCGTGAATAATTCCTGTTTTGTCCACTTTGAAATCAATGTTACCGGCCTTCTTTTCAGTTACGGCTTTTCCAACATCCATAGTTACGGTGCCCGTCTTCGGGTTTGGCATAAGGCCACGTGGTCCGAGAATTCGTCCAAGTGCTCCTACCTGCCCCATAACGTTGGGTGTGGTGATAATGACATCCACATCGGTCCATCCGCCTTTAATTTTTTCGATGTATTCGTTGAGTCCAACGTAGTCAGCACCTGCGGCTTTGGCTTCTGCTTCCTTGTCAGGAGTGCAGAGTACAAGCACACGGATGGTCTTACCAGTACCATGAGGTAGCGACACAGTGCCACGTACCATCTGGTTGGACTTCTTCGGATCTACACCGAGGCGTACAGCGATGTCCACAGATGCGTCAAATTTTGTCGTCGTGATTTTTTTCACAACTGACGCTGCGTCAGACAGGTTGTATGATTTTTCACCATCATACTTGCTGATTGAGGCTTTTCGATTTTTGCTGAGACTTCCCATTGCTGTTTTCCTCCGAAAAAATTAGAAAGGTCGGTTACCGGTTACCTGTATCCCCATGCTTCTTGCAGAACCAGCTACCATTTTCATGGCAGATTCTACTGTAAAGCAATTCAGATCAGGCATTTTGTCTTCTGCTATGGCCTTCACCTGTTCCCAGGTTACCTGGCCAATCTTTTGGCGGTTTGGTTCTGCCGCACCTTTCTTAGCTTTAGAAGCTTCGAGAAGTTGAACAGCAGCCGGAGCCGTTTTGATGACAAAGTCAAAAGACTTGTCAGTGTAAACGGTGATTAATACCGGGCAAACTTTTCCAGCCTTATCCTGAGTCCTAGCATTGAATTGCTTGCAGAATTCCATGATGTTAACACCTTTGGAACCGAGCGCAGGACCTACCGGAGGGGAAGGGTTTGCAGCACCACCTTTGATTTGCAGTTTGACGAATCCAGATACTTCTTTCGCCATTTTACTTTGTTATTTATTTGTTTGTGCGTGGATTGCAAGGGGAAGCGAATCGTAACAATCTGTCTTGAATTCAATGCGCACCACACGCTTTTTTAATCAATTTATCAATTTGACAATTTGACAATGTGACGATGTGGTAATGAACTTCTGTGAACATTAATTGTCACATCGTCACATTAACTAATCGTCAAATCAAATTATTCCTTTTCTACCTGCATATAGCCAAGCTCCACCGGTGTCTTACGACCGAAGATCTTCACCATTACTTTCAGTTTCTTCTTCTCTTCGTTGATCTCTTCTATCACTCCTTCGAAGTTGTTGAATGGTCCGTCGATGACTTTCACATTCTGACCAACAACATAAGGAATACTCAACTCTTCTCCGCTTTCCGCAAGCTCATCTACCTTACCGAGAATTCTGTTTACTTCTGATAATCTCAGAGGTATTGGTTCTCCGCGTTTTTCTGAACCGAGAAAACCTATCACATTGGTAATGTTACGAATAATGTGCGGAACTTCACCAATTAGTGCAGCTTCAATCAACACATATCCGGGCAAATAACTGCGCTCTTTGCTCACCTTTTTGCCATTCCTTACCTGAAATACTTTTTCGGTTGGAATCAACACCTGGGCAACAAAATCCTGCATCCCGCGTGCTTTTATCTCGCTTTCGATGTATTCTTTTACCTTCTTTTCCTTGCCACTTATGGCGCGGACGACATACCATTTTTTTTCGAAATCACTCATGACCATGTTGGCTCTAGGGAATTAATTATCAGGTGAGAAAAGCATAAATAAATCCAACCAGACCTTTCCAGGTCGAGGTGGAATCACCGCTTACTCCGAAAATGAAATCCATGAAGAAGATACAAATCGTGAGGATCAGTGTAGTGATGAACACCAGGATTGTACTTTCCTGAAGTTCTGACCAGGTAGGCCAGGTCACTTTCTCAACCAGTTCGTTGTATGATTCTTCGAAATATGTCTTTATTCCAGCCATAATCTTTTGTTTTTGATCCCGCACATGCGGGACTGTTTTTAATCTCTCAGCACGGGCGCCTGGACTCGAACCAAGATCAACGGTTTTGGAGACCGCTATTCTACCATTGAACTACGCCCGTGAATGCCTTATTCTGATAGTTTTCAGACTTCAGACTTTCCGACACAACTTTCGTTATGTCTTTAAACGTGAAAGTGAAGGTGAAATCTTTTAATCGATTTCACCTTCACTGAATATTTAATCTGCGCGGATTACGCGAGGATTTCAGTTACCTGACCAGCACCAACGGTACGGCCACCTTCGCGGATCGCAAAACGAAGACCTTTGTCCATCGCGATTGGAGCGATGAGGTTTACTTCGATTGTTACGTTATCGCCCGGGAGTACCATTTCGCGACCAGCCTCGAGATTGATCTCGCCGGTTACGTCAGTTGTACGGAAGTAAAACTGTGGACGGTATTTGTTGTGGAAAGGAGTGTGGCGACCACCTTCTTCTTTCTTCAACACGTAGATCTCAGCTTTGAACTTCGTATGAGGAGTGATGCTGTTTGGTTTCGCGATTACCATACCACGACGGATCTGGTCTTTTTCAACACCGCGGAGCAAAAGTCCAACGTTGTCACCAGCTTCACC
>JANOVT010000068.1:0-28158 GCA_031417525.1 Flavobacteriales bacterium | reverse complement strand
ATGGAAGGAGCAGAGCCAAGCTCTGTAACTGACATTTGGCGCAGTATTCGACGAATTTAAGCCCGACATGAAATTGAACTATTGTTTAAGTTTGAATTTTCGTCGAATCGTGAAAGAGGGTATTGGAAGTGCCCTTAATGCGATATGACATGAATTGTTCTTTGTACCAAAATGTTTTATCTACATTTGATAAGTAAAATTTTTTGCTATGAAAAAGTTCATTCCGGGCGTTGCCTTCTTCGTACTAAGTCTGATTTCTAATTCGATTCATGCACAATTTTGTTCGGCTACCGGCAACGTGATTGTTTTTGCCAACTACGATGGCGGCACGTTAAACATTGTGGTAGATCAGGATATTCCAAATTTGAAAATCGGAGTATGTACCTATGAAGCGGTGACAATAAATATCAGCGGACCTTTTGCTGGAAATGTTACAGCTGTTCACTATGCCGGATTTGACAGTTTCAATACTCACTGCGCGGATGATATAGCAGCAACTACGATTAGTGGTGTTTCAAGCTCAATCACAGAAATTCTGTTCGCACCACCTGCAACGCTCGTGGATGCTCTGGGTTATGGAAGTATCATTTGTGCTTACAGTTGCGAAACAACTTCACAAGGTGGTTGTAATACTGCCATTCAGATTGCAGATTATTTCGTGAATGATTTTAATGGTGAGTTGAGAATGTATTACACACAATATAGCTGTTGGCCGAATGTGGGGATACCAATTTCCGGCGGAGGAACATGCTGTCCGGGAATTGAAATGACTGCGCCACTTGCTGAATTCACATTGTCAGATGATGTGATTTGTCCGGGAGATTGTATCAATCTGACCGATCAAAGCACCAATACTCCGGATAACTGGGACTGGATTTTTTCCGGTGCCCAGATAAGTAGTTCTGACTTGCAGAATCCATCAGGAATTTGCTACGATACCCCCGGCAATTATAGTGTCTCGTTAACTGCCGGAAATATTTATGGCAACACTGTGGCTATTCATTATATCACAGTGGATGATTGTCCGGTTCCGGGATGTACTTATCCGAATGCGCTGAATTATAATCCACTCGCGAATGTGGATGATCAAAGTTGTGAGTTCGATTGCGATCCGGTGGTTTCCTGCGAGGGTGACTTCAATGCAGATGGCTACATCAGTGTTGCAGACTTAATTTATTTCATTGGATTGTTCGGTGGTATTTGTCCGCCATGATTGTTTGGTTTGTGTGGTCTGATTGTTATTTTACAATAACCAGCTCAAAGCCATTCCATCGAAAGTAGTTCGTTTTACTTTTGATCTCTCCACTTTTATACGTGCCATCCGCATTTTCAATTGGGTCGCCGTTTTGATCATATTCTCCATGATATTCTGTTTCATTGAGGATGATTAATTCATTCGCAGGAATCGTTATTCCTTTTGGATAAGATTTGGTTCTAAGTTTACCTGTGTAGGTATCAAAAACATGATCCACATCTCCATTTTCAATCAACAATACTTTATTATCTGCAAATGAAACCGGCAACCAAACAGTGGAAGTAAATCCTTCAGCGCTGCCATCGTCGCCGTATGATTGGGTAGAGATCAATTTGGATAATTTAACTCCATCGTCGATAATAAATACATCCGAAATGCCTCCGCCGCAGTAGGCATTGATCTGATTGATACGAAACAAGATGTTCGCATTCTTCCATCCTTTGGTTGGAATGGTATGCACAATGTCATCACGAATAGATTCTATTTTTAGTGTGTCAGTAAATTCCTTGCTTTGTTTATCATAACGATAGACATAACATCCATCCGCATTGTAAATGAAGTATGTGAATAATCCCCGGTCATCACCTAGTGTATGGAGCGAAATTCCGTTGACTTTCACATAACCAACACCTGAAATGGTTTCAATTTTATACCACCGAACAACGGTATATTTTTTTTCCAAATAGCTTTCACCTGAAGGGAAAAATTTTTGCGTATTGATTTCACCGGTATCGTCGCCTTCACCCAAAATTTCAATGTAGGTATGAAATTTTAATGCTTCTTTGATCCGACTGTTGGTGTCAGGAAATTCAAATACCAAACAGGAGTCTGAAAAAACACACGGCGACAATATGTCGCGGTATCCGGGCATCTCTATCGCATGAAATGAAATGTCTTTTTTTACTGGAAATTCTTCCTGTGCGTACCCTTTTTGCTGCATGAAAACACCGAAAAGAAGCGAAGTACATACAAGCATTGATTGATTCATGTCTCTAGAAGTTTGACTTTGATAAAGGTAGGCCAGATATACACGAGTTTCGTTAATGGCGCAACAAATGAGTAATATGTGACGCGTGTTACTTTTGTTCCCTTGTTTTCATACCAATGAAACTATTTCAATGTGTTACACCATCCAGCAATTAGAAGAACGTATCCGTAAACAAGGACTTCGGAATCAAAATACTCCGGAAGAAATTGAAAAGGCCCTCCAAATTTTTCGCAAACAAATGTCGGGCGATCCGCTGTTTCTGGTGAGTGGATTTGATCATCCATTTTTATATTGTATTTATCGGGAAGAAAATCTGGTGGTAGAAAAAATGAGCTGGGGGCTCATTCCGGCGTGGACAAAAGACCTGAAGCAGGCTTTAGAAACCCGCAATATGACATTGAATGCAAGGGCAGAATCGATGTTCGAAAAAAAATCATTTGCTCATGCTGCAAAAAACCACCGCTGTCTTTTACCCATTTCAGGTTTTTTTGAGTATCAGCATTTCAAAGGAAAAAAATATCCTTACTTCATCGACTGGAATGATGAATCAACACGACTTCTTGCATGTATATGGGAAGAGTGGGAGAATCCTACATCCGGAAAATTGGAAAAAACGTTTGCGATTGTCACAACAAAAGGCAATCCACTGATGGCCACTATCCACAATAGTCCGGAATTGGATGAACCACGCATGCCGGTGGTGCTCGAAGGTGAAGCGTTACTTACCTGGCTCAATCCTGACGCAACGGAAGAACAAATTCTGAGCATTACAATTCCATGCAGCGATGAAGATATGAAAGCACATACCGTCCGTCCGTTGCGCGGAAAATTCGCCGCCGGAAATTCGGAAGTTGCTTTTAAGAAGTATGATTATCCAGAGTTGAATGAACCGCTGACGCTGTTTTAGCAAGAAGTAAGAAGCCAGAGGACAGAGGACAGAGGACAGAAAGGTTTTTAAAGATAAGAAGCTATTCATTGCTTACATTAACTTTCTCACTTCTAGCTTCTATCATCCATCACCTTTCGATATGTTTAGGAAATTTCTTTTGAAGAAAGCATGAACCCTTTTCCAACAAGCATGTAATTCCCTTCAACCAAATAAAATTTAGGGACATGCAAAAACAACTTACACTCATCGCTTCATGCTTGCTGATCAACTTTGTGTCAATGGCACAATACGCAGGTAATTTTCTTTACAGCAATTCAAATTACAATGGCAATGAGAAAGCCACAGTACAGGTGAACACACCGAATGGTTCTTCCATTACTCTTCAGGCACAGGTCATGATGAATATCCGGCCAACCAGCTACACGGCAATTTTTGCCGCCACCCAAAATGGACGGGATGTGATGGAAGTGGATTCCATGATGAGTCAACGGATAGACCAGGTAAAATACGCGCTGGGTCTATTAGGTATACCTGCATCCGACATCCATGTGGACGCCGTAGCCATGGTACCGACCTACGCATTCAAACTGGAAGAGAAAAAATTCTCCAAACGCTCAACTGAAATTCCAGTGGGTTTTGAGATGAAAAAAAACATCCACATCTTATTTCGAAACAGCGACCTGATGGACGCGATCATCTCTGAAATGGCATTTGCGGATATTTACGATTTAGTAAAAGTGGATTATAATATTGATGGCATACAGACCTATTACGAAGAATTGCGCAAAGCCGCGCTCAGTGTGATTCAGACCAAAGAACAAACCTACACGGATGTAAAGATGCACATTGACGTTTATTCTATGGCCGATGGTTTTAATTGCACCTATCCACTGGAACGCTACAAATCTTACACGGCTTACAACAGCGGTAGTTCTTATCAGGCAGTATCCTACGCGACCGAAGCGATGAACAACACCTACATCATGAATGGAAAAAACAACACGCTACACATGAATGGTTCGCCAACACCAGAGGTGATGAGGCAACAATTTGTGGTGCAGACTGCTGAAAAAAACAAAACCATTTTTTATGATAAAATGCCTTACAACCAGTTCGATAAGGTCATCAATGCGGATACGGAGGAACCATGTATTCAATTGTTTTATAATCTTCAGGTCTTTTATACTATGATTACAGAGGATGCTTATCAAAAGAATCAGGAACAAATTGCCCTTAATAAGAAACAAATGGAAGATAACAAATTAATGTCGGGGCAGAAGCACCGAGGACGTAGAAACCGTTGAAGAACTAGTATGCAAGTGGTAATGGTATACAGTTTCTTTGGTGAATAAAATGATCTTTTTGTTGAAAGTTGAATCCGAAAAGGAATACCTTTACGTATATAAACCAAAACAATGAAAAGAATTCTACTTGCTTTTGTAACTGTATGTCTCGCATTCTTCACCAATGCGCAGGCTACCGAAAATTTCCACAGCTTTGAAGCAGAAACAATTTTGGGAGATATCATATCGATGTCTCAGTATGCCGGGAAAAAACTATTGGTCGTCAATACAGCTTCGTTTTGTGCATACACACCGCAATTTGAAGAACTCGAAGCACTTGATACAGACTATGAAGCTTACAACTTTGAAGTCATTGGGTTTCCATGCAACAATTTTGGCAATCAGGATCCCGGAACGAATGAAGAGATTTTGGAGTTCTGCACCGCTACTTATGGTGTGACTTTTCAAATGATGGCTCGTGTAGAAATCACTTCTGTGGATACCTGCGAAATCTACAAGTGGCTTCAGTTGGAAGAAAGAAACGGTGTAGAAGACGCCAATGTTACCTGGAATTTCCACAAGTTTTGTATTGATGAGTATGGAAACTGGGTGATGCATTTCCCCCACCAAACACATCCCGACAATCAGGAAATCATCGACTGGATCATGAGCGAAACTCCGATCAATGTGGCTGAAGCAAATACTAGTGCTTCCTTTTCTGTTCGCAGTAATACAATTGGAAATTACCTCACTGTAAAGCTGAATGAGAATTGGAATGGACAGGGAATAATCAACCTATATTCTGTAGACGGCAAATTAATAGACCAGATTCACAGCGGTTTTCTCAACAGCAAAAGTGAATACCGCTTTGATACTTCTTCTATGCCTTCAGGTATTTTCGTTGTTCGCGCTATGGCGGGAGATGTCGTGCACAGTGAGAAGGTTTGTATTGTGAAGTAAGTAGCTTCCAAATTATAAAGATCTAAATCCGGGTTGAAAGAAATTTCAGCCCTTTTTTTTTTCAAAATTTTCATGCATACTATTTAGACTTAAAACAAACACGATCAAAGCATCGGTTGGGCTTGATTTCAAAAGGCTTTCTGTTTATTTTCGGCGCTGATATTATTGCTAACCTGACTATGCCTCACCTGAAGCGGACTGTTTTATTGTTGCTCTGGATATTGCCTTCTTTGGCAAATTCCCAAATGGGTAATTCAGGCTTCACTATTGTTCCCGAAAAAGACTATTTCTATCTGAAAAATTGGAACATGAATGGAAATATCAAATCCATTTCCATCAGAACCTACAAACCCCGAAATGTTATTTCACGATTTGTAAATTTTGACGATTGTCGACTGACAGCAAAAGCATCCGAACAATTTTCTTCCAAAGAGGAAGTTTTTTTATTTAACCATAAAGGTCAGCTTATCAAGAAAGTAGAGGAAACTTCATCCGGAAAAGTGAGCACTTTATTTGCCTACAATTTTTTTGAAAAGATTTCCGAGATTGAAATGATGGATCGTCTCATACGTTTCCAGTATGATTTTGACGGGAAACTCATCTCCATTGAACGAATGCAAGGAGCTAAAAAGGATTGGGAAAGTTTGGTGCTCTATCATGGAGACAGCATCATCACGGTTTCACGCATCCTGGAATCAAACAGTGTCGATTCCATGATAGAAATCAAAGACTCTTCCGGCAACATCATTAAACGTTCCATCAAACTACCAACACATGTATGGAAGAACGAACATTTCGAATATGACACTCTGGGTCGGGTTATCCGCAACTGGAACAACCTGGATATGTTTTTCGAATATGAATACGATGAAAAGGGACGTATCATAAACACTTTTATCCGACCTGATAAATCGTTTTTGGGAACAACCGAATATGACGACCATACAGGTATTCGTACAACAACGCGGAAGGAATGGATCAACGGATGTTACATGGCCCGCAATCAGGAATGTTTATGTATGATCATCGATGGACACAATAATCCCATCAAGGTAGAAGCAATCGATTGTCAGAACGTGGGGGACAACAACCTCTTCGGATTGAATCACTTTGTGGAGATCAGCTACTCGTATTTTAAGTGAGGTATTCGCTTCGCTCATTTTTCTTTTCTCGCGGAAAAATATCAGAAGGAATTTCAGAATTTCACGGAAATCTTATGATTCATATACAGGTCATTTCTGTATTCATTTTAAAGGACCTCTTCTTGACGTCGGTATATGAAATCAAATACGCATGCAATGCCCATTTTCGGCGTAGTTCTGAAATTCCTTCTGATATTTTTCCTGTTTACCACTATGTGGCGAGAAACAGAAGTGAGCGAAGCGAACACCACCGTATCTTGCGCGCAATGAGTGAACAAGTCCCACAAGAAAAAATGGCCACTAAAGATGGAATGCATCCCCGCAATCCGCACCGCCAGTCGTATGATTTTAAAGTTTTGACAGAGTTATCTCCGGAACTTAAAGCTTTTGTATCGTTAAACAAAATGGGAGTGGAATCCATTCCATTTGCCAATCCGGCTGCGGTGAAGGCGCTCAATGCGGCATTACTCAAACAATTTTACGGAGTAAAATACTGGGACATTCCGGACGGTTATTTATGTCCACCGATTCCTGGACGTGCTGACTATATCCACCATGCAGCGGACTTATTGGGAAGCAACAATCGTGGTATTGTTCCAACCGGACAGACTGTTCGGGTGCTCGACATTGGTGTAGGTGCGAATGCTGTTTACCCTATCATTGGGCAAAAAGAGTACGGCTGGTCATTTGTCGGCACAGATGTGGATGAAAAAGCGCTGGCTTCTGCGAAAAAAATCGCTGAAATGAATCCTGATCTGGGAGCTGCATTTGAATTGCGACTGCAAAAAAATCCTTCGCACTTTTTCAAAGGTGTAGTGAAGGATGAAGAAGAATTCGATCTGGTGATCTGTAATCCGCCATTTTATTCTACCAACGACGAAGCCGCAGAAGCTGTAGAGCGCAAATGGAAAAACCTGGGCAAAGTGAAAGCCGAACAAAACATCCGAAATTTTGGTGGTGTTCAAACCGAATTATTTTATCCGGGTGGTGAGCTTGCATTTATCTCCAAAATGGTGGCTGAAAGTTTCTTCTTTTCAAGGCAATGCTATTGGTTCACTTCACTCGTATCGCGCGGTGAACAATTACATGCCATCCACAAAGTACTCAAGAAAGTCAAACCCACGGACGTCAAAACCCTCCACATGTCACAAGGTCAAAAGACGAGTCGCATCATTGCATGGACGTTTATGGATGCCGGAAAGAGGAAGGAGTGGCAAGAACGGAAATTCTGGAACTAATCTGTATTCGCTGCACTCATTTTTTGTTTCTCGCTGAAAAGTTTCAGAAGGAATTTCAGAACTGCGCAGAAAATGGAGATTGCTCACGACAATGCTTTTTATGGCTGAATTTAAGAGGATTCCATTTCGAAGCAATTATTTATGCTTCTTGCTATTCCAAGAAAGATTCTGTGAGATTGTGAAATTCCTTCTGAAACTTTTCAGCGAGAAACAAAGACCTACACTTTCACTCGCACATTCAACTTCTCCCGGCTAAACAATTTCGCAAAGCTGAATATGTCTGGCAGCGCCTGTGTTTCGTCGCAATTCTCAGTCGAAATGCAATCACATGCGGCATCATGGCATGCTCCTGGTCCGCCGGTGCAGCACATTTTTAGCGAACAAGAAGCATAACAACATCCTTTGTTTTCATGACAGACCATTTCAGATGCGTCGCCTTTTATTAATTGAGCAAGAGAAGTGATTCTTATTTTGATACCAGATTTGTCTCCGATCAATATATCTTCTTTTCCTATCACAAAATGTCGAAGCTGATTGTCGAGTTTAAGTATATTATACTCATGGGTTATTGAATCCAGTGTGGTTGTGCATTCCACCACTTCGAGATCGATGGAATTGTCGTGTATACTTTTTCCCCGCATCACATATTGTCGGTCACCATGGTGAATAAGCACATAGTTATTCATTCCGATATGGATGGTTTCCATGCTGTTGTCGGGCAAAATGAACTCAATGACAGCATGGTCCATGACGGGTTGGAGGCAGGAGGAAAGGAGAGTGAGAATGAAAACGAGAATGATGACTGGGCGCATGGGCTGCAAGTTAAATGAATTGAATGAAATGAGATAGTTCCGAAAGTTCAGGAACATCAGTCTTGATATCCCAAAGGATTATGATCAATGAGCTGGCTTTGGAATGGTCAGAAAGTACAGTGATACAAGGAGCGTTACAATTGCGGTGGTGACGAACGCTACAGTTGAATCAAACCGATACCAGAGCAATCCGGCAAAAGAACTTGCTATCATCGTGCAGATGCTTTGCAGTCCTGAATATGTTCCAATTGCGGTAGCTGTATCCTTCTTGTTTGTAATGTTTGAAATCCAGGCTTTTGAAATTCCTTCTGTTGCAGCGGCATAGATTCCATAAAGGAAAAACAAGGCAAAAAAGAAATAAAGATTCGTGGCGACTGACATTCCAAAATAAACGGTCGTGAATAAAATCAGACCTATGATGAAAATTGCTTTTAGACCTACCTTGTCTGCCAGGATTCCCATGGGAAATGCGAACAACGCGTATATCAGGTTGTAAAAAATATAAACACCGATAACGAGTGTATCATCCATTCCCGATTGTTTTAATTTCAAAAGGAGGAACACATCCGAACTATTGAAGAGTGTAAAAACCAAAAGTCCGATGACTACTTTTCTATAGGCTTTCGGGCTTTCCTTCCAATAGTTTAGAAATGAAAAAAGGGGTGTTCTGGCTTTTGCTTTATGCTCCTTAATAATTTTGTCTTTAAGATAAAATGACGACCACACAGCCAAAAGTCCTGGAACAAATGCAATGTAGAAAAGTGTTTTGTAGTCTTGAGGAAAGATGTAGAGATAAAGTAATGCCAGCGCAGGACCGAGCACTGCTCCCAGCGTATCCATGGAGCGATGAAAACCAAAGACTTTGCCTTTCGTCTGAGGAGTAGCCTCATCTGAGAGTATTGCATCTCTTGCACCGCTGCGAATTCCTTTGCCGAAACGATCCATTGTACGGGCAAAAAATATCCAGAGTGGAAAAACGAACATTGCCATCATCGGTTTGGAAAGTGTGCTGAGGGCGTATCCAATTTGCACAAAAGGCACTCGTCTTCCTGAAGTGTCGGAAAGTTTGCCGAAGTAACCTTTACTCAGTCCGGCTGTTGCTTCCGCAATTCCTTCCAACACACCAATCAGGACAATCGAAAAACCGATGCTCTTCAAATAGATCGGCATGATCGGATACAACATTTCACTCGCGGTGTCTGTGAACAGGCTAACAAGTGATAGAATCCAAACTGTGCGGGTGATGTATTTCAAAGCAGTGTGTTGATCTTGTAAATTATGAATCGTTTTTTTTCAAAGAACATTTTTCATTCACATATCGCAGAAATATTCTGAGCATGTTGGTTCTAAAACTCCTTGGTTCTTGTTGATCAATCGTTGCACTGCACATGAATTACTTTCCTGCTCAAAGTGTCAAAATGAATATTCAGGTCGAATAGCCAAACTCCGCCTAAACCAAATGGACCAGTTTTTAATCCAATATCAACAGCGTAACTAAAATTACCTGAAGTATCACCTTGATCTCCCAACAAACTCAATACTTCTGATTTGGATTTCCCAATGAGTAGACTGTCGTTTATAATATCACTTACCATCTTCCCGCGAACAGATCTATCACCAAGGAGCCATGCTTCCTGCTTAAATTCTATCGGAGTGCTTGGCTCTCGATTATTGCAACCGAGGGTGACACAGATGCCTATCATGATTAGCGTAGTTTTCAAAGCAAATTGTTCGTACCTGGAATGTGGATTCTGTTTATGGAGCTATTGGGCAGTATCATTCATTTGCGGAAATTCTCCAAATAACCCTGCTCGCATCATCAGCCACCAACATCGATCCATCGGGTAGTATTGCAACACCAACAGGCCGGCCATACACTTCACTTTTGGATGCATCAACAATAAATCCAGTTAAAAAATCTTCCGGTTTGCCCGAGGGTTTGCCATTTTCAAAAGGAACGAACACCACCTTGTAACCCGACAATTCAGAGCGGTTCCAGGAGCCATGCTGTCCTACGAATGCTCCATTGTGGTAATGCTTAGGGAATTTAGTTTTCGTATAAAATGCAAGTCCCAATGATGCGGTGTGTGCGCCCATGGATACATCCGGGACAATTGCTTTTTGGACGAGCTCAGGATGTGGATCGTCTTTCATACGTGGATCTTCGTGCTGACCAAAATAGGAGTACGGCCAGCCATAAAATCCTCCATCAATAACGCTTGTGATATAATCCGGCACCAGATCATCACCCAATTCATCTCGCTCGTTGACCGCAGTCCATAAGGTATTTGTGCCCGGTGCCCAGTCCATGCCTACCGGATTGCGCAGACCACTGGCATAAATTCTTTCTCCTGTGCCATCGGGATTTATTTCCAGAATATTCGCTCTACGAAATTCTGTTTCCATACCATGCTCTGCAACATTACTGGCAGAACCCACCGAGATATAAATTTTGCTTCCGTCATTGTTCGCAATCAGATTCCTTGTCCAGTGATTATTATATCCGCCGGCAGGCAACGACACAATTTGTTCTCCTTCGCCCGTCAGAGTTGTGTCGCCGATTTTGTAATCAAACTGCAATACGCCATCTGTATTAGCAATATAAAAATGGTTGTTGAGAATCAACATTCCCAATGGCTGCCTGAGGTTTTCAGCAAAAACAAAACGGCTTTCTGCAATACCATCTTTATTGCTATCCCGAAACAGAGTGATGCGCCCGGCACTTTCGCCATAACGTTGAGTTTTGATTTTGGGGGCGAGTTTTGCGCCAAGCTTTTTCACACCCTTCAACACCGTATTCGATTCAGCGATAAAAACATCACCGCTCTCGGTAGCAAGGATCCACCGCGGATTGTCGAGTCCAACTGCGAATTTTGTAACAGTAAAACCAGTCGGTGCAATCGGGGTTTTATCATCCGGCCATCCGATCACTTTGCTGATATTCATGTGAGAATCGGAAGGAGCCGGAAGTGTATCGTTTTGTGCTGTCTGGCCGATGCTGGTCTGAGCATTTCTTGAAGACGTATTGCAACCGGCAAGTAGGATCGCCAGAAAAAAATATAGGTATTTCATTTGAAAAAGTCTGGATTATTTGTTCAGGCGTCGCAACCGAATGTATGCGCTATGTAAGTTATACAACAATACTCATGCATCCGGAATTTCAGGTTCCACCAATTTGGCAAGCTTTTCCAACGACTCCTGCCAACCCAGATAACACATTTCTGCCGGAATAACCGACGGAATATTTTCCTGTGTGGCTTTGATATCGGTACCTACAGAAACTTTCTTGAGCCAGATGGTGGTGATCATTTCGCCCGGAAGATTCGGATCATCGAAAACATCGGTATACTTTAGGAATTCATTTGCTTTCATCTCCAGGTATTTTCCACCAAAAGAATGACTATGGCCTGTAGTAAAATTCGTGAACGTCATTTTATAAATGCCTCCGACTCTCGCATCCATTTCATGTACTTCACATAAAAATCCATAAGGAGGAATCCAGGATGCCATGGCTTTGGCATCTGTAAATGCCCGATATACTTTTTCAGGTGAGGCTTTGAGGACTCTGTGTAATGATATGGTGTTACCTGTCATGTTGTGATGTTATTTCAGAACCAAAAGTAATGGTGTGAAATCATAATACGAATAAGTCACATCCTTCATCGTCGCAATAAAAAATCGTTATTTTATTTCTAGAACTTCGATCCAACCTTCATTTTCATGATACATCGCACAAACGATGTCATTTTCCGTTGATCCTTTGCATTTTTTTATTCGTTTAAAGGTGACGTTTACTGCCACTCCATCCGGAAAGGATTCTGCTTTTTCAAGGTTGCAAACCCTAAAATCCTTTCCATCGAGATGTAAATAGGTGCCTGTGCAGTCACGCACCATTGTTGCGGTTTGATTGCATTCCTTTTTGCATCCAGTGCTGAATAAGAAAAGAATGACTAAGATTCCTGGCGTAATATTTTTCATCAGTATGACTGTTTGGTATGAACTAAGTTAATAAACTTTTAGACAAGACCGACAAGGGACTAATCGAGAATAGGAAAAAGAGATTAATTTTTTTCATTCAAAAAAACAGAACCGTCGGTATCATGATAAAATGTGACAATTTCTTTTTTCGGATTAACGTTTTAGAACTAAATTGCTTGCCATGCGGGGGCTTAAATCCTATGTTTTTTAACATATTAATCCGAAGTTTTATTATGCTTTAAAGTGTTGTTTATTCATTTACAACATTAAATTTCACTTCAAAGGTAGTTGTGTCTTTGTCACCGAATATGATGCGTCTATTCTCATTTTCATTCAGTTCAAACTCTCCATTCACTGTAAATTTTACTTCTGTGAATTTATAGCCGGTTATCATTGAAAATGTTGCAGCATACAATGAATCATTCACGATGGGTTCTAATTCCAAATCATAATCCCAGCTTAAAGGATTTTCATTTCCACGAATTCCCACTTTCTGAATGTTTTTGAATCCTTCAACATGCAGTTTGACTGTGATGGTTTTCTTGCTTGATTCTTGGACGCAACCAATGAATGTAAACAAACACATGATTAGGATAAGTATATTATATTTTTTCATTCACCCAATTTTTGGTGAGTAAATAATCGAGTCCAAAACGTCCTGAGCCAAGCACCAAAGTGTATAAACTCACCCATAAAAAACCCAGTGCAGGCAATGTATTCCACATGCCTTGTTCGATTTGTTGCAAAAAAATGGCACCCAACATGGTTGTCAAAACAAGCACTGAAGCAATGCGTGTTTGAAAACCGAATAAAAGCAGAATTCCGCCCACTGCCTCGCTGAAGCCTGCCATCCATGCGAAAAATACGGGGAAACGAGCGAAGATTCCTCCATATTGAGCAACGTCTCCGGGAAACCAAAATGCAATTTCAAAGAGTCCTAAATTTTTGTCGGCGGGTGACCACGGCATACCGAATTTATCCGCTCCAAAACTGGTAGTCAACAAATACCCACAAATAACTCGTGGCATAGCCAACAATAGGTCTTGCCACCAATGGGGCAATAAAATCGGTTTTATTATTCTTCTCATTCGCAACATATTGAGGTGTTTGTAGCTGGGAAGGATAAATCGCTTCACAAAATGGCTACCAACACAAGCGGTGAAAATAACCACACCAATAGTTCAACATGTCTATTTTGTACACTCGCTCACATTGGTGAAAACCTCCATCCGCCCGATGGCATTTCGCGACAATGAAACAAAGCACAAATCATCCGCAAAACTCCTCATTCCCGTTCTCATTCTCATTCTCCTTCTATCTTCGCGCCTTATGATAAAACCGATCCCATTTTCTCCGCCACGAATTGATCAAAAAACGATTGATGCAGTAACCGAAGTTTTGTTGTCCGGCTGGATTACTACCGGTCCGAAGACACGCGAACTCGAAAAACGCATCAATGAATACTGTGGCTCAGGTCGCACGTTGTGTCTCAATTCATGGACAAACGCTGCAGAATTGGTGTTGCGTTGGTATGGTGTCGGTGAAGGGGATGAGGTAATAGTGCCAGCATATACTTATGCAGCCACGGCGAACATCGTCGTGCACGTGGGTGCGACTCCCGTGATGGTGGACGTGGAAAAAGACGGCTACACCATGGACATGGATCAGCTTGCTTCGAAAATTACTTCCAAGACAAAAGTGATTATGCCTGTCGACATTGGCGGTCTTCCTTGTGATTATGATCGTGTGATGGCCATCGCCAAGTCGGATGAAATCCGCAAACTGTTTATAGCTGCGAACGCTCGTCAAAAAATGCTGGGCAGAATTCTGGTGATGTCGGATGCGGCTCACAGTTTTGGAGCAACCTATAAATCCAACAAAGTGGGAGCACAAGCAGACGTGATGGGATTTTCTTTTCATGCTGTAAAAAATCTGACCACCGCAGAAGGTGGTGCGGTCACTCTCAATTTGCCGGCGCCATTTAATAACGACGATATCTGGACTGCACTGAATATTTCAGCATTGCACGGACAAACAAAAGACGCGCTATCGAAGACTCAGGCAGGTCAATGGCGATACGACATTGTGGAAGCTGGGTTCAAGTGCAATATGACCGATATCCAGGCTGCTATCGGATTGGTAGAACTGGATCGTTATGACAATGATACCTTGGTGAGGAGGAAGGCAATCTGCGATTTATATACCGAGCACTTCAAAAATCAACCATGGTTTATCGCACCAACTTTTGTGGATGCGATGCGCGAAAGTTGTTATCACCTTTATATGCTTCGTGTTCCGGAACTTTCAGAAGATAGGCGCGATGAGGTAATTCGGCTGGTGGCAGAAAGAGGTGTTTCTGTCAATGTGCACTTTCAGCCTTTGCCTTTATTGTCGTTCTATAAGAATCGCGGATATAAAATGAGCGATTATCCGAATGCTTTCAAAAATTATTCATGTGAAATTTCCCTTCCTGTGTATTATCATCTCACAGATGATCAAGTATTGCAGGTTGCAACAGCTATCAATGAAGCCATTGCTTCAGTCATCGCAAAATGATCAAACGCATTTTCGATATCTGTTTTTCGTTGGTCATGATCATATGTCTTTCACCATTGTTGATCATCGTTTCATTGTTGATTGTGTTCGACAGTCGGGGAGGAGTTTTTTTTGGACAAATCCGTGTAGGGCTTCATGGTAAAGAATTTCGATTGTGGAAATTCCGGACGATGAAACCAAAGTCCGAAGCACGTGGTCAAATTACAGTGGGAGCGAGAGATGATCGCATCACACGCATCGGTTATTATCTCCGCAAATACAAGGTCGATGAATTGCCACAACTATGGAATGTGTTGGTAGGTGAAATGAGTATGGTTGGTCCGCGACCGGAAGTGCCTTTTTATGTTGCAATGTATAATTCTGAACAACAAAAGGTTTTGACTGTACAGCCCGGACTCACTGATTACGCTTCTCTTCAATACTTCAGCGAAAGTGAATTGCTTGCAAAGGCAGCCGATCCACAAAATGTATACATAGAAGAAGTGATGCCCGCCAAATTGAAATTGAATCTGGAGTATGTCGAGCAGCACAGTTTTTTTTCTGATCTGAAGATCATTTGGAAAACAGTGAAGAGGATTTTTTCGTAAGTCTCCATCAAGTTGTTCAAATGATGTAATTGGAATTCATGTCGGTTGCTGATCGCTGCGATTGGTGCTTCTCGAAGATTTTTACAAACTCCAAAATCAATCCCGCATTCCATACATTCGAAATCTAATGTAGTCCACACACACAAAATGCGGCATTCACTTTTTTGTCGTTGACAAATTCGATTATTTTTTTGTTACAGAAAAATGAAGGTTAAGTTACCTTTGTCTTAACCTTGATTTAGCTAATTGCGTTTACTCTTCTGCATAACATTGATGCTGTCCGTCACTTTTTCTCATGCCCAGACCTTTGAGTCAGTGGCTTTGGAGATGGGAGTGGCAGAACAATATGTCGGTGGCTTTCTTGGAGGCGGTGTAAGCTTCTGTGACTTCGACAAAGACGGTTGGGACGATGTCAGTTTTACTCAAAATGGTTCCGACCCTGTTTTCTACCACAATGTGAATGGCATTTTTACTCCGATGTCATTGCCCATCTACAATGAATTCGAAATGAAACAAATCACCTGGGTTGACTTTGATAATGACGGTGACCGCGATTTGTTTACCACTTCCATGTTTGCTCCTTTCAGACTTTACGAAAACGACGGCGCAATGCAATTTACCGAGGTCACTGAAACATCAGGCCTTCCCTGGACGGCATACATGACTTTTGGAAACTCCTGGGGCGATTATGACAGGGATGGATTTCTTGATGTATACATCTCAACATATGACGGTCCTTTCTTAGGTGATCCTAGCGTTACTAACTACTTATTCAGAAACAATGGCGATGGAACTTTTACCGACAGGACAATTGAAACCGGATTGGGAAATGGATCCAACTATACATTTATGTCGCTATGGCTCGACTATGACAATGATCTATGGCCGGATCTTTTTGTGATCAACGACCGACTCGAATCAGCAAATTATCTTTATCATAACAATGGCGATGGTACATTCACAGATGTGAGTATTGCTGCTAATATGAACAACTACATCTATGCGATGTGCAATAGTGGCGACGATTATGACAACGACGGCGACCTCGATGTTTATATCACGAATTCCACCCAGGGAAATCTGATGAAAAGAAATAATGGTGACGGAACATTCTCAGATGCGGCAGCTGAAACAGGTACAATTTTGAATCGCTTTACCTGGGCTGCTCAATTCATTGACGCAGACAATGATACTTGGCAGGATTTACATATTTGTTCAACACCACATATTCAAACTCCCGGTCAGAATCAATTCTTGAAGAATAATGGAGGTGTTTTCATGCATCACGAAGTTGCTGCCGGTATCTCGGCTGATGGCGGATGGAGTAGAGGTAGCGCCATGGGTGATATCAACAACGATGGTTTTCCTGATCTTGCAATCTTAAAAAATTCTCCTGACTTCTCTTCTATATTAAAAAATACTTCCGATCAGAATCATTGGATGAAAGTCACATTGGAAGGGGTAGAGTCCAACCGTGATGGAATTTCTTCCTGGATTGAATGTTATACAAACGGGCAAAAATTCGTCCGATACACCTATTGCGGAGAAAGCTATTTATGTCAGAATTCCACATCCGAATTTTTTGGCTTGGCTGAAAACGAAGTGGTGGATTCGCTCATCGTAAGGTGGACAAGTGGCATCATTGATACCTGGTATCACATACCCGCCGATCAAAGTCTCTATCTTGTTGAGGGCACATCTACTTCTGCTCAGATTCACTCAGAAACTGATTTTTCATTATGTGAAAATGAATCGTTGAGTCTTTATGCGGATGATTGGCAAACCATCCTATGGTCTACCGGAGAGACGGGCGATTCCATTTACGTTTCGCAATCTTCTCAGATACATTTATTAGCAACTGATCCATGGGGGAATCAATTTTTATCTGATACGGTGAATGTGGTGATGCATGCTGCACCGACTGTGATACCAATAGCAGAATCGCCAACATGTCATGATTCCGCAGACGGCTCGATTACCCTCACCGGTGCATTCGAAACTTTAAATCAAGAGACAGAATGGAATGGCAATATCATTTCAGGATACATGATTGATGGTCTAGTTTCCGGAACGTATGTTTATCATCTTTTAGACTTAAATCATTGTCCAAGTATTGGAGTTGTTGAGTTGATTGCTCCGGATATGCTGCTACACGCAACCATTCTATCAGACGCAAAATGTTATGGAGAAAACTCGGGTCAGGCTGTGATCAATTTATCAGGAGGCACACCCGGATATCTGATTGATTGGACAGGTCTGCAACCAGATTCTTTGTATGCGGGTCAATATTCCATCCTGATCACAGATGCTCATGGTTGCGAAGCCATTGCGCAATTCCAGATCAATGAACCTCCTCCTCTCAATGGCAACACACAAGTTACTCATGTAGCATGCAATGGTGAAAATTCCGGTGAAGTCATCATTGAGATAACAGGTGGAACAGGTGAATATATCATTGACTATCTGAATGAAAATCCGGATGCATTGATTGCCGGTGTGTACAATGTGTTGGTGACAGACGACAATTCATGCTCGTTGAATTTGAGTTATGAAATTTTTCAGCCGGAACCTCTTCAGGTGGAACTTGAGGTTACGCCATTTTTTGCAAGTGGAGTGCCGGGCCATGCAATTGCAATCGTAAGTGGTGGGACCGAACCATATACTTTGACATGGACAACAATCAATGGCATGCAGGCCGATCCACTTGAATTGCAAGCAGGTGATTACGTACTTGCGGTGATGGATGAAAACGAATGTGATTCGTCATTTGTTTTTCACGTAGACTTCATTGAAAACATTTCGGATCATAATCTCAGTTTCACTCAACTTTATCCGAATCCGACAACAGATCTCATCACGCTTCAAGTAAAGCGATTTAGAGCTCAGGCAAAGGTCGTTATTTATGATGCAACAGGAAAACAAGTGGATCAATTTACTATGAATCAAGCTGTGAAAATGGTTTCGTTAAAGTCATTTGGAACAGGTATTTACTTCGTTCACATCACCGATGGCTATTTCAGTGAAATTCAAAAAGTGGTAGTACACTCTGAAGAATAAGAACAAAAAAAACAGGAAGAGGTCTTATTTTCTTCCTGAATTTTCTGGTTTAAACAAAGATTTATGAAGACAAAATAGTTCGATACTCTACCTGAGAACAGTAACGGTTCCGGTGTAGTTTTTATCCGTTTGTTTGTTGTTAAACGCAACATGCACATTCCATGTGAAAAGGTCGTTGTGCGTATAATACTCGCCATCTCTGGCATTTCCAACCCACGCCATTTTCGGATCTGATGTTTTGAAAATTATTTCACCCCATCGATTGACTACCTGGAATTCATACTCTCTTATTTCTTCCGTCGATGAAAACGTTGGCATAAATACATCATTCAATCCATCACCATCCGGTGTGAATGAATTTGGCATAAACAGATAAAACGTATTATCAATATTGACCACTTTAGTCATTTCTGATGAGCAGCCATATTCATTCAGAACCTGCAACTGCACATTGAAGTAGCCGCCATGCTCGTAATGATGCAATGGACTGGTTTCATCAGATGTAAAGCCATCTCCGAATTCCCATTTGTATACAGTTGCGCCTGAACTAGAATCAGCAAATGCGATGTCAAGTTCATAGATAATGTCTTCGTTTGGTGAAAATGTAAAGTTGGCCACTGGAACTTCAAATGCTTCAATCATATCTTCAAAGAACTGTACCTGTTGGCAACCGTGCTCTGACGTGGCAATCAATTGAACATCATATACACCGGGTGTATCAAATTGCACTGTTGGAAACTGATCAGATGAATGAAAACCATTTCCAAATACCCATTGCCAGGTCACGTCGTTGGTTGTTTCATTTTCAAAAACGACATCCAGCGGTGAGCATCCATTAAATTTATCCGGCATGATATCAATGACCGGTGTCGGATAAATAGAATATTCTGATGAATAAGTATCAGTGCAACCCAGATCATTTGAAGAGGTTACTACAATCAGATGCGTACCGACAGCATCAAACTGGAATGATGGATTCATCTGGTCAGATACAAAAACGCCATCCGCAAGCCATTCATAGGAAGTAGAGCCGGCGGTATTGATGTTAGCCTGCACAACATCCTGGATAAAACAACTTCCATCCTGACTCAATGTAAAATCAGTAACCGGCTGCGGCTGAACGACGATAATTTGCTCTTCATAATCCGTGCAACCAAATTCATTTTGAGCTTCTAAAGCAATGACATAACCGACATTGATTCCAGATGTGTTGACGTATTCCTGACATGCGTTGAGTGAACTGCTTGTAAATCCGTTTCCAAAATTCCAGTTATACGCAGTTGCTGCTGATGTTGTGTTATCGGAACAAATGTTGAGAGGACTACACCCTTCCAGATAATTCAAATTCATTGCTATGGCCGGCTGAGGATGAACTAAAAATGGTGTGGATGCAATCGCCGGACAACCATTCATGTCCGTTGCAGTGGCACTGATGAAATAGTCGTTGCCTTCAGAATATGCGTGCGACGGATCGGTTGACGTGTCAAAGTTGTTGTCACCAAAATCCCACGCGACAGATTGAATATTGCCAATTGTCTGTGAATGAAAATGCACTAATTCCATTGGACAAACTGCTGTTTCATCAACCGTTATTGTAATGACTGGCGATTGCAAAACTTCAATGGAAACAATCGTAGTATCAAAGCTGCAACCGTCATTGGCGTAAAAAATGACATCGTAAGTGCCCGCATCTTCAAAGATGTGGTTTGGACTCATGATACTCGAGAAATTGCCATCATCAAAGTCGAAATCGAAGTTGGTTGCGCCCGTAGTGAAGTTATTAAACTCAATAAAAAGTGGCGAGCAGCCAATTGGCACACTTGGTAGTAAATTTATTTCAACTGTATTCGGGAGCACCGTTACGAGCGTTTCTGTGCTATCACTTCCACATGAATTATACGCATACATTTTGATCAGAAAATCTTCGGAATTGTCTTCTGTGATGTACACCTTAGGAGCAGGTACAACCTCATCGGAATAATCACCATCACCAAGATCCCAATGGAAAGAATCCGGATTGCCTTGAGAAGTATTTCCAAACACTGTCGTCACAGGCGAACAGAGGGAAGAAAGATCAGTTGTAATGGAAGCATATGGAAGTGGATGCACAGTAATATCATGTGCCGCATTGTCAGTTCCGCAAACATTGGACACTGTCAAAGTAATTGTATATGCCGCATTCGTTAGAGAAGCATCAAAGACAGCTGGAACAGGTGTCATAGTCATATCTGGTGTTCCACCCAAATCCCAATTGTGTGTCAGATATTGTCCGGTTGTATTATTCGTAAAGGACACCGCAAGTGGCGAACAGCCTTCATCTGTCGATAAAACGAAATCTGCATTTGGCGCTCCGATTACTTCGATATCTGATGTGGTTTGATTTGAGCATCCTAATGAATTGTATGCTGTCAAGCTGACATTGTAAATGCCTTCAACCAGATACATGGTAGATGGATTTGGACTTATGGAATTACTGCTATTGCCAAAACTCCATTCATAATCGGTAGCATCCGATGACAGATTTGAAAAATTGGTCATTGCATTTACACATGCTGTAGGATCATGAATGAAACTAGCAGTAGGCATCGCAACCACTGAAAGAGTCATCTCATCTGATGCAGAACATGAATTGCCATCCGTCAATGTCAGCGTAAATGTTTGTGCAGAAGAAATAGTTGCGGTCGCAAAAGTCAGCGCCGGATCATCCAGATAAATTGCATTGCTCCACGAATAGGCGAGTGGCTGACTTCCATTTCCTCCACCATTGAGTTGATAAGTCTGACCTGCACAAACACCTGCGTCTTGTCCTGCAAAAACCGTTGGAAGTGCATGAACAACAACAGAAATATTATCAGTCGTCTGGCAGGAGCCTGTCCCTAACATGTAAGTGCAGACGAAAGTACCCGTCTGATTCGGTGTGAAAACTCCGCCAGCGGTCAGATTTACGTTGGCATTCCAGGTGCCGCCAGATACAATGGGTTGTAAAACATGATTTCCTGAATTCAAACACAATTCGACATCCAAACCGGCATCTGCGTATGTTGTAGGAATGACTGTTACTGTTTTATCATCACATACAGTGCAGTTAAAAGCATTCGTATAGCAATAAGTAAGAGTGTACGTGCCGCTTGTTTGTGGATTAAACAACCCTGAAGCATTCACAAATGACCCGGACCAAACGCCACCGATTGGTGAAAATCCGGTGAGCTGTTGCGAAATCCCTTGATCACAATAGGTGATGTCTGTACCGGCGTTTACAACTGGATTTGGATTTGCTACAAGATCCAACTGATCCGAACCGATGCAGCCGGCAACGTCTGTCGCCTGCAAGGTCAAAGTTGCATTGGCATTTACAGTTATGTCTGGATTTGAAATGGTTTGATCGCTCACGCTTGAAGAATTCCATAAATAACTCGTAATTGCTCCATTGGCGCTTGTTGCAGAGCCATTTAGTTGAACGCTATTCCCTTCACAAATCGAAATATCTGATCCTGCGGAAACAACCGGCAGTGGTTTGACTGTCACGATGAGTTGATCCGTTGCCATGCAACCGCCGGACATCGCAGAAAAAGTCAGGTTGTGAATTCCAATGGTCGAAGGAGTGAACAGTCCGCCGGGAGTGACGAGCGTTGAACCTGTCCAGTTTCCGGCAGGATTCAACTGAACAGGAGTCACATTATGACAAATGGTGACGTCAGAACCAGCATTGAGTGGACCAGGATTAATGACGGCCATATTCATGACATCGGATGCAGAACAATTATTTGCATTCGTATATGAATAGGTCAGCGGAAATGTTCCGAGAGAAGTTGGCGTAAAGATTCCACTGGCGTCAACATTGGTTCCTGTCCATGATCCGCCTGCGGGTGAATATCCTGCAGTAGCCACCGGTCCTCCATTGATGCATGTCGTTAGGTCATTTCCTGCGCTGACAATTGGGTTAGCATTGACAGTAACGGTTACTGCATCATTGGCTGAACAACCTGCCGCGTCGGTAATTACTACTGTGTAACTAGAAGTTAAAGCCGGTGTTGTTGTTGGATTGAATATCAGTGTGTTGCTCACTGTGCCTGATGTCCAGGTGTATGAGTTGATGGCACCATTGGAACTTGTTCCGCTGGCTGAAAGTTGAGCCGTTTGAGTGGCACAAATTGCCTGATCAGTACCGGCATTCGCACTTGGTAATGACAAGACCTGAATGATGATTTGATCACTGGCAAAACATTGGCCGGTTGATGCTGTGTAGGTGAGATTGAAAGTACCAATCGCTCCAGGAGTGAACACTCCTGTCGGAGTCACCCAGGTTGAACCATTCCAGGTTCCGCCGTTCATGAGTTGTATAGAAGGAGAGTTATAACAAATCGTAACATCATTTCCTGCGTTCACAGTGCCGGGAGAAATCACTGTTACAACTTTTTGATCCGTACTTGTGCATCCTGTAGCATTTGTAAAACTGTAAGTGAGAGTAAAATTTCCTGTCGCTGTTGGTGTATAAACGCCGGAAGCACTGACATCATTACCTGACCATGTTCCACCAGCAGGTGAAAATCCCGGCAAAGTATATCCGCCAATGTTCAGACACAAAGTTTCGTCGGCGCCTGCTGCCACACTTGGATTGGAATTCACTGTGAGTGTCATTGCATCCATTGCAGTGCATCCTTCAATGTCAGTAACACTGAGCGAATAATTCGTCGTGATAATAGGATTTGCTGTTGGATTCAATATTGATGCATTGCTTATAGGTGAGCCTGACCAGGAAGTCGAGGTGATAACACCATTCGCACTGTTGGCTGTTCCGTTCAACTGATATGTCTGATCTGAGCAAATAGGTGCATCATTGCCTGCTGATATTATAGGAAGTGGGCGCACCGTAGCCAACACGTTGTCAGTAACCTGACAACCAGGAGATCCGGATGTCACCGTGAGTGAATAAGATCCGGCTGTTGCAGGGGTAAAAAGTCCACCACTGGTTATCAGTGTAGAGCCCGTCCAGGTTCCGACATTCGGTAATTGGACAGCCGCTTCATTGAGGCAAAGGTCTATATCTGGACCACCATTAATAGGAGCAGGTGTTGTGACTGAAACAGTCACCTGATCTGTATTCGTGCAATTATTTGAATTCGTATAAGAATAGGTAAGTGTAAAATTCCCTGTCGCTCCTGGGGTAAACAGTCCTGATGTATTTACGGAAGATCCACTCCAGGTTCCTCCGACAGGTGAGCCAGTCAATTGCAATGATCCTTGCGACAAGCACATGCTTTGGTCGGATCCTGCATTTACAACAGGTAATGGATAAATGAAAACAGTGGCAGGATCACTTTTTTGACAACCAGCAACGTCAACCGCGGTGACTGTATATGTAGTTTGAACGATTGGTGCTATGTTCCAGCATTGGCTGGGGGGGCCGCTCACCCATGTATAAAGTGTAATGTTTCCATTAGTCGAACTTGCGGTTGCACATAACTGTGTTGGTGTTCCTGCACATATAGTAATGTCCGGGCCGGCATTGACAGTGGGCAAAGGCAAAATAGTTAGTGTGATCTGATCTGTGGAAGTGCAGCCACTGCCATCCAGAATGGTTAACGTATAAGTGGTGGTGGTTGTAGGCGCCAGACTTGTATTTGGCGTGGCACTAAATGTTGTTCCGTTCCAGCTATAAGTTAACGTTCCGGTAGTTCCAGATGTTGTAACAAATGGACCAGGGTTATAAGACTGGCCAGTACACTTCGAAGCATCTGGACCGGCATTAACGGAGCATTGTGAATAACTTTTCTCTGTGTAGAATACAGAAAATAGCAAGACAAATAGGACTGAAAGCCTTAGTTTTATTAGGGTTTTCACTTTCGGCAGTTTAAGTTAGGATGCACTGTTTAGGTACATCGCTTCAACGAAGGTAGGGGAAATTAAGTTTCGATTGTTAATAAAATGCCGAAAAATTTTTTCAATCGTATAAAAAGGATTGATTATAAGCGAACTTGATAAATTACTTTTGCGCCGTAAAACCTGTAATATTTTAGAACCTGATGAATAAATTGCTTTGTGCAGTGTGTTTGGTATTGATGAGTCTGGTGTCATACTCTCAAAATGAGCCTTATGGCTTTTCCCTTTCAGAACAAATGATTGAGTCGCTGGCAACGGAAGAGCTTGCCACTTTCAATCATCAACTATTATTAGAAGAAGATACACGATTCGAGAAAATGGGCCAACGCTCTAATTTCGGTCGGATCATTCCCTTTCATCAAAATCAGGAAACAGTTGGAGTCTGGACAACTTTGCCAAATGGTGATCGGCTATGGCAATTGCGCTTTCATTCAGAAAACGCAAAAGGTGTAAGTGTCTATTTCGATGACCTTTATCTCCCAATTGGTTCGAGACTTTATCTATATCCTGCGAACCGCAAATATTTTGTTGGCCCTTTTGGAAATGAAGATTGCAATGCTCATCGCCATTTTATGGCGGGTGAAGTCATCGGTGATGATGCTGTGTTGGAATATTATGAGCCAGCTTCTGCCGTTGGTAATGTGAGTATTGGTATCAGAGGTGTTGGACACCTTTATAGATACGTGCAGGAATTTGAATCGGAGAGTAGGGGTGGTGGAAGTGAAGCGTGCGAAGTGGATGTCAATTGTCCGGAAGGTGCTGATTGGACCAAAGAGCGTGATGCTGTTGTCAGGCTCACGATTACTGAAGGTAACCTTGTCGGTTCTTGCACTGGCACCCTTGTGAATACAACTGCGAAGGATTGCCGAAAATACATTCTTACTGCTTTGCATTGTGGCGAGACGGTTTCAGATGAAGACTGGCTAAGCTGTTCTGTTAGATTTAATTATGAGTCTGCAGGCTGTGCCTCAGGCAGCACTTCTTCAACACATAATAAAATTGGAGTGATACACTTAGCAGACAGCAATGATGGAGGAGGTCAATCGGGGTCAGATTTTCTTTTATTGGAAATGGAAGATGAAATCAATACGTCTTGGACTCCCTATTTTGCAGGATGGAATGCATCTACTTCTGCAGCAAATACAGGCGTCGGCATTCACCATCCGGCAGGTGACAAGAAAAAAATTTCCACAACAGATGATATCATTTCAGGAACATATAGTGCTCCGGGTTTCCACTGGCGAGTGAAGTGGATGGAAACCGTTACCAACTGGGGGGTGACTGAGCCAGGTTCTTCCGGTTCTCCTCTTTTTGATCAGGACCACTACCTTGTAGGAACTTTGACAGGTGGTGTTTCATTCTGTGATTCGCCTCAGGGCAGCGACTGGTACGGAAAAATGTCGAAACACTGGACAGCCAATCCAAATGCAGCAAATCAAAAATTAAAAGTATGGTTGGACCCTGATAATACAGGCCTATTGCAACTAGCTGGATCTTACAAGAACCCTGCATCGGCGTTACCTTGCGATCCTGCATTTCTAAGTTTGAATGAATTAGCTTTTGATGATGTTCAAATCTTTCCTTCGCTGGCAGATCAAAATCTGAATATCGCCACTTCAAGATTCTCCGAGATTAAATCTATCCGAATCTTTGATCAGTCTGGAAAACTATTGGAAATTCCCGCCATGAAGTCTGCCATTGAATCCATAAATGTGCAGGACTATGCGGCTGGCATCTACTTTATTACATTCATTGGTGCGGAAGGCAACTTCCTGACAAAAAAATTCGCTGTGGCTCATTAATCTGCTCGAATTCACCTGAATTTGTTTGTATTAGAATTTTTGCCTTTGAGCAAAGACGAGAATATCGTTATCTTTGGCGCAAACCCTTAAACAATGAAGTTCGAAGTTATTCATAAAGATAAAGTTTCAGTGATAGGTACTAAAGTTGAAAAACTTGATGCTATTCACGCACCGGAACTGAAAAGTGAAATCGTCATGCTCAATAAGGATGGTATTAAAAACATCGTTATTGACCTCTCCGATACAAGATACATTGACTCTTCAGGCCTCAGTGCCTTACTTGTTGGCAATAGAATTTGCAGAGATTCCAATGGGTCATTTGTTCTATGTGGACTTCAGGACAATGTGAAGAAGCTGATTTCCATTTCACAACTGGAGACGGTTTTGAAAATTACACCCACTCAAAACGAGGCAGTTGATCTCGTGTATATGGAAGAAGTTGAACGCGATATTTAATTTTATATGAAAAGAAATTTACTTTACTTAGTCATATTTAGTTTTTTACCTTTTACCACACTTGCACAGTGCGATCCTTCAGCATACGACTGGGGAAGCGCCACTTTCGGAGTTTCACCAGATCCAACTCTAGGTGAAAATTTTGAAGCTGCAACACTTGGCGAGCCTTACAGTGACATCGTTTTCGTTAAATGTCCAATGACAGTTGGCGATATCGACCCCACTAATACCTTCGCAGGTCTTGGTATAGATTCAATCAGTCTGGACAGCATTACTATTTTTAACGGACTTGCCGACGTTCAACTTTCTGTAATAGGCTTGAATGTAACATGCAACAACAATGGCGATTCTCCAGATCCTTGCATGTTTTATCCAGGTAATGCATACTGCGGCGATATCATCGGAACACCAACTGTTGTTGGTACATATGATGTTCAGATTTGGGTGACAGCCTACGCAAATGTATTTTCAAATGTATTTTCCATCCCATATAGCTTTCCGGGGTATACTCTTGTAATTACTGAACCAATCGCAGTCATTGAAACTACAGGATTCTCATTGAATCTTCAGCAGAATTCGCCAAACCCTACTTCTAATTATACCAATATTCGATTTGATCTTTCACATTCTGAAGATGTCAATTTTGATGTCATTAATTTGCTGGGAGAAGTAGTTTTCTCAAAAAACATCAAAGGAAAAAAGGGTGAGAATTTGCTGAAGCTCGAGACTTCAACAATGGAAACAGGTATTTATCTCTATTCTATTCAATCTGGAGATAAAAAACTCACGAAAAGAATGATTGTTCAGAGATAGAAAGCTCCAATTAATGCAACTTTGACCGTCCTGCATTTCAGGACGGTTTTTTTTTATATGACCTTTGAAGTTATCATACTGGGATGCGGCGCAGCAGCGCCAACAGGCAAACACAATCCGTCTTCACAGGTTGTGAATCTTCATGATAAGTTTTTTCTCGTTGATTGCGGCGAAGGCACACAGATGCAGTTGCGCAAATTCAAAGTCAAAATGCAGCGCATTAATTATGTGTTTATTTCACATTTGCACGGAGACCACTATCTCGGATTGATGGGTTTTATTTCGAGTATGCATCTTCTCGGAAGAAAGTCGAAACTTACCGTTTTTGGTCCGCAAGAACTCAAAGCCATTATTGAAATCCAATTGCGAGCATCTCAAACTTTTTTGGATTATGAGCTAGAATTCGTGGTTACACGGCAAGATGGAAAACAATTGATCTTCGAAGACAAATCAATACTTGTG
>JANOVT010000067.1:0-5605 GCA_031417525.1 Flavobacteriales bacterium | reverse complement strand
AGATAGTCAAGGAAAATTATAAAGACAGAAATGGCACGGCAACCATAAGGGATAACGCAATTCTGAAAGACTATGTAATAAATATTTATAAAACTATTGTGCTTAGAGGCATACTAGGTTGCTACATTTATGTATGCGACGAAAATTTACGAAATTATTTCAAAAAGCATATCTATTTATTTAATGAAAATAAGATAATTGAGACAATTGAGTCAAGAGAAATTAAGTTGATTCCCTTTGAAAATAGTGTCCCATTATATTCCTTAAAAGTTGCTGCAGGTGAATTTAAATTTAATGACAGTAAACCTGAAGAAAATTTCATTTTAGTTCCTGATGGTGTAAAAATCACACAAGACCATTTTGCGTGCAAAATAATTGGTAACTCCATGAACAAAATTGTACAAGATGGTCAAATAGCTTTGTTTAAAAGGTATTATGGTGGTAGTAGAAATGGCTTAATGGTCATTGCTGAGTATTACGACCATCGTGATATAGATTATGGTTCTTGCTATACATTCAAGGAATATTACAGTCAAAAAGCTATTAACGAGGAAAGTTGGCAACATGAAAAAATAATTCTTAAACCAAAGTCATTTGATGCCTCATATCAAGATATTGTAATTGACCCAAATTCAATAAATGAAAAGACCTTTAGTGTAATAGGAATATTTGAAAGAGTAATTGATTAAAAATAAATTCCAGGAATCAATTCAACGAAAAATTCACTTCCCCTTGCTTCATCAGCCGATAATGAAAAGCCAGTCGGGCGAGTAGATTGCTAAAAGTCTGCATGGCAGCGGTTGTTTCGTCGGAGATCGGTTCTTTTTTTAAGCGCAGCACCAACATGCCGTAGAGTGCCGTCAGACAGATCTCCACATCGTTTGTTTGTTTGCCGTCGGTGCGCTCCATGTATTCTTTGATATTCGGCTGCGCTTTGTGGTAGAGGTCCACGTAGGTTTTGTCTTTTACCAGATTGGCCATCGTATTGTGCAGGTAGTTGAGTTCGAAGATCAACTCGTGTACCTCGGTAATATGCCCGCGCTGCTCCACGCCTTCTTTTTTCATGTCGAGCATCAATTGCAAAAACCATTTTTTTTCTTCTTCCAATGCTTCGCCTTCCGGTGCGTATGAATGCACAAACGAATCGATCGCGCCTTCATCAAAATTCACCGCACGCACGAGGTCTTCCATCTGCCACAGGAAGATGATATACTCTGCAATGTTCTGTTTTATTTTTTGTGCTGCGAGTGTCATTTTTTCTCCTTCTCTGCTCTGTATTCTGCATTCAGTCCGGCGATCACTTCACTGGTGACATCATACGCATTGTTGCCGTACAAGATCAGATTGAATTCGCTCTGCTGATTGATCACATAATCTATTCCCCGCTGACGGGTATACTCCTTCAGGTATTTGTTGACGCGGTTCAACAATTCTACCTGCAGCTCTGTCTCTTTCTTTTTCAGCGTTCCTACCTCACGCTCCTGAATGCCGTCCATCTCTGCCTGCAATTGTTCGATCTCTGCCTGAATAGCCATCGCCTCATCCTCGGGCATATCCGGATGTGTTTGCGCATATTGCATATTCTGATCATACTTCTGCTGGCGCGATCCAAATGCTTCTCTCACCCGCTGATCCGCCGCCTTCATTTTAATCTCCAGATCTTTGGATTTCTCCACGATGAATTCATATTTCGTATTGAGTGAATCGCCATTGACATACGCCAGCACGGTAGGACGTGCTGCCGAGTCGCCGGCAAATGCAGCGGCTACCTCAACCGGTGCGTCACCTTCTGCAACAACGGAGGTATTGCGCGATGTTTTGTACAACAAAAAACCAACAAGTATGGAAAGGACAATCGAAAGGGTCAATGAAATTTTTGCGAGCATATTCTATGAATTGGATAAGGATTTGAAAGCAATGGAAAAATCGTTGTGCATCAATGAAAACCGCTGCAGTGTTCCGGAGATCAACTCGGGTGTACACAGCGCCTTTACACCTTCCACACCGGCTACACTGTCCGCACTGATCTTATAGGTCTGCTTGTACTGACCAGCCTCCATCTCGATGATGTATTTTTCATTGTACATCATGATGGAAATTTTGATCTGCGGATGTGGTATCTGGGCGATGATTCTCATTTCGGTGCGAATTTAGTTCAGAAGCGAGAAGTGAGAAGTGAGAGGTGAGAATTGGGGGAAATTTGGGTCCCCAGATTAGTTTGTCCGACAGGGTTCTGACTTCTGTTGGTATCTCAACGGAGGTCAGAGGACAGAGGTCAGAGGTCAGTACGCGGCAGGGCTCTCTCTTCTCACTTCTCACTTCCAGAATCCAGCATCCAGCTTCCAGCTACCGAACGGCGCTGGCAGAAAATTTTCTGCCGCTACTTTCAATCGTGTTCATCATTCTCAATTCTCCATTCTCAATTCTCCATTCTGCAAACGAATCCTCTCGACACTTCCATCACCATCCCTCCCTCCACATTCACCTGCATGACCATTTGTGCTTTTTGCGTGCGTTGAATTTCTGCCCGCACTTTTTCCGTCATTTCTTTTCCGGACAAAACAGGAATTTGTGAAACGGGAAAACGATAGGGACACGTCCAATAGGTTTTGGGAAGGACCAGCCACTGTGAGATGGAGTCATTGAACACCGAGAGTTCGTGATCGAAAATATACCAGCCCGAATTGTAATGTGGATGCGCGTCCACCGGTGGAACGGCGTGTTGCATCCTGCTGAAGTGATGAAAGAAAAATCCTTTCAGCAACACCATCGAATTCGGTTGCGCAAGTTTGTTTTCTTCGAGAAATATTTTTCCGGGAACCGTTGAAAATATCCGCACCTGTTGATGCAGTTTTTCCATTTTTAACATCAGACTGTCATGCCCGTTCGGACCTATCCAATCTCTCCAGGCAGATGTGTTGTGTTGGCCGATGTAATACTTGCACGCCACTTCGATATGCAATAGTTCGTGGTTCTCCAAATCTTCGACGATAAAGTCTATCTCGCCGCGCGTGTTTTTGTCTTGCATCAGCAACACATTTCGATGAAGCAAGTTGAACTGTGGACTGTTCGAAAAGAAAAATGCCAGCAGCGATTCGAAACGATGTCCGAGTAGCTTTTGTACATCCCGATCCAACCATTCAATCAGCGGCGACGGATCAGCGTCCAAATCTGCAAGCCATTTTTCGTGCGAGTAAAACAATTCATCACATCGTTCTTCATCGAATAATTCCAACCCTTTGATGTTGTTTTTCAGCAGCGGCGCAGAGCCTATTGCCCATGCCAGACTCGCGACCTGGTGATGAGTGTATTTGGGGAGTTGGTTAGGAAGCATTTCAAGAAGTGAGAGGTGAGAGGTGAGAGGCGAGAGGTGAGAGGTGAGAGGTGAGAGCCGTTTCGCGTTCTGACTTCTGTCATCTGTCTTCTGTCAAGATACATGCAGAAGAAAGAAGTCAGAGGACAGATGTCAGAAATCATTCGTCAGATAATTCAGTCACAGATTTTCCATCGATCATTACGTCGGAGAGGACTGCATTTCCATTTAAGATCGACACCACTGCCCAGGTTTGAGATAAGGTATCAACACGTCTTTCATTGTATGCTGTTTCGGCAGGACCTGCTTTTCCTTCTTCCATGTAAAACCGTTCGAATGGATAATCGAACGTGACGCGCTCCTCTTCTACTCCATCAACGAGCTTGTTGATACTTCCACCCCAATAAGGAATGTTTACCCGAAGAATGTCTTCACCATTTCCGGGATTTTCAAGAAATACTTCGGATGGAATCGCAAAACCATTGGTGTCCTCGACTAATCGTATATAGAGTTCATGTGTGTCTTCGGGTATAGTGTCCAAAGTGTTTTTTACATCCGAATCTGAAAAGCGAAGTTGGATGTATTTGCCTCGAAAGACATCATTCGGATCGACCGGTTCGGTATTGAATTTCCATTCTTTGCCATACTTAATAATGTGTTCTCTTTCAAAAATCATCGAAGCGGGCACATACCATTGCACCAATACCACAGCAGCAAAAGCGATCCACAATATCTTTTTATTTTTCATGGGTCTTGCGTTTTTGGATCATTAAATAATTGGCTGCAAAAAATCCGGCACCGACTATTACGAACAACAAACCTCGAATCACAAAACTCAGGTCGGTATCGAAGAAACGACAAATGACCAATGCTGTGATGATGATCAATCCGTAATTGAGTAACCCAAGGTGGTTTCGTTTGGCTCCTAAGAATACCGTGACAACGCCGGTGGCCAGCAGAAGTAAATTCGTGAGCACCACGGCAATTGGTTCATACAAGCCAATCAGAAAAATAATCGTGAACACCAAAAACATCCACGACGAAGGGCGCATTTCATTCCATGCCTGCGATCTTTTTAATCTCCACAATAAATAACACGCTGTGAGAAAAAGTAAAATCGTGCCGATAAATTCAGCAGAAGAATACATGTTCAGATCAAAATGATCTCTTCTGATTTCTTCCCAGAAAGAAGCAAAACTCAGTGGAAACAACATGACCGTGCTGCCGAATGAACCGAGAACGAGGTAGCCGTTCGCTGCGGTATGCCTGCGCTGAAGCCATGGTAAATCGCCAAGTATACTCATGCATGCAAAGAGGAAAATAAAAACAAGCGTGAATGATTCGTTGAAGTCGTGCTCCAAAGTGCCCAGACTGATCACAAGTGATAAAGGAAAAAACCAATGCAAAAAAACAAGTGCGTTACCATCCGGATTTGATTTGATCTTCATGACATAGTGCGGAACTACTGCAAGCAGCAAAATCCAATACCACATTTCTTGCGGTGACCGGTGATTTGAATATCCCGCTTCGCACGCAAACCAGGTAATGCCAACGATGTAAAGCATTGCTGCTGCCTGCGACTTCATAATGTAAATAAGCGGAAGTGCAATCAACATCCACGTGAGCAGAAAGGAAGAAAGATTGCCCTCAATATGATATACTTGACTGACCAATGAAATACTTGCACCGATTGCCAGAAATAAAAAGGTGGCAGAACTTTCGATCCAGGATGCACTATCTCTTTTTCGGAAGAGGGTATAAAAACAAAAAACTTGACCGATGAGTAAAGGCAAAAATGCGAAACATGTTTTTGTGCTGCGCTCAAATTCATCCCAATTGTGTGCAACGATCAATATGACACCCAGGCCAACGAGCAAAGCGCCTAACACGCCGAATGCAACCAGCAATCGATTTTGATTGTTGCCCGCTTTTCCAGCATAATACCGTGTGATGTTCTCTGCTATTTCTGCAGAAATAACGTTAGCATCTGTAAGTTCTTTGAGGTCTTTTTGAATTCCCATGGATGTTCCAAATGTATAGAAGAACAATTTCAATCTCTACTAAGCAAGTCAACGAAGCTTGATTATTTTTTTACCAGAAAATGTAATCCAAATAATATTTCCATTCGAATATTCGGCAATCATTCAAGTGCTTGAAACCGCCGAGTAGGCAAAGGGGAGTTTCACCCCTAAGCCTCTCACAGAACCGTACGTGATAGTCTCCCATCATACGGCTCGTGCTGTTTGATAAGATTTCGTCCCATAGTTTGAGTTCCAGTGTTTGAATAGAAAG
>JANOVT010000066.1:0-6049 GCA_031417525.1 Flavobacteriales bacterium | reverse complement strand
GATACCAACACCACAGGTTGCGTATGCCTGCGGATCGGCAACGACCAGCAGAGTTTTGTATTCCAGAACACCCAGTGCTGCTGCCAGATTAATGGCTGTGGTGGTTTTTCCTACGCCACCTTTCTGGTTGGCAATTGTGATGATTTTACCCATGTTATTTTATTGACTTGGTTGCTTAACTAGTGAACGAGTCTCTTTATTTTTCAGAGATCGTATGTTTTGTCTATCTCCGGCAGGATCAGTTTTTTACCTGCGTTTTCATATTTCTTAAATACTTCTTCGTGGCTCAATTTGATGTAAGGGAATGTATCGAAATGCATTCCCGTAATCTGATTGCATCGAATAAAATCCGAAGCGATCATCGCATCATCGGGTCCCATGGTGAAATTGTCGCCCATACATAAAAACGCGCGATCAATTTTGTGATAGGAACCGATCAGTTGCATATCCAGAGTGAGAGCCGTATCACCCGAATAATAGAAACTCGTTTCGCTGTTGCTGATGATGTAACCATTCGGATTGCCGCCATAAGTGCCATCAGAAAACACACTGCTGTGCACGGCATTCATGGCTTTAACGCGAAACTTTCCAAAGTCCCACTGTCCACCGGTATTCATCGGATGGTAGCGATGCTTTTTCATTCCGTAATAAGTGGCTATCTCATAGTTCGAAACGATGATAGCGTTGTTGTTTTTGGCGATGGTTTAGACATCCGCCGTATGGTCTAAATGAGCATGCGAGAGAATGATGTAGTCACATTTGAGTGCGTCGACGTCCACATCTTTTGCGAGCGGATTTGGCGAAATAAAAGGATCGAAAATGATCCTTGTACCGTCCATTTCTATGAGAAATGTGCTGTGACCGAGGTATGTGTAGGTTGTCTTGATGGGAACGAAAGTATAGTGAAACAAGGTGTTTCACGGTTTCACGCCCTCCAAAGTTGTACACACGTACTTTGTGGACAGCACGTTGATAAGTTTCAAGCCGTTGTTGAGAATGAACAGATTGAATAGGTGATTTGTCTTTTTCCAGAATTGAAAATGTCGTGGGAAGAAGAATTTATGTTGAAAAAGTTTGTCGGCGACGACACTTTATGCGAAAGATTTTTTCTGATTAATGGCTTTGAGAGCATAGGCTTGAAACCACAAAGAACTCAAAGAAAAACCGCACAAAAGGCACAAAGAAAATTTTCTCGAATTCTGAAATTTCGTCTGTGCGCTTCCGCAAGAAACTAAATTGGAAGCTCCGCGCTTGGTGTTCTTGGTGAAACCGAAGGCTCTTAAATCTACGTTCATCATACTTATCGGTTTCTCCATTCGAAATGTCGTGCGCGCAGAAGAGTAAAATAAAACTTAATGTTTGTCCGCAATCATCCCCCGGTCCATTCAACGAGGACAAAAGATGCGCTCCGCGGTTGGGGAATGGCCTTTGCGAAAATCCGTAGAAATCCCGATCCCGAAGTTTCGGGAACGGGCAAAAGACAAACCCATGTTTGACGAGCGATTTCAAAAATGTCAAGATTAAATCCAATGTTCAAAGACTGGTAAACCATTTTTGAAAAAGCGAGTCCCGAAGGGATTGGGTTTGCCTGGCCCGGAAGTGACGTGGATTTCAAGAATTTTCGCAACAGCCTTGAATTTTTTCTTTCTTTTTTTTTCAAGAAAAAAAGAAAGAAGGTATTAACGCAATAAACCGAATAAAACCTTGCGATAAGAAAAAGAATGGAAAGTAATTAGTGTTCATTTTACCAGCAAAAGGGCAGTCTTGCGGACAATCATTTAAAACTTTGTAGTTTCAAAAAAGTGCGAATCACAAATTCTTCCGTTGATTCAAGCCTATCGACTCAAAACCGCTTTTCCGACGAATGTGATCAATGCTGAAAAAAAATTGATTCAATCAATCATCTAGGTCAGCTAACCTGCTTTCACGAAGTGAAAAACTCCTTTCACCAAGTCCTCCTTTTGAAGCCGATGCCATTCGCACAACTTTGGTCTCAAATCAACAACAACATGAAAAAACAATTCACCTCAATACTGCTTCTGCTCGTCGTGCAGCAGATCACTGCAGAAAACTTCTATGACCAACTTTGCACTTTCAATTTCAATTGGAAAAAATACTCGTCACAGGCACCAGTCGGTGAAGCACGACACTTTCATTCCGATGCTGAATATGTTCAGGCACATCTTGGATGTGTGATTCCTATTTTGAACAGCAATCCGGTTGATCAATTGAATATAGATCAATATGAATCAAGAGTTTTGTTGATCAATCTGCTGGACGAATATCGTCTTGCAGGAAATTTTCCGATCAACAAGGATTGTAAGGAACGTATTCCCGTTTTTATCGATCACAACAACACACATTGCGCTGTGGGTTATCTGTTGCAGCAAACAGGTTATGAAGCATTGGCAAGAGAGATTTCCGCATCCGATAATTACGCATGGGTAAAGGACATCCACTTTCATGAACTTCTGAATTGGCAGGAAACGAGCGGATTGTCTTTGGAAGAACTAAAACTGATCCAGGGTGCTTACGATTTTTATCCGGCTGATGCTTTTATTGCATTAAACAAATATGAGATTCCACAAAAGCCGGGACAGTTTACGGCCTATTTCGAAAATGACGGAACAGGTCGCGGTGCATCAGAAGCGGAGCGCCATGTGTGGTGTAAAGGTGAAGGCAAAAACGGACATCTCAATGGGCGCTGGGAACAAAACTACAGCAGCGAGTTGCCATGGATTGTGGGTTATTATGAAAACGATAAACGCACCGGTCAGTGGATGGAATACTATCAAGGAACCAATAATTTATGTCGTACCGAAAATTGGCGCAACGACAAACTGAATGGTGTTCGCAAACGCTTCAGTCGCGAGGGAAAACTGATTGAAGAAATTCTCTTTAAAGACGGAAAGGCTGTGACAAAGACGAACTATGATCTGGAAAATTCACTTACCTGGATTCGCAAACCAATTGATTCAGTGCAGGTATGGACGGAAGTGTACACTACCACCGGAAGTTTATTGGCAACTGGTCATGAGCGAATTCACAATCCGGGAAATCTGATGTGGTTTCAAAACATCGAACTTACTGCATTGAACGATGCGGCCATTGCTGCGCGCGACAATCGGGTCTCAATAAATGATATTTTCGGTCAAGGAGGAAGATCACGTTATTCATCATTACCAGCACTTTATAATACACCACCGCTCGTCGAGTACAAAAAGGAAGGTGATTGGGTTTATTACAAGGAGTATGGAAGTGAAGATTCAGCATCAAACACTCCAATGTCGATGACAAAAATGCTGGCTCAGGATTTCCCTCATTTTGGATTTGCTTTATTGGGTGATGTTTCCATTTTTGAATCTCCTAATCCTTCTGGCTTTGATTCAATCTGCGTTCAATACTCCAACAATATACTCAAGCATTTTTATGGATATAATCAAGAAGATTATGTTCATTATGCGGTTACCTATCATGAACTGTCCGTTGATTCTGAAGGTATCCTATTTTATGATTGGGCAAACGTGCCATTACCAAAGCCGAAGATTAAATCTTACGGTTCATACAATCACGAAAACAGGAGAATAGGAGAGTGGAAGTATTTGGATGAAACGGGTCTGTTATATAGGATTGAAAAATTCATCTTGCCTGAGAGGAAGGAAGAACTCGTGAAGGAATAAGGGTGTCCATTTATATTGTTTGTGAAATTGAACAAATGGGGCGAAGACTAGATTCTTACCCCTTGTTTGATAGATGCAGAGTGCATTATGGATTCAGGTAATTAGCTTCAACATAAAATCGCTCAATGCAAACCATGTTCTGAAAGGTATCCTGATCAGTTCTCGCCACATCGTAGTAGATAGAGTTGCGGATTGTTGCAGAAGCGGCCTACGGCCTTTTTGTTCTCGCAGATTTGCACGGATTTAAGCAGATTTGCGCAGATTTATTCTACAGATTTTGACTTTCGAAGTATACGTAAATCCAGTAAAAGATTAAGCTATATATCAAATTCATGCATTCATCCATCAAACGGCTGAATTAAAAAAAAATCTGCGCAAATCTGCTTAAATCCGCGCAAATCTGCGAGAACAGATCAGGATATGTTACCTCAAAAAGAAAAGGCTCCCAGATGGAAGCCTTTTCAATTTTATTTAAAAGAAAAATTAATTCGTCACCACAATTTTCTGTTTCACAATACCGAATTTATTTTGTCCGGAAAGGATATAAAATCCATTGCTGATTCCTTCCACATTCACGCGGTAATTGTTCTCTGCATTCAATGAAATGGTTTGAACGAGTTGTCCTGTTTCATTCATCAAATAGTATGTTCCGGGATTTACAGATTTAACTGTGAATACTCCTCTGTTTGGATTAGGGAAAATCTCGAGTTGTTCTGTTTGACGGAAATCAAACACCGGTTGTAGATCACGAGTAGGTTCAATGGTGTTGTTCGCCATTTCAGATGCTGCCACAACATTCAAAGAATAATCTTCCACTTCACCGTAAGATGAATTTCCACATGGTGTCACATTTGGACCAGAACCTGTGTCGGTGAGTCGGATGCGCATTCTTACCAATCCGGTCGTTGTACCAGCTGGTGGAGTTATCGTGGTTGAATGTGGACCAACACCTGTAGCTGATACATAGACTGCTTCTCCGGCATCTGTCAATGTGCCATTGCGATTCCAGTCACACCAGATCAATACCCGGTCACTGGTGTATCCGTTACCGATAGCAACAGAAATGGCTGTGCCTGCGCCAGCAACAACGTTCGTCGATGTTGCAGAATAATTAGAATAAGATGATGCAGCAGTTGTGTTGTTGATACTTCCCATAGTCACGTTGCTGATGTATTCATACGTAATCGTGGTAGTGCCGGCTGCACAATAAGTGATAGCACCGGTCACAACAGTTAATGTATAATCTTCGACTTCACCATAGGTAGAAACACCACAGGAAGTGAAATTGGGTCCTGAAGCGGAATCGGTCAAACGAATACGCATTCTGGTTGCTCCGTTGGTTGTTCCGGCAGGAGGTGTGATGTTTGTAGTAAATGGCCCCACACCCGCTGCGGATGTGTAAACACTTTCTCCTGCATCTAAGAAGTCATAATCACGATTCCAGTCTACCCAGATCAAGACCTGGTCGCTCGCGTATGCACTTCCCAATGTGACTGTGATGGAAGATGCAATACCAACTGATACGTTGGTAGATAGTGCTGAATAGTCAGAGTACGACGAATTGGTTGTCGTGTTGTTGATCGTTCCGATGGTCACATTCGTGATGCGCTCATAGGTTGTTGTGGTTGTTGTGCCTGAACAATATACCAATCCTCCTGTGATGGTCATCGTGATACCATTGCTTGTCGCTGTGGCAGGCACAGCACACGTTGCGTTCGACGTGAGCACACATGTTACGATCTGTCCATTCGTCAGGGTTGTTGTGGTGAATGTTGCTGAGTTTGTTCCTGTATTCGTGCCATTTACTTTCCACTGATAGGCTGGTGTTGTTCCTCCGTTGGTAGGAGTTGCAGTGAATGTGACTGATGCACCGGAAGCACTTGGGTTGGTACCGGAAGTAATTGCAATGCTCACAGAAGGTGTCACCGATGCGTTGATGGTCATTGTGATGCTGTTACTTGTTGCTGTCGTAGGACTTGCACATGCAAGTGACGAAGTCATCACACACGATACTATTTGTCCGTTGGTTAAAGAAGTCGTGGTGTAGGTTGAACTATTCGTTCCCACGTTTGCGCCATTCACTTTCCATTGATAGGATGGTGTTCCTCCGTTTGTTGGTGTAGCAGTAAATGTGGTGGATGCTCCTGCACAGGATGGATTGCTTCCGCTTGTCAGTGCAATCGAAACAGCTGGAGTAGCAGCAGAATTAATGGTCATGGTAATGCTATTCGATGTTGCCGGACTACCTGTAGCGCCAGGCAAGTTGGATGTCATAACGCATGTCACCACTTGACCGCTGGTGATGGTCGTCGAAGTGTAGGAAGAAGAGTTTGTTCCCACATTCACTCCATTCACTTTCCATTGATAGG
>JANOVT010000065.1:0-44226 GCA_031417525.1 Flavobacteriales bacterium | reverse complement strand
AAGTGGCGTGGCACCGGTTTCGATGCACTGAATAAAATCTTTCGCCATTCCTCCCAACGCTTCTTTCATTTCGAGTTTTGGAATATAAACGTCGCCAACACGGTAATCAACCAACACCCTTTGCTTTTCCTCATCTGTGCTCACTTCATGGGCAGTGTCGTAAATTTTAATTTTTTCGGTAGGCTCCATGTCGTTGAACACGACCATCTTTTTATCACCACCCAGCAACATCATGCGGATTTTCACCGGCGATGACCACGAACAATTAAAATGCGCGATAAAATCTGAACCGTAGTTCACTGTGAGGTATGCGATATTTTCCATTCCATTGTGAATATGACTCACTCCGGTCGCCTGCACACTGCGTGGTTTTTCCGGCATCAGATAATCGAGAATTGAAATATCATGTGGAGCAAGGTCCCAAAGTACGTTCACATCTTGCTGAATCAGACCAAGGTTGATGCGGGTAGAATCAAAATATTTGACTGTGCCGATATCTCCATTCTCAATCAGGTTTTTCATTTTTTGCACCGCCGAAGTGTACAAAAACGTATGGTCTACCATCAAAACTTTGCCCTTTAGCGTTGCTAATTCGATCAGTTCTTCCGCATGCGCAACAGTGTCTGTCATAGGTTTTTCCAGCAATACATGCTTGCCGGAATTGAGCGCCTTTTTAGCCAGATCAAAATGGGTAAAAACCGGCGTTGCAATGATCACCGCATCAATACTGCTATCATTCCAGATGGAATCAATATCACTCGTAACGTTGATGGTGGGATAATTTTTTGACACGATAGTCAGTCGTTCAGGCCTTAAGTCAGCGACCGTTTTCACAGCCGCATTCGGCGTGGAAGAAAAGTTGCGGACCAGGTTGGGTCCCCAATAGCCATAGCCGATGATTGCACAGTTGATCATAATGTTTTTTTTGCGGGCGCAAATATCGGGGTGGTATGACGTGAAACGAGCTGCTTTCTCAAAACTCACACTCACTCTCACACTGGAAAAGAGTGAGTGTGAGTGTGAGATAAGAGACCACAGCTCCAATTGCCTAGCCACCTTCTCAAAACTCAAACTCACTCTCACACTGGAACAGAGTGAGTGTGAGTGTGAGATAAGAGACTTTAGCTCTGAATGGCGGAGCTGCTTTCTCAAAACTCATACTCACTCTCACTGGAACAGAGTGAGTGTGAGATAAGAGACTTTAGCTCCAAATGCCGAGCTGCCCTCTCAAAACTCAAACTCACTCTCACACTGCCAGACTGCACAGAAAATTATACCGATCACCCCTCGTCAGCACTTCAAATCCCAATCCGACCGATTTTGCAGCTTCTTCCAACATATACTCATCCGGATAAATCCACGGAAATTTTGTTTCCAGACTTCCAAACCGCACTTTGAACTCCACTTCGCCATAATATCCTTTTGAGAGATCGATGGATGCAGCCCCTTGTTCTATCTCATGGATGTAAAATATGTCTGTTGATTCCCCTAGAATGCTGCCGCCTTCTTTCAATAAAGATTTCAAATGTGACAAAAATCCGGGAAGTGCCTTTTCAGTTCCGGCAATTCCAAATCCATTCATCAGAAGTAAAATGGTGTCGAATTTTCGGCTTGAGAATTCCATAATGTCAATATTCACGACTTCGGTCAATCCACGCTTTTTTAGCACTTCACACGCATGCAAGGATGACTCGAGTGCTGTCACCGACACACCGGATGCCTGCAAAAGAACACTGTGACAACCGGCACCTGCTCCTACATCCAGCACACTGCCCTGCGAATATGCGATAGCCGCCCTTTCCACATCGCTCATGTCTTTTTCAGTTCGAAAAAAAGAAGATGGATAAAGCAGAGGTTCTTCTACTTCATTGATCCAGGACCGCATGGGTTTATCCACACCTGTCTGGAAATATTCTTTGATACAAAATCCAAGTGGGTCTTGCAATGAGCCTTCTTTCATGGAGAAATATAAAGGTGAATTGGAAACGTTAAATTGATCACAGAATTGATGCGCCCAAAACTATGCTCATAACAGACCAATCAACTTTGAAAAATTACGACGCAGAGCGGAATATCTTGGTTACCTTCGCCTTGGTTTGAATCACCTTAACACTCACTGCCAACAAAACCTTCGGGAATACAAGAACCGCTATTTTTGTTGATGCAACGATTTTCACATTGAGGTAGTCTTTGAAATAAGCTATAGACATTCCAAATGAAAAAACTACTACTCATCATTTCTGTCTTCACCATCGGATTGCACGGCTGGACTCAATTTTCGGTTAACAGTAACCTTACCGTTGAACAATATGTCCAGGAAGTGCTTTTGGGTGATAATGTTACTGTTTCGAATATCACTTATAATGGCGGATCAGCTGCCGTGAATAGCATTTCTGTTGGTGGTTTTGAATGTCCAAGTTGCAATTTATCAATTCCGTCAGGTTTCTTGATGTCTACTGGTATTGCCGACAGTATTGTTGGACCTAATGATAATGCCGGAACGAGTGGCGCTGGCGCCGGTGGCTGGGACGGAAATGATCCTGATCTATTAGCAATTGTTGAAGCCGCAACTGTTCCGGGAAATACGATTCATGACTGGGTGATTATTGAATTTGATTTCGTTCCTCTGGGAGATACGTTGCGGTTTAACTACGTATGGGCATCTGAAGAATATGATACTTACACTTATGCAAGCACTCCATATAATGATGTATTCGGCTTTTTTATTAGTGGCCCTGGCATCAATGGACCTTATTCGAATAATGCTGATAACATTGCAATTATTCCCGGCACTACCTCGGCAGTGGGCATTGGAACCATTAACAACGGAGTAGGCAACAATGGTCCATGTCTCAATTGCGAATATTACAATCAGGACAGTGAAGCTGATGGCTGGCCCTGGCCTACCGATCCAACTTCGGATTGGTACACTGATCCTTACTACATGCAATACGACGGATATACAGACGTGCTGACAGCATTGGCAATTGTGCAGTGCGGCTTAACTTATCACATCAAATTGGCTGTTTGTGACGGTGCAGACGGTAGTCTTGATTCAGGCGTTTTTCTTCAACGCGATTCGTTTTCCAGTAATTTAGTTGTTCAGGCATCACTCGAACTTGATGTTGCTGGTCCAGATGGACAAACACTATTTGAAAATTGTGGTGACGGTCACATTGTTTTTTCGAGACCTTCAACCGGTGATGCCACTTCAGAACTTGTTGCTTACCTTGGCTATTCCGGCGATGCAATCAATGGCGTAGACTATACGGAACTTCCTGACTCAGTTGTTTTCGCGCCTGGTGTTATGGATGTTTCTTTCTTTCTTGACGCATTCGCAGATGGTCTTACAGAAGGAATTGAAACTGTACATATTCAGATTGAAAACATCGCTGATTGCGGCGAAGAATTGTTGACATCCAGTTTTGATTTTGTGATCGCAGATATTCCTAATCCTTTGGTGGTTGAAGGTTTCGATTCACAAATATGCAGTGGTGGTAGCACTACACTTGAACCTATTATCACTGGCGGTTACGCTGCTTATCATTACGACTGGAGTACATCAGAATCAACACCAACCATTGATGTTTCTCCACCTCTTACGACTACCTATTATGTTACAGTGAGCGATACGTGCGGAATGCCGAGCGATGACGCTCAGTTCGCGGTTGACGTGCTTCAAACACCCGTGATGATGCTTGATCTTGTCGACCAGGACAATATTCTGCCAATGACTTGTGATGGGTTCGGTGGAAATATCTATGCCAACGGTCAGGGTGGAATTGAACCTTACAACTTCGTCTGGACTGATGATCAGGGAAATACTTTGTGGGGCAATGCCAATACTCTTTGGATCTCCACCTGGAATGCGGGGATGGTTTACGTTGAAATGACCGACAATTGTGGATTCAGCATTACAGACAGCATTGACGTCGAAGTGTTGGCACCTGAAATGTTCCTCACAGTTCCGGCAACCATTAATGCTCCTTGCAATCAACCATTCAGCGTCCTTGCTCAGGCAAGCGGTGGATACATCAGCTTTGATTATAGCTATTCATGGGATCTGAATGGTATACCAGACTGGACACAATGGTCAAATACCTATAATGGAACTGCAAACGCACCTGCAACTTTGACTATTCATGCAAGCGACAACTGCGGACAAACAATGTCTGCGGATGTATTGGTGACTATCGACAGCCCGCCCGTTGTTCTTACACTCATTGATTCATTCGAAGGAAATTGCACCACCATAATCAATATGGATCCCGAACTTTCTGGCGGTAGCGGTATTCCTGCCGACTGGAATTATACCTGGACCAGCAACGGTGCCAATATCGGAAGCGGGGAAACTCTCTCGACTTCGTATATGAGCAGTACCGTTGTAGATCTGACAGTAACAGATGTATGCGGTCAATCAGATACGGAAAGTGCCGTTGTGACGATTATCAATCCTGAACTCACAACAGATCTCGGACCAGACATTTTCGCATCTTGTCTCACCAACAACGCGTTTGTTGGTGATTACACCGGAGGAAGTGGTGGTGTTACCTACCAATGGATGGTGAATGGCACATCGATGAGCAATACACAGAATTATAGCCTTCAGACTTACGAAACAGTTGAAGTGTCTTTGCATGTTCAGGATTTATGCGGTGAATCTGCAAATGATGCTGTTGTCATCAACATTCCGGATATTCCGATCTCTATTATGGCCGCACAAGACACGGCCATCTGTCCGGGTGATTCAGTTCATATCTGGGCACTCGCCTCGGGCGGCGAAGGCGGATTTGTTTACAACTGGACCAATGGACTTCATGTAAGTGATTTTTCAGAATTCCTGGAAAATTCTCAGGTCTATTCTTTGACTGTGGAAGATATCTGTGGAAGAGCGATTAGCGAAACAATTGAAATTGCGGTTTTGCCTATCGAAGCAAGTTTCAATGTGCTGAATCTGGGTGAAAACGTATATCAGTTTGAAGCAGCTCCGATACCTGCTTGCCCTGAGTGTCAAATTGATTGGGATTTTGGTGATGGAGATGTCAGCACTGATTTTAATCCGTTACACGAATTTGACGGATTAGAAGAATATACTGTTACCATGCACATCATCAATGAAGCCGGTTGCACAGATCATGGTTCTTACGATATTATTCCTCCACCTGTGTTTTACATTCCAACAGCATTTACACCAAATGGTGATGGTGTGAACGACGTGTTTCAGGTAGTCGCCAACTCGGTACTTGAATATGAAATGCATATTTTCAACCGTTGGGGAGACGAAGTGTTTACTTCAAAAGACCCTTCAGACGTTTGGTTGGGAGAAACCAAGTCAACTGGTGAATATTATGTTGCCAACGGTTCTTACAACTATGTAGCACGAATCAAAGGTTTTAACAGCGAAACATATAAACTGAAAGGATCGATTCTGATGATACGGTGATCAGTTCACTATAACCACATAACATTTGAAAAGCCACTGAGATGTTCAGTGGCTTTTTTTGTAGGCACATTACATTCGCCTGATGAAGCACGTTGCTTCAACATATTCTTCACCCATGCTTTTAAGATTATTTCTGCCTCTTCTGATTCTTGTTTTATGTGTCTCAGGTTGCAAAACAAAAAAGGTAACCATTGATTCGGCTACTGAATCCTCACCGATAACTGAAGCAACAACGGATCATGACCGACGCATGGATCATTTCGTTTTTCTGAAAAAATGTCTGAATGGAAATTTCAGCAGCTACGAACAAAATCAAAAAGACAAAGATTTTTTTGATATCCGTATGCGTCTGGTTCCTATCTGGAAATCCACCGACAATGTCTTCTATGTTTATGTAGAACAGTCGATGGCTGCTACTCTAGACAATCCATTTAGTCAGCAGGTTTATAAAGTGGTGAAGGTGGATGATACTCATAGTAACATTTTTATCTATAGTATGCCCGATCCGGAAAGATTCATCGGTAAGAAGGAAGGGGATTATATGTTTGAAAGTTTTGATCAGGAAGTGATCGTTGAAAAAATTGGTTGTGAAATTGTTCTTGCATTCAACAAAGAACAATCGACCTATTCGGGAAGCACGAATGAAAAATCTTGTGTAAGCACTACTGCCGGAGTGGCCTGGATCAGCACAGGAATGATCATAAAAGATGATATGATGGAAATCTGGAATCGAAGTTGGGATGCCACAGGCCAACAGTTAAAAGGATCAACCAAAGGAGGCTACATTTTCAAAAAAGAAGTTTAACTTATGTGTGGAATTTCGGGATCATACCAGTTTCAACTGCTCAGCGATGAACTCCTCTCTGAAGATGAAACGCACACTTCTCTTCTGAAAATGCGGCATCGGGGTCCTGATTTTTTCGACCTAAAAAATTTCAATACCTGCATTCTCGGTCATAGCAGACTAAAAATTCTCGATCTCTCGAGCAAGGCCAACCAGCCCATGTCTGATGTTACCGGTAGATTTACGATTGTTTTCAATGGTGAAATTTTTAACTACCAGGATCTACGCTCATCTCTCGAAAAAAAAGGAGTGGAATTTCTGACCACCAGTGACACCGAAGTTCTACTGCATTTATTAATAAGAGACAATACATCCGCGCTCAATCAACTGAATGGTTTTTTTGCCTTTGCATTTTATGATAAAGTAAAAGATGAGCTGATCATTGCACGTGACCGATTTGGAGAAAAGCCTCTATGGTATTTTAAGGACGACAAAAAAATCAATTTCGCATCGGAACTGAAAGGATTGCTTGCGTACAAAATCCCACGTGAAATTGACATCGTTTCTTTGTCCCTTTACCTGCAGCTCACCTATATTCCTGCACCGCATAGTATTTACAAAAACATTTTCAAACTTCAGCCGGGTCATTTGTTGAGATGTCATTCAGGGAAAGTGGAAGAAATCACCTGGTACAATCCTGATCATTCATCGACTGTAGAAAAGCGACCTGAAAATTTACAATTTCAGCTTCAGGCAATGATGCAAGATGCCGTGGACATTCGCATGCATGCCGATGTTAAGATTGGCTGTTTTCTCAGCGGGGGTGTGGATTCATCTATTGTGTCGCTGCTTGCCGCAAAAAATCATCCCGGCCTTCCAACTTTTTCTATTGCATTCTCCAATCAACCATTCCTCGATGAAACCACATACGCAAAAGAAGTTGCGAATCATATCAGTAGTCATCACGAAGTCATTTCTATTTCTACTTCAAATTTCTTTGAAGAAATTTCCTCCATTTGGAATCAATTCGATGAACCTTTCGCAGACTCCAGCTCATTAGCGGTTTCTTTGCTATGTTCTGTTGTAAAACAAAAAGTGACTGTCGCATTAAGTGGAGATGGTGCTGACGAAATTTTTGGCGGATACAATAAACATCTGGCGCTTCAAAAATCAATGCGGAACAGCACCTTGAATAAGGTTATTCCTACTCTTCTTCCATTCATTGATTTATTACCTGTGAGCAGAAATTCAAAAGTTTACAATCGCTTTAGACAACTAAATAAATACGCTCAAGGATTAGAATTGCCTCTCAAAGAAAGATACATGTACTGGACTTCCTGGTCGGATGAATCGTTGTGTGAACTGCTGGTGACCCAGGAAATTGCAGTTCGAAAAGGCGCCCGCATCAACAGTTTTGTGCAAGACATTGATCCAAACGATTGCAATACTCTGCTTCTGGCAGATCAAAAACTTGTACTTGCCAATGATATGCTCACCAAAGTTGATATGATGAGTATGCTGCATGCATTGGAAGTGCGCGCGCCTTTCCTCGATTACAGAATTGTAGAATTTGCCAATTCTCTCGATCCATCCTTCAAATGCGATGGCCTACGCAGGAAAATTATTCTGGCAGACACCTTTCGGGATCAATTGCCTGAATCCGTTTTTACAAGACCGAAAAAAGGATTCGAAGTTCCACTCGAACATTGGCTGCAACATGAATTAAAAGAGCTGGTTTTTGACATGCTCGGAGGTGACAACCTGAAGTCATTTCAATACTTGAAAAAAGAAAGTATACAAGGCGTTCTGGATTCTTTTTACAAAAAAGGCAAAAGTGAACTGGCCTACCTTGTTTACGCTTTGCTGGTGTTTGAGCATTGGTATCGCCACTCGCATGAGGGGTAATTCGAGCTTTGGGTTTCAAGTTCCATGTTACAAGTTCCTGGTTTCAAGTTTCAAGTTCCTAGTTCCTAGTTCCTGGTTCCTGGTTTCAAGTTGCTGCGAACCAAAGTTTCTAGTGAACACTTCGCCCACCCGGAACAAGAAACCTTGAACCTGGAACTGTTATCATGGAACATAACTCAAATCAATCTTACCACACGACCGTTGCGATTAATTTCACCCCATGTTTTCTGATATAAAAATTCTACTACAATATCTCCGGCCGTCAGGTAAATTGCTTGCACTGGCACTGCTTCTGGCGGCTGTTAACCAATGTTTTTCTTTGCTCGATCCTCTCATCACCGGTAAACTCATCGACAAACTCGGTATCCACAAAAGTGACTACAATTTTGACTGGAATAGTTTCTCACATGACTTGCTCATGTTCCTTTTGCTTTCGATGGGGGTCGCTATGGTTAGCAGAATTGCCAAAAACTTTCAGGACTATTTTACGAATGTCGTCATACAGCGAACTGGTGCGCGCATGTACACAGATGGAATCAAACATTCATTGGAACTACCTTACGAAGTATTCGAGGATCAGCGGAGTGGAGAAACACTTGGCAAACTGCAAAAAGTAAGAACGGATTCTGAAAAATTCATCAATTCATTCATCGGTATATTTTTCCAAAGTCTGGTTGGGGTGATCTTCGTTGTGATCTACGCCATCCGCGTGCATTGGATCATCGCTCCTATTTTCCTTGCTACTGTGCCCCTGCTGGCATTTGTCAGCAATCTTCTGAGTAAAAAAATTAAAGTTGTTTCGAAAATCATCTTAGGTGAAACGACTTCACTGGCTGGCAGTACCACAGAATCACTGAGAAATATTGAATTGGTTAAAGGTCTAGGACTTGCCAATCAAGAAATTGGTCGTCTCAATAATGTGACCTCCAAAATTCTTGGCCTCGAACTTCGTAAAGTGAAGTATATCCGCTCACTGAGTTTTGTTCAGGGAACCACTGTCAATTTTCTTCGCACCAGCCTGGTGTTCCTTCTTTATTATTTATTGTTCAGAGATCAGATCACGATGGGACAACTGATGACGCTTATGTTCTACAGCTTCTTCATTTTTGGTCCTTTGCAGGAAATGGGCAATGTGATTGCAACCTATCGGGAAGCTCAAGCTTCATTGAAAAATTTTGAAGACATTATGAATATGCCTTCGGAGCCTCGTCCGATGAAGCCCGTACATCTCGGATCGCTCAATAAATTCAGATTTGATGAAGTGACTTTCAGACATAAGTCCGCACATACAAACGCTGTCAGTGAAATTTCCTTTGAAGTCAATAAAGGCGAAACCATTGCATTTGTTGGCCCTTCCGGTGCCGGCAAAACAACATTGGTCAAACTACTTGTCGGTTTATATCAGCCCAGCGAAGGAAAGATTCTATATGATGACACTGATGGAAAAGAAATTGATCCTATTGGACTACGTGAACAGATCGGAATGGTGACGCAGGACACACAACTTTTCGCCGGATCTATTAAAGAAAATCTTCAATTCGTAAAACCGGGTGCGACAGATGAGGAAATCATGAACGCACTTCAAAAAGCTTCTTGTCAGAAATTATTAGCTCGAGCTGACAATGGCATCGACTCATTGATTGGTGAAGGTGGAATCAAAATTTCCGGTGGTGAAAAACAACGCCTTTCAATCGCGCGCGCACTTCTGCGTCAACCGAATTTGCTCATCATGGATGAAGCTACCTCTGCGCTTGATTCGATAACTGAGCAAGAAATCACTGAGACAGTCAGACAAATTCACTTCTCCCAGCAGATCATGACGATCCTGATTGCGCATCGACTTTCGACGGTGATGTATGCTGATCGTATTTATGTACTCGAGCAAGGTCGTATCATCGAACAAGGTAGCCACGATAAGTTGGTGGCTGAAAAAGGTCTTTACTACGCCATGTGGCGACAACAGATCGGGGAACGCAAGGCGGAGAAAGTCTGAGATCCGAATATTCGCTTCGCTCATTTTTGTTTCACGCCACGTGGTGGTAAACAGAATGCACTGAATGAATTTCAGAATTTACAGAAATTAAAATTTGCGAGAATCCGGTTTTCAATTCGCGAGAATCTGTGTGAACTAAATATTTTCAAATTACTCCATACCTTCTGAAGAGGTTGGCGGAGAAGAGGGTTCCACAGGCTTTGAGACTCTCGGAGGAGGTGCTGCCTGCACAGGCTCGTTATCGATTTGATCCAATCGAATTTCTGCTTGCTTCCGGATATCCTGAGTGCTTTTCATGATTTCATTCTGCACTTCTTTGGATGCATTGCGAAATTGATAAACCGCTTTGCCAAGCGTCTGAGCAAGCGCAGGCACGCCTTTCGCACCAAACAACATCAGATACACAAATAAGATGAGAAGAATTTCACCGGAACTCATGCGACAAAATTAGGCTATAGCAGATGCCATTGCATTTATAAAAATTTCGCTTGCTCCGGATAATTACACCATGCATGCGCATACTTTCGGCAGCGCATAATAAACTGTAATGTCATCCGCAACTACCACACGCCTCAGTGCTGCCGGACTTCTGGTAACACTTGGAATCGTCTATGGCGACATCGGTACCTCGCCTTTGTATGTCATGAGTGCGATCATTGGCGACAAACCTATCACGGAAAACCTGGTCTATGGCGGGCTTTCTTGCGTCTTCTGGACCCTCACCAGTCAAACTACTTTCAAATATATCTTCCTCACTTTACGCGCCGACAACAAAGGTGAAGGTGGTATCTTTTCACTCTATGCATTGGTTCAGCGTCGGGGTAAATGGCTCTTCTGGCCTGCCATGATAGGCGCCGGCACCTTGATGTGCGATGGAATGATCACCCCTCCTATTTCTGTGTCTTCTGCCATTGAAGGACTACGGGTTTTCAATGAAGATATTCCGGTTATTCCTATTGTCATCGCGATTCTCACCATGCTTTTTATTTTCCAGCGCTACGGAACCAAACTGGTTGGAAAAACTTTTGGCCCCATTATGTTGGTATGGTTCATCATGCTCGGAGCTCTTGGTATTTACCAAATCCTACAGCATCCCGCCATTCTGAAATGCATCAACCCGATCTACGCTTACAATCTGCTGGCTGAATATCCCAAAGGATTTTGGTTACTGGGAGGAGTGTTTTTGTGCACGACAGGTGCCGATGCCTTGTACAGCGACCTTGGTCATGCGGGCAGAAAAAATATTCAGATCAGTTGGATCCTGGTGAAAACCACGCTCGTTCTGAACTACATGGGACAAGGCGCATGGATCATGGGTCAGACTGAATTGGCTGGGAGAAGCCCATTCTACAGCATCATGCCTGATTGGTTTTTGGTACCTGGTATCATCATTGCCGCATGTGCTGCCGTGATTGCGAGCCAGGCTCTGATCACAGGCTCATTCACGCTCATCAGCGAGGCAATCAACTTAAATTTCTGGCCCAAAGTCGCCACGAAATATCCTACCGATCTGAAAGGACAACTCTATATTCCCAGTGTAAATTGGCTATTATATGCGGGCTGTATCGCTGTAGTCATCTTCTTCGGCGAATCAAAAAAAATGGAAGCTGCCTACGGTTTTTTCATTACCATCACCATGATGATGACTACCACACTCCTTTCCTATTACCTCGAGTACAAGCGTCGATGGCCGGCATGGACTGTCGGAATACTTTTCGCCGTGTTCATCACCATTGAATTTTCTTTCTTCATCGCCAACAGTATGAAACTGAAAGAAGCGTGGATGATGGTGATTGTTTACCTCATACTGATCCATGTGATGTGGATCACCTACATGTATCGGAAAATGAGCAATTACTTTCTGCAGTTTGAAGATCTGGACGAATACATAGGAACATTACGCGAACTTTCCGCCGATACCAGTGTTCCGAAATTTGCAACTCACCTCGTTTTTCTGACAAAGGCCAACTTCAATCATCAGGTCGAGAAAAAAATCATGGAGAGTATTCTGGCCAAAACACCCAAACGTGCAGATATCTATTGGTTTGTTCACGTAGATCGGACGAACGATCCTTATGCCAGAGAATACCATGTGGAAGAATTGAGTAATGACCTTGTCATCAAAGTCAACATTCGTCTTGGATTCCGCGTGCAGCCTCGTGTCCACAACTTCTTCAATTTCATCGTAGATGAAATGGTGCAGCGTGGTGAAATCGATCTCAAAACGAAACCAGAACCGTATTCCAAATACAACGACGAGCACGATTTCAAATTTGTGGTTTTGGAGAAATTCCTTTCTGCTGACAATGAATTGAGTGTGCGCGATAGCTTTATCACCAACGCATATATGGCTCTTAAACACGTAAGTCTTTCCGACATCGACGCATGGGGACTGGAAGAAAGCGATACCGTACTGGAAAAAGTACCACTCGTTGTGAATCCTGCACAACGGATTTCACTCAAGCGGATTGGGGAGCTTTGATTTGTATAAAGTGAGCCAATTCCCTTTGTAGGGAAAAATTTTGAAATCAATGTGCCGGCAATATTCGTTTTTCAGTCAGCCATCTTATCCGAAAATAGTATCGGAAAATTTTCGGATGAACGTTTTATATCGCAGTTTCATGCAACCACAGAGGTCTTGCGTCGATATGTTTTAAAACATTGATCCAAAAATTAATTTGACCGGAAAAGACCCCAAAATCTTGTAGACAAAAGTTTGTAGACAAAAAAATGTCACAAAATTTTGTCTACAAGAAACGGCCATGAAAATTCATGCGGATTTATGGCGTCGTATAAAATAATCCGAATCATGACCCGCCTCAAGCCGTCTGAAGTGAATTATATTCGTATCCATTCTATGTTGCGTATAACCCTTTTTGCATTCATTCTGTTGTTTACTTTGTTCTGTCAATCACAGGACACCATTTCAGCACCCGAATATTTCCTTCCATTCAGTGAAGACATCAGCTCTTCCGCAACCGGTTATGCCAGCCCCGGGTTTACATTGATTGATACTTTGGATAAGACCATTCTGCTGTCATTCAAGGATTTTCCGGTCATTGTTTCGTCCTTATCCGATAGCACTTTTCGTATTACATTATTTGCTTTTAACCCGTTCACCGGCAATGATGAGTTCTTATTGCAATACTTTCTCTATTCCGACACATGTCTCTACTCACTCACATTGGATTCTTTGGTGGATATAGATTATTCAACACAGATCAACAGTTCAAAAACACCTCTTAGCAATGAACAATATGGATATGCCAATGCGATCCAATTTCTGAAAACGACCAACGTGAATAACCTTACGGCATTTAAAGCGTCACTCAACAGGGAGAAGCCCGATAGTAAAGTGAGATGGTTTCTTCCTCTCTTCTATTCACTAGGGATCGTAACGTCAGAAGATACTTTGACCACTCAACCGGCGGGTCAAATAAGAAAACAAGTCAGGAGGAGTTACATGCCTGACTCAGAAAACAACCTTGACGGAAATGAATCCGTTCCGGTAATCTTGCCTGGAAAGTAATTTGCCACGCAAGAATGAAGAGAAAACACTTCTGAACATATCCTGATCATTTCTCTTCGTAATTTCAGCTATCGCCGCTTTGCTGCGCGCTGAAAGCTGGTTTCGTTGACTTAAAAAAAAAGTCGCCCCGAAGGACGACTTTTTTCAATTTTATGTTGAGCTGTTCTGATTATGCAGTCACTGCCGCGGCAGCGCGCTTTTCTTCAGCAGCAGCTTCCTTTTTACCGACAAGCTTACGCATATCTACAACAATTGGTGTTGCAATAAAGAGGGTTGAATACACCCCGGATATTACACCGACAATCATCGCGAAACAGAAGCCTTTGATATCGTCTGAACCGAAGATGAACATGACAAGCAATGTGATCAATACGGTCATAGACGTATTGATAGAACGGCCCATCGTGCTGTTCAATGCATCGTTGATGGTACCTTCAATCGGTTCGTTTTTGCGTATTTTCAAGTATTCACGGATACGGTCGAAGATAACCACCGTGTCATTGATAGAGTAACCGATAACTGTCAGGATTGCTCCGACGAAGTTCTGATTCACTTCTAAAGTGAATGGCAGAATACCGTTGAAGATGGTAAATGCAGCGACAACGACAATCGCATCGTGGAAGAGTGCAACGGATGCACCCAATGCAAAGTCCCATTTTCTGAATCGGATCAGAATGTAAGCACCCACAAGGATCAATGCGAGAATACCGGCCCAGATCGCCTGACGACGGAAGTCATCACTCATTGTTGGATCGACTTTGTAAGATGCACCAATTTCGTATGAGGTTCCCATTTTGGCGAAAGCCTCTCCCAATTTTGCACTAACCAGATTTTCTACATTTTCGTTTTCTGAATTGATCAAATAATTAGTGGTGACTTTGAAATCTTTGTTACCACCACCAATGCTCTGTACAATGTAAGAAGCAGGCTTACCATCCTCCTGAATGAGGACTTCACCTAGTGCATTTCGCACTTGATCCGGATTGACTGTCTGAGAAAAATTCACTCTGGCGGATGTACCTCCGGCAAATTCTACACCCATGTTAAATCCACGGGTAACCCATGAAGTAATTCCTAATGCCACGATCACCAATGAGATGATGTAGAATTTTTTCCTGTTGCCTACGAAATCATAATGGAAATTGGTGAACCAATCTTTTGTGATTTTGCTGTAGAAAGTAATTGGCTTCTTGTTCTCAAGACGACGGTAAAGGATCAATCGGGAAATGATGAATGCTGTAAACAACGTAGTGAAAATACCGATAATCAAGGTGGTTGCGAAACCTTTAATAGGACCGGTTCCCACGAGCAACAAGATAATACCAGTAATCAATGTAGTAGCGTTACCATCGATGATCGCGCTCATCGCTTTCAAGAAACCGTCGTTCATCGCAGCAGAAATTCCTTTGCCTAGACGTAACTCTTCCTTCACACGTTCATAGATGATTACGTTCGCATCCACTGCCATACCCATCGATAACACGATACCGGCGATACCAGGCAGTGTAAGTGAAGCTCCGATGGAAACCAAAGCACCAATCATAAAGAACAAGTTGGCGATCAATGCCACGTTCGCTGCCCAGCCAGCCCATGCATAGTAGAATACCATATAGATCAGAATCAGCGCAAATGCGATGATGAAAGACCAGATACCGGCGTTGATGTTTTCCTCTCCTACAGATGGACCAATAGTCACTTCATCAATAAATTTTGCAGGGGCTGGAAGAGATCCGGCTTTCAAAAGACCTGCAAGGTCCTTTGCCTCTTGCTGCAATTTCGTTTCATTCGTGGCGTCGCTTTTGCCGAACTGGATAACTGAACTTCCATTTGGAATTTCACCATTGACATTCGGAGCTGAGAACACCAGATTATCCATCACGATAGCAATCGGACGATTGTTATCTGCCGCATTTTTGCGGGTCATTTCTCTCCAGATTGATGCGCCTTCGGTATCCATGGTCATGTTGACTTCCACTTCACCTGTCATCATATTAAAATCCTGACGGGCATCGATGATGGATTTACCATCTAATTCTGCCTTGCCGCGCATGCTCTTATCTTTGATTCCGTAAAGAGCAACCGTGTTCTTTTCTGGTTTTGCTCCCCACAACAAACGAAGGTCCGGAGGCAATACAGAACGCGCTTCCTCCATGTTGAGGTAGCGATTGATATCTGAAGTATCACTCACTTGCGCAAAACCAATCACACTTGATCCTGATTGTGGGTTCAACTGAAGTTTACGAAGCGGGTATTTACGCGAAAGTTCTTGTTCGGTAAGAAGACTATCCGGACGAACGGTAGTGTCACGATATACCATACGAACACTGTCTTGCTGAATGGTAGTGAGCGATGTGTCTTTTAACGACACCATCATCAATGAATCTTTTCTTGAGCGATCAGGATCCTGCGAATAAAGGTCGGGAGCTATTCTTTTTCCAATCGAGCCATAGACTTCATACATTTTCATGAAGACTTCATCGGTGCGATAAGTATCCCAGAACTCGAGGTTCGCTGTTGCTTTCAATACTTTACGAACACGCTCCACATCGTCCACACCCGGTAATTCAACGATGATACGACCTGAAATCGACTGGCGTTGAACATTCGCCTGTGTTACTCCGAAAGGCTCAATCCTTTTCTTGATAATGTTCTCTGTGTTATTCAGAGCGTCGTCTGATTCTTTGCGAAGAATTGCTACCACATCATCATCAGAAGATTTCGCAGGGAATTTCCCTTTGTTCTCCATGGTGTCAAAAATTCTCCACATTTCGAGGTTGCTCGAATTGTTGTTTTTCCAGGCATCGTAAAAAAGATCGACGTATGATTTGGTCGAACTGCGTTGCGCCAGACGGGCATCTGCTATAGACTTGACAAATACCGGATTGGTGTTGTTATCGCTCAAAGCGATCAGGAGATCCGGAATAGAAACTTCCAGAACAACACTCATTCCTCCCTTGAGGTCAAGTCCGAGGTTGAGCTCCTGTTCTTTCAGCTTATTGTAGCTGTGTCCGAGCAATGGATAAGCTTCGGCATCGGAGCTATCACGCAAGGTCTTTTTGTAAAGAACCGTGTAGATAGAATCGCCAACTTCAAAATTCACTCCCGCTGTGGTAAGTGAGTCGCTTGTAAGCTGGGCAATTTTCCCTTCGTAACGTTTTGCTACATAACCGAATGACAGTACATAAACGACTGTCAAAGTGAGAAGGATTACGAAAATCCATAAGAACGATTTATTCCGCATGAAATAAAACTGATTGGTAAGGTGATACTTTTTTTAAGGGCGGCAAATATAAGAGGCCGGCAGATTGAAACGTGTGCTGCGAATAAAGTTTCAGTTAAGTGGCCTTTTAATTCGATCTCATCCCATTATCAAACAAAAAGCACTGCGTTTGCAGTGCTTCTTAATATTTCAGATCGACGATCAGGCCATATGTCCGCGCTCTTTCGCACGCTTCATGGCAGCTGACAATCCTAGTTTATTAATGGTTTTCATTCCTTTAGGAGTCACGCGGAGTTCAATCCAGCGTTTTTCCTCTTCAAGCCAGAAACGTTTGTATTGCAGGTTCGGATAGAACTTGCGACGAGTTTTGGTATTTGAGTGGGAAACATTGTTTCCTGAAATGGTAGTCTTTCCTGTAATCTGACAAACACGAGCCATGGCTATGAAGTTTTATAAATGGGCGGCAAAGAAAGCACATTTTTCTTCATTCCGCACCACTCCATCGTAAAATTTCTTTCCGCAGCACATTCAGCGCACTGTTGGCCGCCATTTCAATGTTCTGCATCCTGTTTTTTCCGTAGCGAAAAGTGAAAGCGTGAACGCCCATTTCTGATGCAACCGCCATCCAGACAGTTCCCACCGGAATTTCTTCAGAACCTCCGGTCGGACCCGCCACTCCTGTTGTTGCCAATCCCCAACTGGTCTTGAATTTTTTTCGAATTCCGACCGCCATTGCTTCCGCCACTTCGCGACTGACGACGTTTTTTTCCGAAATGGTGGATGCTGCCACCTGCAATTCATCCTCTTTGATCCGATTGACATAACTCGTGATACTACCCACGAAATAGTCGCTCGCACCCGGTATTGAAGTGATCAGATGAGCCAAAAAACCACCTGTTAGGCTCTCTGCCACGGCCAGAGTTTCATTTCTACTGCGCAGTAAATCACCCACAACTGATTGCAGTGTTTCCTTTTCAAACCCATAAACCAATGATCCTACTATAGCCATCAATTCTTTTTCCTTCTGATCCATGATTTTTTTTTGCAATTCTGGCAAACCTCTATACATCGACATTCGAAGTTTCACCATACCAGGTGATGGTAAATAAGCAAGTTTGATCGAATGTTCTTCTAAAGAATTTTCCCACGCCTCTATTTGTTTAGCTATGGATGACTCACCGGCGCCAATAGTCAATATGGTTCTATGACGAATATTCGGCCGATCGAATCGGGTCAATAATTTTGGGAAAACCTGTTCCTCCATCATGGAGTACATTTCATAAGGTACACCGGGCATCGACACAAAAACGACCCCATTTTTTTCGAACCACATACCACATGCAGTGCCCCGAAAATTCTGAATCACCGTGCAAGATTCAGGAAGATATGCCTGTGAGCGATTTTCTTCCAGCAACGGAATACCCCGTTCCCTGAAAAAGCCCGTGATTCGCTCTAGTGCTTCTTCATTCAAAATGAGACCAGTGTTGAAAAACTCACTAAGAGTATGCTTGGTGATGTCGTCTTTTGTCGGTCCCAGACCACCTGTCATGATGATGACCTGCGACCTGGCCGAAGCTTCATTTAGGCCCTGAATAATTTCTCTTCTATCATCTGAAATGGTGGTGCTTCGATGCACCCGAATTCCAATTTTATTGAGATTTTCGCCCAGCCATGATGAATTTGTGTTCACCGTCTGACCGATGAGCAACTCATCGCCGATACTGATTATTTCTGCCTGCATAAGACGGCAATTTTAGTTGGAAAACAAGAAGCCTCAATTAATGTTCTTTGGCAAAGCGTCTAAAATGTGTTATTTTGCATTTCTAATTCCAAAATAACGTATTACGATATGACGAAATTTTACACCGTAGCACTTGCTTCCATTCTCAGTTTTTCAGCCGTCAGCCAACAGTTGACAGTATCGAAAAAAGCATACAAGGAATGCTCAAAAATGACGATCAATCCGATCGCAAAGGACAATCCGGCTCCAACTTTTGGTCCGAAGAAAAAATTGAATTCACACATTCAGATTGCAGCACATAACAAGTCGATGTCACTTTGGGAACAGGTCATCGGATTCACCACGTATGATAATCAAACAAACAACTCCATGCAGGACCGAATTGTTCTGGACAATCAGGAAGTGGCTCACGCAACCTGGAATATGAGTTTTCAGAATAATACCACATGGACCGATCGCGGAACAGGTTATAATTCCGGAGAAGGATACGTTTGGGGCGCTGACCCATACGACCGACTCGAAGCAGAACGAGCAGGCTGGCCAGGCATTTTCCTTACCGGCGACAATGGTGAAGCCTATGTTTATCACTCAGGAACAGGAACACCCACTTTTGCAAAAAGAGCAACAACGGGTTCAGGTGATTGGACTTACACCCCACTTCCGACAGCGTTAAACAATAATTTCATATGGCCGAGATCCATTGCGGACGGCAACACGATTCACGTAATCGCTCTCAGCGAACCTACAGCACTTGATGGCACTGAAGTAAATGGAATAGATGGCAACCTGGTGTATTGGAGATCCGATGACAACGGCGCCACCTGGGCTGTTCAGGATCATTTTTTTCCGGAACTCAGCCCGGACGAATATGCTTATATACAGAGTGATTCATATTCTCTCGATGCCAGAAATGGAAAAGTTTCCATCGGGATTTTCTGCGAGTTGTATGACTCAGCAATTTTAACTTCAGCTGACGGCGGAAACAATTGGGATTATACCATCTTCATGGATTTCCCGATGCCAGGCTACACATTTGACACTTTCACAGACATCAATCTCGATGGTGAACTCGATACGATCATGAGTACCGATGGCACTGGTTCTATTCTGATCGACATGAATGGAGTAACTCACGTGACTTTCGGCGAGTTTTATTTCTATGATGACACACCAGATGATACTCTGTATTCAGTATTTCTTACAGACAGATTGCTCTACTGGAATTCCACCTATGCTGCAGACGACCTCTATGAAATAGGCACCATTCAGGAAAGTGCATCTGATAACAACACCACGAATGATATCACGATAGGTCAAGCTCCGGATTACCGCGCAGGACTCGCTTCCATGCCAACTATGGGAGAAGACAGCAATGGAAAAATTTATGTGGTGTTTGTTGCCGCGGATGAAGAATACATGGGTGATCAAGTATTGCGTCACCTCTTTGCTGTAACTTCCGACGACGGAGGAACAACCTGGTCTTCACAAGTGGAATTGACACCTGATGTTGACTTCGACGGATTTGAATATGTATTCCCTTCCATGGTGAAGCATTTTACAGACATTCTTCACGTAGTTGCACAGCGTGACTTTGAGCCGGGTCTCATTGTTCGCGGTGATCTGGATGATTCTCAAGAAAATGAAATCGTATACATCGCTGTTTCTTCTGACTTAGATATCACTGCTGCTCCAGTAAATACAGATGAAATCACACCACAATTTGATTATAACGTATTTCCAAATCCTTCCAACGGAATGTTTGGAATAAGCGGCCATAACATTTCCGGTATGACTCTGCAAATTTTTGATAGCTCCGGAAAACAAATGGTGAATAGCCGTATGAATAAATCGAATAACATCGATGACAAACAGACATTCGATTTTTCATTCCTGCCAGCGGGTGCATATACTCTCGCGTTGAATAACGGAACAACTTCCATCTCTAAAGAACTTATCATCCGGAAATAATTCAGGTTTTGCATAAATGAACAACGGCTGAGAATTCTCAGCCGTTTTTTTCTTTACAAAAAGCGTGAAAGCGTGTTCGCGTGGAAGCGTGTGAATGACGCACCTAAATCACGCTTCTCGCCAACACGCTTTCACGCTACTCCCCTATTTTGTGTTTCTCCACCCGCACATTTCCACCAAGCAAACCATTCACCAGTGAAATAAAAATAGCGAGTAAGAACGCAGACCAGAACGACTCAATAAAAAATCCCGGGACGATTTGATCCGCAATCATCAATATAGCAGCATTGATGACCAGCAGAAATAGACCCAGTGTGACTAATGTTGCAGGAATGGTAAGCATCACAAGTATTGGCTTGAGAAACACATTCAGAATTGCAAGGACGAGTGCAGTAACTACAGCCACCCAGGGCTTTTCGAAATGCACACTGTCCATCAGATAATCTCCGATGAGTAAAGTAAGTGATGTGCTCAGAATCTGGAGTAATGTTTTTTGAATTGGCTGACCGTTCATGTGACAAAATTAGTACGCGGACAAACCTTGTTCACTACTTCTTTTTGAGTAGTTATGGCATAAAGGTAACTTTGCCCAACTAATTTATTCCGAAATGAAATTTTTTATTGATACAGCAAACCTCGACCAAATCCGCGAAGCCAATGACCTTGGCGTTTTAGACGGTGTAACAACCAATCCTTCACTGATGGCCAAAGAAGGCATAAGTGGAAAAGACAATGTGCTGAAACACTACAAAGCCATCTGCGAAATTGTTGGTGATGGCGATGTAAGCGCTGAAGTAATTGCAACTGACTTTGCAGGAATGATTGCGGAAGGAGAAGAACTCGCAGACCTTCATCCCAACATCGTTGTAAAAGTGCCGATGATTAAAGATGGTGTGAAAGCGTTGAAATATTTTTCTGATAAAGGAATTCGGACCAATTGTACGCTCGTGTTTTCCGCGGGTCAGGCACTGCTCGCAGCAAAAGCCGGAGCAACTTATGTTTCTCCATTTGTAGGTAGACTCGATGATATTTCTGTCGATGGTCTGGACCTGATCGAACAGATACGTGTGATCTATGACAACTATGGTTACGAAACAGAAATCCTCGCCGCTTCGGTTCGTCATCCGATGCACATCATCAAATGTGCTGAGATTGGTGCCGATGTGATGACCGGACCCCTCAGTGTAATACTTGCCCTATTAAAACACCCACTGACAGATAGCGGACTTGCGCAATTTTTGGCAGATCATAAGAAAGCCGCGGAGCGCGTCTAAGTTCAAAGTTGAGAGTTCCTCGTTTCTAGTTCAAAGTTGCTGAAGATTTCTACTTCTGGTGTATTGAAATTTTGGCAACCAAAGGCATCCGCAATTTGAATTATTGAATTGTTGAATATTTGATCAATTCGCTGCTGCCAAACTTTGTTTCATCTGCATATGTGCACCGCGTAACTTTGAACTTGGAACTAGAAACTAGAAACTAGGAACTAGGAACTAGGAACTAGGAACTTTAAACTTTGAACATGCTACTCGAAATCCATCCCGAAAACCCCGACAAACGGAAAATTGCGCAGGTAGTAGAATGCTTGAAAGATGGTGGCATCATCATCTATCCTACAGACACTGTGTACAGCATCGGTTGCGATTTTTCAAATACAAAAGCGGTAGAAAAAATTGCACGGCTGAAAAACATAAAAGTGGAAAAAGCGAACTTTTCATTGGTGTGTTACGACCTCAGTCATATCACCGAGTACTCAAAACAACTCAGCAATCCGGTTTTTAAATTGATGAAAAAAGTGTTACCGGGTGCTTATACTTTTATCCTTGAATCTGGACGAAACATTCCGAAAATTTTTTCTGAGAAGAAAAAAACGATCGGTATTCGTGTGCCCGATAATAACATTGCAAGAAGCATCGTACTCGAATTGGGTCATCCGATCATTGCGACATCTGTCCATGATGACGATGAAATTCTGGAGTACACCACAGACCCATTTCTCATTCACGAAAAATTTGAAAAACTTGTAGACATTGTCATCGATGGTGGTCCAGGCGGACTGGAAGCTTCTACGATTCTCGACTGCACCGGTGAAGGGATTGAAGTGGTGAGGGAGGGAAAGGGGGCGGTGGATTTTCTTTAAATAATTATCAATTGTCAATTATGGAGTGTGTGGTCTTCCGACCAGCACATCGTCTTCGAACGCGCTAATCATTAATAATTAATAATTGAGAATTCATAATTGCATCTCATTTCCACCCCAATATCCCCTTCGTCGTTTCCACTTCATCCAACGCCGATGGCAAAAACTCAATGATGTCCCGCGCCATCATGCCGGTCATGCCGCGCTCATCCGCAGCGATATCACCAGCGATTCCATGTATGTAAACACCTAATCGAGCTGCGTCCTTTGGCGAATAACCTTGCGCGAGAAGTGAAACTATAACGCCCGTAAGTACATCTCCGCTGCCAGCAGTTGCCATACCTACATTACCGGATGAATTAAAAGAAACTTCGCCATCCGGTGATGCAATCATCGTGTGAGCTCCTTTCAAAACAATCACACAATTCAGTTCTGCTGCTTTTGCCACCAATGTTTTGAATCGCGCAAATGAATTTTCGTGTTTGCCAAAGAGACGATCGAATTCGCCGACGTGTGGTGTCAAAACACTACCTGTCGGGATGGAATGCTGCAACTTTTTTGCAGCCAGAATATTTAACGCATCAGCATCGAATACTAAATGATGATCGCCTTCATGCTTTAAAATTCTTCGCAACATCATCACTGTTTCGGGTGCCTGTCCGATGCCCGGACCGATCGCAGTCGCGGAATGGTCTTCTAGAATGTCAGAACTCTTCAATTGGTTTTCGCCTTCGTCGACAATACACATGACTTCTGGAACAACGGTTTGCAAATAGCTTTCACCAATCGCCGGAACTTGCGCTGTGACAAGGCCTGCTCCACTCCGCATTGCGGCAAGACTGCATAAAATTGCAGCACCCATTTTCCCTTTGCTTCCTGCAATGATGCCTACATGTCCAAAAGAATTTTTATGTTGGAATTTTTTTCTTGATTTGAAAATTCGTGCTGCATCTAATTCGGTGAAAAATGTCAACTCACACTTTTCTTTTGTTTCGAATTCATGATCCAATCCGATCATCACCACTTCGTGTTCGCCAACAAAAACATAATTCTCTTCGAACAACAATGCGCGTTTCGGAACTTGAAAGGTGAGTGTGAGATCTGCATTCACAACTGGTCCGGGCTGAGGTTCCAGCAAATCAGCCTGAAGTCCGGAAGGTAGATCGATCGCGATCTTTCGATTCGGCAAGTGATTCACTTGTTCAATCAAATCTGCGAGCCAACTATCCACTGGACGATTCAATCCTGTTCCGAAAATACAATCAACGATGATGGCATCGGTTTCAGGATGAAAGTCATGTTCATCTTCCGACAAAAAATGAAGTGCAATGTCTGTGCTCAACAATCGCTGCAGATTTTTCTTAAAATCTTCGCTTCCTGAATCAGCATCGCCGGTGATATAAACTTTCACCTCATGATCTTCTGCAGCCAACAAGCGCGCGATGCAAAGTCCATCACCTCCATTGTTGCCGGTTCCGCAAATGATGGCATACAAAGCAGCAATTTCTTCCTCCGCTATGTGGTCTGCACATACTTGTGCCGCCACTTCCATCAATTCGGAGGAATCTTCAAAATACTTTTGAACCGTGGCTTTGTCCCATTCCCGAATCTGTGCTGCGTTAAATAATTTCATCCGTTAATAGCTTAAATAAAAAAACGAATATCGCTATAGAAGTCCTTAGTCCTTTGCATGATTACCGGAGTTCAGAACAACCCGCTTTTAGAACTTGTCAACCTTTAACCAATTTGCTGTTCAAGTTCTTTGCATCACAAGATTGAAGGCTTAAATTCGCAGTGTCCTTCGAAAACTTTCCGGAGTTTTTATTCTGAATTTTAAAATGAAAAAGCTAATCCTGATATGGTCTGTTCTCCTGGTTCCTTTTAGCTTTTTTGCTCAATGTAATATCGATGTTCACTTCACGCAGGAAACCGTTTGTCCCGGAGAAGATCTTCGTTTCGCCGGTTATTCATCTGGTGCTTGCGATGAAGCTTATGCATGGATTTATACCTGGCAATACAATTCGGACCAGATACTTTTTACAGACACACTCTACTCCATTGACGATTCTTCTTTCGTTACAATGCCACCTGAAGTGTACAACATAGTTATAGATGGCGTCACCTTATTTCTGACAGTGGAAAATTCAATGGAAGAAGAAATTGGCGATGACAACTACGGGCATACGCTAACTGCTCCTCTCTATCCTATTCGTATCAATTACTTTGGTCCGCTATCGATTTGCAATTCTGCTTCAAACATTGGCATTACCGGTGGCACTGCTCCTTACATGCTCGAAGTCAATGGCACAGATATGATACCGGATGAATTTTGGCCGGAAATGTATCAACCGCTTGATTCCGGAAGTTATGATGTGCATGTGATGGATGAATTGGGATGCATTCTCGATACTGTGATCACCTATGTCGAATATCTCGCTGATAATTACACTTGCGATGCTGCCAAAGAATTGCAGAATCAAGTTCCGTTTTATTTTCAAAGTGTTTGTTCTTATGTGAACACTGACCTTACATGCGCCGGCAATTTGAATTGGGAAGGTGGATGGTTCTCTTTTAACTCGGAAAACTTTCAAAACCTGTCACTCATACTGGTCCCTGAGTCCTGGGGAGAAAACATCAGTGACGTGCAATATTGTTATGAGCTTTTTGAATCGGTAAATGGTGATTGCAGCAATCTGAGTTCAGTCTATTGTGGCTGCACTCTGGGGGGACAATTCAACCTGAGTGACTTCTTCACTTTGCAACAAAACACCACTTACTTTCTGGCTCTGAAAACAACTGCATTTTTTTCTGATATAGTCATTGATCTGGATGATATATACGAACTGAACGTCGGATGTTCTGAACCTTTTGCGTGCAACTACAATCCTTTGCCGTATGAATATGAAGTTTGTCTGTATCCCGGATGCACTGATGTGGCCGCATGCAACTACAATGCTCTTTCAATTTGTGATGATGCGTCATGCATCTATCCACATCTGACTTGTCAGGTATTTTACGATATGAATGAAAATGGCAACTGGAACACCGCTGGACAATGGCCGGAAATCGTGATCGGAGGAGTTGGATATTTTACCGTACAGGAAACTGGCCTCATCATTTATCCTGATGCTGAAGGTCGATTCAATCTTTATAATCTCACTCCCGGCAACTACACACTTTATTTTACAGATGAAACGAATTACTGGCAACTCAGCACAAGTAATTCAATCTCGTTTGAATATCCATCTTGTGAAACTTATAACATTGGAATTATTCCTGAAAACAACTCGCTGTATTACAAGGCTACTATCAACGAAATAGTCATTGAAAATGTGCATTGCAACAATGGTTCTGACCCTCTTTTTGTCCTTCAGAATTTCGGTAATCAACCATTGAAAGGCATCCTCACAGCGACATACAATCCTGCACTTACTATCGGATTGAATTCAAATTCGATTCCTTATGAGCAGGCCGAAACCGGAACATTAATCTGGAATATCAATCAACAGTCGCCAGGTTCCATTATGAATTATGGATACCACGTTTTCGGACAAGGCATTTCGATCGGTGAAGAATTTGAATTCTATTTCTTGCTGACCATTCTCGATCAGGAAGGTATTGTAATTGACACTCAGGAATGGACCTATACTTCAATTGTAACATGCGATGAAATAGCGAACATCAAACAAGCAGATCCCAAAGGTTATCTCGCCGAACATTTTATTCTTCCCGGAGAAGAAATTCACTACACCATACAGTTTCAAAATACCGGAAATAATGCCGTGGAAAGTTTAATAATTTCTGATTTACTGGATGTTACCCGACTCGATTTGTCGACTCTTGAATTCACCTCCAGCTCACACTCGTTCCATACTTTTCTGGAGCCAAATGGTCTAATCAACTTTGTGTCAGACCACATACAATTGCCTGCTGCTGCCATGGATCAACCAGCATCACATGGTTTTGTTTCATTTCGTATCAGGCCACTGAATAATCTTTCACCCGATGATGTTATATACAATCAAGCGAACATCACGATGGATGAAAACTCATCAGTCGCAACTAATACAACATGGCACACCATTTTTGATTGTGATTCGATATACCATTTGCCATTTGCAGAAACAATCTGTGAAGGAGAATTCACTGCTCCTGAAGTTGACATGACCTATGTCCAAAACATCGAATGGTTTGTGGATGGCAACTATGCAGGCGATCAGTCCATTTTAAACACAACATTTGAATCTGGAAATCATCAACTACAACTTTTCGCCGGCAATGAACTTTGCACTTATGAAAGTGTGATGGATATCATCGTGATTCCTGTTCCCGGATCGATTATCGAGTGGGATGAAACGTGTCTTTTTGCACCTGATGGAGTTTCTTTTCAATGGTATCTTAATGATCAGTTGCTTCCCGGCGAAGAATTACAGGCTCATTGCCCCAATCCTGATGTGATGTACACCGGAGGATACCATTGTGTGATTACAGGTGCAAATGGTTGTGTGACTGACACCGAGTTTTTCTTTTTTGTTTCGACTTCTGAAAATGAAACCGGAGCTTGCCGCATTTTTCCAAATCCTGTCAGCTTTGAATCGACCGTCATGTTGCCAACTGGAATTTGGAACGTTGAATTGTTGAATAGCCTCGGACAAATCGTTGAATCATGGCCTACGAAGCAATCTTCATTCATTCTCCATCGCAATAAATTCACTGCTGGCCAATATGTTCTTGTGTTAAAAAATCAAATGGGAAATCTTCACTCGATGAAGATTATCATGGATTGATTTTAGCGAATTATCGCATTAGTTCCCGTTCCACTTAAGTCTCAATTTATGGCAGAAGTAGTGCGAGAAAGAGGAAAGTGATTCCCGGATCTTCTATGGACATCCATGAACATTCTTATCTAACAATTCTGTTCGAAGATCAGCGTTTTACAGCACCAGGCGGACGAGCCTTAGCGGCTGGCCAGCGCGGGAAACATTTGTGAACCCAATTACAATCTGTGGGCCAGCCGGTACAGCGAGGTAGCCGGTGCGGGGCCATGCGGCCTGAGCAAAATGAATTGAGCAGCACAACCATGTTCTGATTTTGAAATAGCTAATCCTGAGGTGGAATTATTCACGGACAATGGAATTAAAAAGCTCAAGCCATTCGGGTCCTAACAAGTGCCGCAACCATATTTGAAAAACCCCAACCAATGATCACGCTCGTGCAAGGAAACTAAAGTAATAAACAAGAGTTCCTGATAGTCTTTTCTTCTCGCCAGGTGGATCGCTCGATACGCATACTAGATTAAACATTCCACCGTTCGCAAGTTTAGTAACCCTAAATCCAGACAGTTTGGCCCGATTTTACATTCGAACTTTGGTAAAATCTGCTCATGAAAATCATGAAGAACTATTCATTTGTCTGGCTTCTCGTCCTGCTACCGCTTCTTGCCGAAGCACAGGCCCCTATCGCTTTATACGATAAAACCCGCGTTTACCGCGAAGCACTCGAGCTTTTCGATCACGAGAAATACGTGCCTGCGAAGGAAAAATTCGAAGAATACATCGTTCTGGAAAAAAATCCACAACATGCTTTGAGGATCAACTCGGAGTACTACAGTGGTATTTGTGCTCTCTATCTTTTGCACAAAGACGCAGAATACCAACTCGAAAAATTTGTTCTGGAACATCCAGACTCACCCTGGAAACAACGCGCATATTTCGAACTCGCGACTTTTAACTACCAGAAAAAATCCTACGACAAAGCACTGGAGTGGTTTGAATTTGTGGATGAAAGAGAATTGAGCAAAGCGGAAAAATTGGAATTCCGATATAAACGCGGCCATTCCAGATTCGAACAAGGCGATATCACCAATGCACGACTTGATTTTTTTGAAGCGAAACAGGATGAGAGTGAATACCGTCTGGCGGCGCTTTACTACTACAGTCACATTGCCTACGAACAAAACGACTACCAGACTGCTCTCGAAGGTTTTCTGCAATTGGAAAATGATCCGTTGTTCAAACCGTTGATCCCATACTACATCACACAGATTTATTACAAACAAAAAAAGTACGATGAAGTACTGAGATATGGTCCCGCGGCTCTGGCACAAGCAGAAGCGAATGCAACCAAACGAGCTCCCGAAATTGCACGACTCATCGGCGACTCTTATTGCATCAAAGAAAAATACGCAGAAGCCTTGCCTTATCTGGAGCAATACCACGCTGCAACGGAGAAGTCAGATATCACACGCGAAGATTACTACCAACTTGGATATGCATATCATCGCACCAGTCAGTGGCAGAAAGCTGTTGCCTCCTACAGTAATTGCAATGATGAAAATGATGAGCTTCATCAGCGTGCGTCCTACAATATGGGGGAATGTTATCTGAAACTTGAACAAAAAGAATACGCGCGAAATGCTTTTGAAGAGGCCTCCGAAATGGCTTTCAACAAAGACATACAGGAAGATGCCATGTTCAACTATGCAAAACTTGCTTTTGAACTTTCCTACAATCCTTTTCATGAGGCGATCACTGCTTTTGAAGATTATCTCACAAAATATCCCGATAGCAAACGACGCGATGAAGCTTATGAATTTTTGCTGAACGTGTATATGAAGACGCGCAACTACGAAAAGGCACTTGTTTCTCTGGATAAAATTAAAAACAAAGACAATCGCGTAAAAGAAGCATATCAAGTGGTTGCTTACAATCGCGGTGTTGAATTATTTCAAGCTGAAGATTTTGTAAACGCAGAAAAAAACTTCGACAAGGTTCCAACCTATCCCGTCAATCCTACTTTGAATGCCGATGCGCGTTTCTGGAAATCTGAAATCAGTTATCGTCAGCAGGACTTCAGCAAAGCAGTTCAGCGATACAATGCTTTTGTAGCAGAACCCGGATCATACAACAGCGAGTTTTATGGTCTGGCGCATTACAGTCAGGGTTATGCATATTTTAAAATGGCGAATGCAGAAGACAACTACGATGTTGCGAATGGATTGTATGCGAATGCAAATACTTCTTTTCGAAAATATGTAGATGGCGGTCATTCGAAAGATCCCAAAAAAGTGAACGACGCCTACATGCGGATAGGTGATTGTTTCTTTGTAAGTAAAAGCTATTCGCAGGCCATTAGCTACTACGACAAAGCTGCAACAACGGATCAAGCGGGTAAAGAATATGCGATGTTCCAAAAAGCCATGAGTTATGGCTACGACGGACAAAACGACAAAAAGGCATGGGTGCTCAAAAGTCTTTTGACTGAAAGTCCTGATTCAAAATTCGAGGTGGACGCGAAATATGAATTGGCAAAAACGTATCTGCTCGACAATCGATTGAGCGATGCAAAAACCTATTACAACGACATCCTGAAAAATCACTCAGCTTCACAATACGCGAAACTGGCATTAAAAGACATGTGTCTGATTTATGTGAAAGAAGGTAACGATGCGAAAGTGAAAGAATCGTGGACCGAGATCAAATCGAAATACCAAAATGATCCCGTGGTGTGCGATGCTTATGCAATCTGCAAAGCAGTGTTGATTGATGACCCTGAATTCCAGAACGATGCTGTGACCATTTGCGGTGCTTCATTAGACGACGTTGAGCAAGATGTTTATGCGAAGGCTGTAGGATATGCGCAAGACGGCGATTGTGCGACGGCCATCACCAAACTCGGAGATTACCTCAATCGTTTCCAACCGGCCTATTACGGATTGGATGCTAATTATTACCTCGCCAATTGTTACTACGATGCCGGCAATATGGACAAAGCACTCGAGAGTTACAACTATGTGATCGCGCAAGGTTCTTCGAATTACCTCGAAGAATGTCTCGTGGTTGCGGCAACGATTTCCTACAACAAAAAAGATTATTCGCAGGCGCTTACGCACTACAAAGACCTCGAACAAATTGCAGTGTTAAAGAACAATGTACTCGAAGCGCAGATAGGTTTGATGCGTTGTTATTATCAACTCGGTGAACCGGTAGATGCAAAAACGTATGCCGACCTCGTGATTGGAAATCCATCCACTCCGGATGAGATCAGAACAACCGCTTATCTATGGAGAGGACGAATTCAAAAACAAAACAACCAGTACGATGGCGCCATTGCTGACTTCAAAGAAGTGATCAAAAAAGGCGGATCGGCTGCTGCAGAAGCCAAATACGGAATTGCTTTTTGCCTTTATTCAAAAGGTGAATTCAAAAAAGCGGAAACAGAAATTTTCCAGCTCATCGAAAAATATTCTGCCTTCGAAGAGTGGAAATACAGAGGATTCTTGTTGTTGGCAGATACCTACATCGGATTGAAAGATTATTTCCAGGCAAGAGCAACGGTAAATGCCATTCTTGAAAACGTCACCGAACAATGGGTGATCGATGAAGCCAACCAGAAAAAAGCACAACTTGATGTGCTTGAAAATCCGACTGGTACTGGCAATACGAACAGCGACATCGAAATCGATCTTCAACCTGATAACAACTAAGAACGAACGATCATGAAATCTATCAGCATAAAATTTTTCACATCCGTCGCACTTAGCTGCATCATTGCTTCTGCATTTGCACAGGTCGATACTACACTTTCTTACGATGTGGAATTCGAAGGAAACCGTCGTCTATTTTTAAGAGATGCCAATAAAATTTCGATCTGGCCGCAGACGAAAGACAGCGTAGTGCAGATGACCTCCATCACTTACACCACATTGCCAACTCCCAAAGCTGTAACCATTGAACCCAAATTGATCCCCGCTGCTAAAATCAATGTGGAAGAAAAATTGGGTTATCTCTATCGCGGATACATCAAAGCTGGATACGGCACTTACAACACTCTGCCAATTGATTTTTACTACACCGATGGTCGTTCCAAAAAAGGAACGTTTGGTGTGCACTATCAAATGTTGCGCGGCGATGGTGTGCCGCTCGATGACAAAGACAGCATTCCGGATCGCTACAGCGACAATCGCTCCGAAGTCTGGGGAAAATGGTTTTTCAAAAAGACACAACTACTTGGAAAGGCCAACTGGGAGCGAAACGTAACACATTGGTATGGCGTCGATGTGAAGAACGATTACAAAGGCCCGCCTTTCGATAGTCTTACATTCAATCAGCGCATGAACACGTTCGGTGGTGGTTTGTCATTCCTCACTTACCAGCGTGATACCGGAGATTTTAATTTCAATGCAGATATGTATTTGCGCAACACCAAAGACATTAAAAACAATGGAGAAACGAATTTTGATATTCTTCTTCATGGCCGAACTTTGAAAGACAGCACACTGTACTCAATAGATTTTGGAGTAAACTACAACGCATTCAAATTCGCAGGTCCGAAACTCGATGGAACAAACATTGATCTGGGCAGCGTTGCTTACGAACCGGATGATGTGGTTTTTAAAGACAGAAAATGGGATAATGCCATCATCAAATTTGTTCCGACAGCCAGCACTACCTGGAACGGATTGCGCGCGAAAGTGGGAGCAGGTATTTACATCGAAGGCCGCGGATCGAATCCCGGTCACTTTTATCCGCTGGCAGAGTTGAGTTACAATTTGCTGAAAGGAATCATTGTGCCTTATGCCGGATTGCGCGGCAGTACAGAACCAACAACGTATCTATCGTTGTATCGCGAAAATCCATTTGTACAATCTTTTGCCAAACTCAAAAACAAAAACAACAAACTCGATGCGTATGTCGGCATTGGCGGTGCTGTATCGAGCACTGTTTCATACAGTGTCGGATTCAACTATCAGGAGTTTGGAAACTTCAATTATTTCATCAATGATTCGATCACTTATCCATTAGCGAACTACTACAGCCATGGAAATATTTTCCACGTGATCTATGATGATCTGAACGTCTACAATTTCCACGGAGAGCTCGCACTTTATGCAGGCGAAAAATGGAAGGCGAATATTCGTGGCGACTATTACAGTTATAAAACAGGCCTCGAAACACATGCATGGCATCAGCCATCGCTCAAATTCCTGGCGAATGCACAATACAACCTGAAGAGCAAATTCATTATCGGAACGGACATCTTTTACATCGGATCACGCTGGGCGAAGTCTACTGTGCCTGTAAAAGGTGTTGAACCACTCGTAAATGGTCTTAGCACCACCTACGAATACAAACTCAAAGGATTTGTCGATGCGAATTTCAAAGTGGAGTATCGCTACAACAAACGTCTTTCAGCGTGGGTGCAGTTCAATAATGCATTTGCGTTGAAATACCAACGCTGGGGCGGATATAATAACCAGCAGTTTTTGGCGATGATGGGGGCCACGTATGCGTTTTAATCAATATTGAATTTGAACGGCCGGAATAATTCGACTTCACACTCTCCTTCGCTCTTGCTCTGTTTCTCGCTCTGTTAATTAATAGAGCGAGAAACAGAGCGAGAGCGGGAAGGCTTGTGACTACAAACATTTCAAGCCCTTTTAAATATCACACTCTCCTTATTCTCTTTCTGCTTCTCGCTCTATTGGTTGATAGAGCGAGAAACAGAGCAAGAGCGAAAAGGGTGCATTGAAATTCAGTTCTGTGTTTTGCTCAACAATAACCAGTAGTTTTTGGAGATGATGGGGGCCACATATGCCTTCTAATCAACATTGAATTTGAACGGCCGGAATAATTCGACATCACACTCTCCTTCGTTCTCGCTCTGTTTCTCGCTCTATTAATTAATAGAGCGAGAAACAGAGCAAGAGCGAAAAGGATTGTGACTACAAACATTTCAAGCCCTTTTAAACATCACACTCTCCTCATTCTCGTTCTCTTTCTCGTTCTCTTTCTCTTTCTCTTTCTATTAACTAACAGAGCGAGAAACAGAGCGAAGAGCGGCAAGGCTTATGATTTCAAGCCCTTTTAAATATCACACCCTCCTCGTCCTGTTTCGCTTTCTATTAACTAATAGAGCGGCAAACAGAGCGAGAGCGAAAAGGCTTGTGACTACAAACATTTCAAGCCCTTATAAATATCACACTCTCCTCGCTCTCGTTCTGTTTCTCGCTCTATTGAATAATTGAGAGAATAGGGTTGATTTAAAAAATGATTTTAGATTGGATTCTATTGCAATCCGCCTTCAAATTCTCCCTCCTCTCCCACTTCAAAATCAATCAATATTGGGACGGAACACAACTCGATTAAAATAAGTAATTTTCAGTGCGAAAAATCAACTATTTTCTGGGGCGAAAATGGATATTCAACTTTGCTCTTCTGATTTTCTCTGAAAGCCTTATCAGACAAGCATTTAGACAATGTTTATTCTTTGTGAAAAATTGCGTGTTTTTCCACGCAATTTTTAGCTCAAAAACCCCTTCTCTGTAGTACATTTGTGCACCCGATAAAAAGGCTGTTTTCAACAGCTTTTTTTATTACCTGTCGAACAAACAACAAATTCAAAATTAACGTGGAAGAAAGTCTTGTTATGAGTGAAGAAGCTAAAGTTAAAGCCGCTGCAAATTATACCGCCGACAATATCCAGAGTCTGGAAGGCATGGAACACGTGCGTATGCGCCCGTCCATGTACATCGGTGATACCGGTGTTCGCGGTCTCCATCACCTGGTATACGAAGTAGTCGATAACTCCATTGACGAAGCCCTTGCAGGCTATTGCGATACCATCAAGGTGATTATCAATGAAGATAATTCGGTGACTGTTTCCGACAACGGCCGCGGTATTCCCGTGGATATGCACAAGAAGGAAGGCGTTTCTGCCCTTCAGGTGGTGATGACCAAAATCGGAGCCGGTGGTAAATTCGATAAGGGTTCCTACAAAGTTTCCGGTGGTCTCCACGGTGTGGGTGTGAGCTGTGTAAACGCTCTTTCCATCGCACTTCGCGCTGAAGTTCACCGCGACGGTAAAGTTTGGGAACAGGAATACAGTATAGGTAAACCACTTTATCCGGCCCGCATGATCGGTGATACCACTTCACGTGGTACTACAGTGACTTTCAAAGCCGACAATACCATTTTCGACAACATCGATTACAACTACGTAACCCTTGCCGGTCGTCTGCGCGAATTGTCGTTTCTCAACAAAGGCATCAATCTGACGCTTGTTGACAAACGTGAACTCAATGAAGCGGGTGAACCTAAATCGGATAATTTCTTTTCTAGCGAAGGATTGGTAGAGTTCGTGCGCTACCTCGACGAAACACGTCCATCCATCATGGCCAAAATCATTCACATGGAACGCCTTGATGGTGATATTCCGGTGGAAGTGGCGATGGTTTACAATGATTCATTCAATGAAAATGTTCACTCTTATGTGAACAATATCAATACCCACGAAGGTGGAACGCATTTGAGCGGTTTCCGTCGCGGTCTTACTGCTACGCTGAAAAACTTTGCTGAGAAAAGTGGTCTTCTTGAAAAACTCAAGATCACCATCGATGCAGATGATTTCCGTGAAGGTCTTACAGCCGTGGTTTCTGTGAAAGTACAAGAGCCTCAGTTTGAAGGTCAGACAAAAACAAAACTCGGTAACCGTGAAGCTGTTGCTCCTGTAAGTCAGGTGGTGAGTGAAATGCTGGAAGCATACCTGGAAGAAAATCCTGCAGATGCTCGTCAGATCGTCAACAAAGTAATTCTTGCCGCACAAGCTCGTCACGCTGCGAAAAAAGCGCGTGAGATGGTGCAGCGCAAAGGTGTTGGCGGTGGTGGTGGTCTTCCGGGTAAACTCGCAGACTGCGCTGAAAAGGATCCCCGCAAATCAGAACTTTTCCTTGTCGAGGGTGACTCGGCAGGTGGAACGGCTAAACAAGGCCGCGACCGTCAGTTTCAGGCTATCCTTCCATTGAGAGGTAAAATCCTCAACGTGGAGAAAGCCATGCAACACAAAGTATTTGAGAACGAAGAGATTCGTAATATGTACACTGCACTTGGTGTTACAATTGGAACTGAAGAGGACAGTAAAGCGCTCAATCTAACCAAACTTCGCTACCACAAAGTCGTGATCATGTGTGATGCCGATATCGACGGTAGCCACATCGAAACATTGATCCTCACTTTCTACTTCCGTCACATGAAGGAATTGATTGAGAATGGTCACATTTATATTGCTACTCCTCCGCTTTACCTTGTAAAAAGAGGGACGCGTGCAGAATACGCATGGAACGAAGAACAACGCGATGCACTCGTGCAAGACATGAAAGGTAGTTCAGACGCAAACGTGAACATTCAACGATACAAGGGTCTTGGTGAGATGAACGCTGTGCAGCTTTGGGATACGACTATGAATCCTCAATTCCGCACATTGCGTCGCGTGACGATCGACAATGCAGCAGAATGCGATCACATCTTCTCGATGTTGATGGGCGACGAGGTTCCACCACGCCGTGCATTTATCGAAGCAAATGCGAAATACGCGAAGATTGACGCATAGAGCGAGGATTCAAAGATTCAAAAATTTAAAGATTCAAAAGCCGTGACTGAAGTTGCGGTTTTTTTTTGCTCTAATAGATATCTGATGATATTGAGCAGATTACGCCGTTTTATTGTTATTTCAGACGAGTGACAATCCGGTATAATGACAACACTTATGCTGACAACACTTTTTTGTTGTCAGCATAAGTGTTGTCAAGATAAATAGCAACGGCTAAGTTGGCAACACGGTTTTCCTTCCAACCCAATTGTTGTCAAACAATAGTTTTTCCCCTTCTTTTAATTTGAGCCGGCATATAAAACTTAAGAATCAGCGAAAATCTGCTTTCATCTGCCAAATCTGCGAGAACAAAAGGCTAGACATTAAACTCCCGCCCTTGGACATTCAACACTTTCGTGTATTTCTTAAGCGAACGAAGTGTGATGAAAATGATAAAGGCGCCAATCAAGGCATACAGCCAGAATGGTGTCACCAAATCTTTCCAGGTGCTAAATCCAAAGTGGATATAGTTCTTCATCACATCAAGAAGAGCAAAGGATAGAAAAATGGCGAAGAAGCCGTTGTATTCTCTTTTCAGGACATTCTTCATCGAAAATTCAACCCCTGATTTTTTCCAATGAAACCAGGCTGGCCAGAAAGGAGGAACTTTTTCAGCCCAGTTGAGATAACTCTGTCCGAATTTTTTACGCAGGAAATATTCTTCAGCGAACATGATTCGCTCGTAATACAACCAGAACATCAGTGCGCATACAAGTGTGAACCACCAATTGCCAACGTAAATAATGATTCCGAGCCACATGAAAAAATTTCCGAGATACAATGGATGGCGAACCACCGAATAAATTCCTTTCGTATTCAATACTTCCGCGACCTGACCTTCTTTCGTATTTCTTCCGCTTGTTCCTTTTGGCGTGTAACCAATGGTAATTGCTCGAATCACTTGCCCAAAGAGTGCAATTCCGATGCAGATAAAAGCCCAGCCTTCATCAAAATTCGGCAAATGAGTGTCCGCTTCAAAGAAGATCACGAGTGCCGCAAGGACATATAAAACCAATGGTAAAAAACTTCTCCAACGAAATAACCAATTGCCGGATTTGTCAAATTCTTCGATCAGTGCCATATCGGCGAAAATAATGGAGAATGATCAATTGAGAATGGAGAATGGAGAATTGAAAATGGTCAATGGGTGACAGTACATCTGTTGCAGCTGGGTCACTTTCTGTTTTGAAGGTCTTTGAGTCTTTTTAAATTCAATCCGGTAGCATTCGAGCTTCGTTTGATCCTTCGATTCTTAAAATATTGACTAAATAAAACAAACACGACACAGCCGCCTATCCAAGCGATACATTGCGGCCATGTAAGATTACTCAAACCGTACAAGCAAGTCATTTCTTGTTATCGGATTTTGGTTTACACATCATGGAAGTTAAAGCTTTTGAAGGCTTTCCTTCCCATACTCATGTGTTGGTTTTGCTTTTCAGCCTTAGGGCAAATTTATGGATATCCAGAATTTAGCACCATGCGCGAGCAATCACTTGATTGATTCTAGCTCAGGCAATGCCCGTGAGCTTTCTCATCTTCAATTGGCCTTCGCCGCAAATTTCCATTCCGATGTGCCTTTTTTATTGTAACATCAGTATCAGATACGAAGTCCCGTCCGAATCTCCATTCTCCATTCTCCATTCTCCATTCTCCATTCATCAAAGAAGTCTTTCCTTCAGCGCTTTGCTCACCGCTTCTCCAAGCGAGTGCACATGCAGCTTTTCGTAGATTTTTCTGACGTGTGAATTGACTGTGTGAAAAGAAATATTCTCTCGATCGGCAATCATTTTATAACTGAGACCATCAACCAATAAACTCAAGATGTTTTTTTCTCTGGACGTCAATTCATAGAGATTGGAGACAGGTGCTTGGGTTTGAAAAAACTTCAACACTTTAATCGCCATACTTGGCGTCATAGGTGCTCCACCATCCACCACTTCACGAATCGCTTCGATGAGTTTTTCCGGATTTGTTTTCTTTAGGATATAACCTGAAGCACCAGCTTTGATGCTCTCAAAAAGTTTATCATCATCCTCGAAGACCGTTTGCATCAGAACAAGCACTTCAGGATAGGAGGACTTAATCAGCTTTACCCCTTCAATTCCATTCAGGCCCGGCATTTCGATATCCATGAGTATCACGTCTGGCGAAGTCAATTTCACATCCCGCAATACATCATTGCAGTGTTCGAATACTCCTACACAATCCAAATCATCAAACATTTCCACCAGGTATTTCAGGCTTTCCCGTCTGTCTTTGTTGTCGTCAAAAATTGCTACCCTGATGGCCATGTGTTGTTAAATTAATCAGGTCAAATAGAGTATTTATTATTTGTAGTTGCCATCACTAATTCTCGTTATATCCACATAAAAGTGAAGCTGTGTTCCTCTTCCGATATGAGATGCTATGTGGAAATTTCCTCCGATCGCTTTTGCCCGATTACTCATATTGATCAATCCATTCCCATTTTGAGCTTGATTCACATGAAAACCTTTGCCGTTGTCATCGATGTGCATGTGGAATATGTCGTCAGTAATGACCAGTTTCACTTTCACTTCCGTTGCTCCGCCATACTTGGCAACATTGTTCAACGCTTCTTTGAACATGAGGTAAATATTCCTTCTGGATAAAATCGTTGGATGAATTTTATTCACTTCCTCATCCACATCATATCGCACGATGATGTCCAGTGGCCCCAAGGTTTCGGTTGCGTAGGTTTTCATACGAAAAACCAGACTCTGAACATTATCATTTTTCGGATTGATACTCCAGACAATGTCGCTCATGCGCTCCATCATATTGCTGCTACTATCATTGATCCGCTCAATCAATTTCAAACTTTCCTTCGGATCATGATTGAACTGTTTTTCGGCTGCACCACTGTAGATACGAATACTTGAAAGGGCAGCACCGATATCATCATGAAGGTCCGATGCAATTCTGTTTCTTTCCGTGAACACAGCTTCCATTCTGTTTTCTAGGGCTTGCAGCTCCAAGGCACGCGATGTGTTTTGCAATTGTTCATTGTATTGCAATTGCGCAATACGTTGTCGTTGTCGATAAATTTTGACTAAAATGAATACCAGTGCGATAAGTAACAATGCCGCTAATCCGAGCACAACTGAAATCGTTTTCCTGAGCCCGAGCGCCTTTTGTTGCGCCTGATCGCGTTCCCCGGCTACTATGAGTTTCTGATTCTTTTCGTAGTAATCTTTTAAAATCGCCATGCGCTGATTTTGCTGCTTATTGCTCACCATGCGCTGAAGCTTGTTCAAGTCTTTTAGCAACTGCGCTCCCGTTTCTATGTCCCCGATTCTGACACACAAATCGGTAGCCAATTCGAGGAATAAAATGCGCGATAAATCTGTGCTCAACGGATTGAGGTTTTCATCCAGACCTTTTTGCAGCCAATAGTGAATGCTGTCAGGTTTGGCCTTCAATTCATAAATACGCATAAAACTCGAACAGAGAAGTTGCACCACATCTCTATGAACCGATTCGCGCATGAGATCATAACCAAGAGAGCTATGTTGAGCCGCCTTTTCAGGATCTTTTTTGTAAAGCCACGCTTCGGATATGTTCCAATGTGCTAAAGCGACGCCTCTGCTTCTGCCGCGCTCGCGTGCCTCAAAAATGGATTGCTCGGAATAGTACATTGCACTATCCGGCTGATTCAATTTTAAAAAACACTCACCGATATTGGACAATACATGATAATTGTATGCAACAAAATCATTGTTGTGGCCTTTAGGAATGAGATACATGGCGAGCTTCAAATGTTCCAACGATTCGGAATATCGCGCAAGATTCATCATAAAAAGTCCGATCAAATTTTCGCTGTTACCGATCAAGGTATCATTCTTTTGCGCCTTTGCAATCTCTATCCCGCGCAAACTGCTGTTCAGACCTTGTTCGAACAAGGCATTGTAATACATAATTTCTGCTTCATAACAATGCAGATAATACAAGTCAACTTCTCCAATCGGAATTTCTGTCTGTGCAAATGTTTTGCTGATGACAAATTGCGCTGAATCATAACTGCTTCGATCCATGTAATCGCTAGCCTGAATAAGCACGTCAAAAACCCTTTGACTAACGCCATGTGGAGTTTCTCTTGCAAAAACAGACTGCAAGGCTATCCACTGGAAAATGAAAGCTAAGATGTATTTCCGGTATTTCAACTGGATCATAGAAGTAACTGCGTGCAAGTTAATGGATTGTTTTTGGTTTGAATCGACTTCATGACGAAATATTGATATGAATAATCAAAACCAATCAATGAGAAATGTCTCATTTAGGTTCGTGTTCTTTTAAACATTTCATTGAGATTCATGTTCAAAGTAATAAGCGATAAATGAAATGTGGGTTATATGAGAGGCGTGTTCCATGAGACGCGATGAATCGCGTCTCTACAAACAGAATCAATTCAAAATCGAATGGTATAGGTCCGTGATAAAAACAATCTTTGACGGTAGAGACGCGATTTATCGCGTCTCTCGCCTCCGCGAAAAGATTGATCTCAGATATACACGATTATTGAGGGTATGTTTAATGCGATGCAGCTTCAAAGAAATGCTTGTTAAAAGAAGCACGTGTTCAATGTGAAGCGACTAATCCCGTTGCTTCATCTAATCGCCTCGGATGAAGAATTTTATCAACCTTCATATTCCAAATTAGAATATCAACTTTCCAATTTCTCCTATTCGGACCGGTAATTTCACATATTCAAAAATTTCAATTGATTCAGAAAAAAATAAAACCGAATTTACATGGCCGAGAAATTTCAGAATAAGTACAGAATAGATTCAGCTCGCGCATACTGGTGGGACTATTCCAAAAACGGAACATATTTCATTACAATTTGCACTTTGAATAAGGAGTGCTTTTTTGGACAGATTGAATCTGGTGAATGTAGATTAAATGAATGCGGTAAAATCGCAAGTCAGCTATGGATAGACATAACGCTTCAATTTCCTTATGCGGAATTAGACACTTTTGTCGTTATGCCCAATCATATGCATGGCTTAATTAAAATCAATAAATACGGGTGTACACAAACTAAATTGAATGTCGCAGATTCCAAAGTCCAGCTCACGGAGCAATCAATGAAGACAGGAGGTGCAACGGGTCAAAATAATCCCATGCTTCATGATAACATATCTCGAATAATTCGCTGGTATAAAGGAAGAACTTCATTCGAATGTAGAAAATTGAATCCATATTTTAACTGGCAAGCTCGATTTTATAATCGCATAATATTTGACAACTACACGAAAATAATAGCACAACGATACATCGAAAACAATCCACGATCATGGGAAGAAGATCCATTATACATCTGATAGTTGACCCTATCTTTTTCGTGTCTCAATCTGAACGAGATGCGATGTATTATGTCTTGATTGACATATGAATTACTTTCTTCAATGGATAAAAAAAGTCGATGGATCGGTGATTATTCTTCATCTCTTGTAAAATTTTCTTGGTAAATATTGAATTCTCCGTCATCTTTGGAATTACACGATGAAATTTTTAATTGTCATACCAATGTTCTTATTTCCGCTGCTTTTCAAGGGACAGAATGAGATGCAGATTACCGGTAAAGTGACCGATGCAGCAACCAATCTGCCCATTGAAAATTGTTTTGTTTTGATTGAAGGCACTCTTTGTGCTGCAAATACTGACATCAACGGTCGATATGAAATAACCTGTTCTTTGATCACGGACACACTTAAAATTTCTTGCACCATTTCAAACTATAAGTCGGCCACTATCATAAAAATCATGTCTACTAAAAAGAAATCTCCCAAAAAAATTCAAGTGGATTTCAAACTCTCTTTCGAATCATACATGTTGCCCGAGATGAATGTCAGCGGGGCTCCGCAAACAGTCTGGGGCAGTGATCAGCTCAATGTCGCCGATTTTGCTTTTATTGGAAAAAACCTTCTCCTTTTGACTTATGAAAAAGAAGAACGGTGGAAGAAGCAAGAAGAGAGTAAAATCACATTGCTCCAAGAGTGTCTATTGATTCTTCTCGATGAAAATAAAAAAGAAATCATGCGTAAAGCTGTCCCGGAAATTTCCATTGACTTTTATGTTGATTACCTAAATGAAGTTTTTCTCCGCTGTCGGCAATCCATTTTTCATATTCGAATAGAGGAAGATAAAATGATTCTCGAAAAAATTCAAGAAGATGATTTCAGGAAGGGCATTCGGCCCGTGATCGACACCTGCGGATCGCTCACCTGTTTCAGTAGCTATGACGCGGACTATCCCGCTTTTGAATATATGATATTCAATGCCGCTGATTCATCGTACAAGACCTTTCGATACATGATAGATGAAAAGATGATGGAAATGTTTCGCAGTGAATATAAATATCTGGACACAAGAGGAAAATTGGAGGCATTCACATTCGAAGTAAATACTGGGATTGATAAAGAAATTATTGCGGCATACATGAATGGATTTCAAAACACACCGTATTATGAACCACTCAATACGCCCCTGATCAGATGCAATGATACCCTGATCATTTTTGATCATCATCACGATAAAATGATTCATTTCGATTGGAAGGGCCAGGCACTCGACAGTGTTCTAATCCAATATCATAAAACGCTCCGTCCTGAACGTTGGGATGAAAAAATCCTAAAGGATCGCAAGACTCAAAAAATCTACACGACTTTTCGGAAACAAGGAATCACTTATATCCGTGAGATCAATAAACAAAACGGAGAGGTTTCTGCTGGTCAAAAACTCAGCTTTAAGTACATTGACAATCTTCGTATTGCCGGCGACCACATTTATTATGTCTATCGTCCTTTTGAAAGTTCACAAAATCGATTTTTATACAAAGAGATCATCGCTCATTAAAAGTTCCATCGAAAAAGCATATTTTCGTCCTCAAACTCAGAGCGATGAAACACTATTACTTTTATCTCAGCCTCATCACAGTGCTATTTGTAAAATCTTCTTTTTCACAAACAGAAGGATCAGCATTTACATACACAGGAATGGGCGTAACAACTCCATTTGCACGCGATTATCAGACGTTGGGAATCAATCCGGGGAATCTGGATGTTACCCCAAAATACGATAAAACTGTTACCCTTGGATTTGCGGAAATCGGCCTTTCGCTTTATTCTCAGGTGCTCACCAAACCTGAGCTCAGGCAAAATATTTTTAGAGAAGACATCAAGGATTTTTCGCAAGCCCAACAAAAAGAATACGCACTCGCATTTGCAAATTCTGACAATGCTATTGACATCGACGCCACAATTTTCGGCATTTCAATCAGAACAAACGGCGCCGGTACATTTGCCTTCAGCAATCGGGAACGTGTGGATTTCTATTCTAAAATGGGTGATCAGGTGTCGGAAATTCTCTGGCTTGGATATACTGCTTCTTATTTTGATTCGCTCATTGTTACAACTGCCAATGGCGGTATTGATACCATTCCCAACACCGACAACATCGATCCGGAAACTCTGGCTCGTGTTCAACAAGGAATTACGACCCTCGCAAATTCTCAATCATTGAGTCAACTTTTGCAAGGAACGAAACTAGGTATGACCTGGTTCAGTGAATACAACCTCGGTTGGGGAAAAAGGATTTTTGAAAGTGAAAAAATGGAATTGCATGGTGGCGCTAGCGCCAAACTCCTCATTGGAAGAGGGATGTTGGACATTACCGCAGAGGGAGGCTCAGCAACAGCATTCAGCGCACTTTCTCCTGTTTTCGGTGTTGAATACGGAAGCTATGCCGATCAAAACCCTTCGGCTTTTGATTCGACTGCTAAAAAACTGAAGCCTGTAGGGATTGGTTTTGGATTCGACCTCGGTGCAACCATCGTCTTCAAGAAAAAATGGTTTGCGAGTATTGCAGTCAATGATATCGGAAAGATCACCTGGGATGGAAATCTTTATAAACTCAACGATATCAATCTCACCAATTTCAAAAATCCCGGACTTGAAAGTGTAGACTTCGTTAATCAAGTAGAACAACTCAATGGAAGCGACGGTTTACTTTCTTGGCAAGGTGCGGAAAAAAGAACCACTTCATTACCTACTACTGCT
>JANOVT010000064.1:0-9454 GCA_031417525.1 Flavobacteriales bacterium | reverse complement strand
AGTGCATCGAAACCGGTGCCACGCCACTTGCTTCCTGGAAATCAGGATTGAACACCATTCGTATTCTGGAAGCAGCACAAATTTCTATCAAGGAAAAAGGCCGAGAAGTCAATTTGTAAAAACCAAATGAATTACGCGGGTAGAGACGCGATTTATCGCGTCTCGCGTGTGAAAAAATCCGAATGCCTTTTTCGTTTGGGGGGCTTGAAACCACAAAGGGCTCAAAGGAATTTCACACAAAGAAACACAAAGCAACTAACGAAGCAACTCATCATCATGCAACCCCATAATCATATTTCAATCGTATTTCAAATGTTGATTTGCAATGCGAAAATGAGATGACAAAATAATAAATTGAAGACATTATTTTTTGTGACCTTTGTGTGAAATTCCTTTGAGCCCTTTGCCTGCCACTATGTGGTGGTTTCAAGTAATTGCGCTTCAGGGGCAAACCTTATAAATTAATGAGCAACTCTCCCATGGAAAAAACCACCATCAACAACGACAAACAATCGCTCAACAACGTTATGCTTGGCAAAGACGTCCGCATCTTCAATTTTGTGAATGCGTATGGCTGCAGCATTGATGATGGAAGCAAAGTCGGTGCGTTTGTGGAAATTCAGAAAGGCACTACCATAGGAAAGAACTGCAAAATTTCCAGCCACACATTTATATGTGAAGGCGTACACATTGAAGACAATGTGTTTATTGGTCACAACGTCACCTTCATCAACGACAAGTTTCCTCGAGCCACCAATCCAGATGGCAGTCTCCAGACAGAAGCGGACTGGCATGTGGAAGAGACGCATGTCAAAAAGGGTTCATCCATTGGCAGCAGCGCAACAATTCTTTGTGGCGTGACGATCGGAGAAAATTCTATTGTTGGCGCCGGTTCTGTTGTGACGAAAGATGTGGCGCCTGGCACCATTGTCGCTGGTAATCCAGCGCGGATTATCAGGAAAGTGTGAGTAGCCATTGAAATCTGATTTCTAACGCGAATTTTTGCCGATGTTTTGAAAAGTGGTCGAAAAAATTGCTGAAATTTCCTATACTTTTTTTTCCTATACACTTTTGAATTGTATAGGAAAAAAACGTATAGGAAAAATTCCGAAGAAATTCGGGGTATTCGTGAGGGTTGATTTTATGGTCTCCAGAAATCCAACAAGATTATCAAAGAGTTTTTAGTCTCTTGTTCAAATACATGTCGTACAAATGATTTTTTTGATCAGGTTTTGAAAATTGGTCTAAAAAAGTTGCTGAATTAAGTTGTACATTTTTTACTTGTACGTTTTAAAATGTTCAACTAAAAAACGTACAACTTAATTTTTGAGGAAATTCGGGGTGTTTTCGAGGTACACGCTTTTTTTCAAGCATCCGGAAGAGCAAATTCTGATCTTTCCAAGGATTTTCCGCAACCGCCGAGCTACTTGTGATCATTCGTTTGAGACAATTCGCTTTTTTATTGTGCAATTTCAGAGGAAAGGCATCTAATATCTAAACGCACATGGCTGCAATATCGTTGAATTGTTCTTGCAACTTTTCATCACATTTGTAGTCTTAAGAACAACGACGTCTATTCGACTGTTTCAATTTTAACTGAATGCAATATTACCTCCGGATACTAAGCTGCACTATCGCGATAATGCTGATGTTTTCTGATGTCAAAGCTGATAATATCTACATCATGAATGCGGCTGGCTACAACACAGCACAGCCTGAGTTGATCGCTGCCATGGAATCATTGGGACATACGGTTACAGTCAATTCCACCGATTTTTCCGCTCTGCCGCCCGGTTTTACCTCACACATTATTGATCCGGTAAATGGTTACCACTGGCTTAGTTTTTTTGGTGACTTTGATTTTTCGTATCTGGCACCTGAAGTGTCAGGTTTTATTGCCAATGGTGGTGAAGTATACTATAATTATGAAGTGAGTTGTTGCACTACTTCCTCTTCAGGCGCCGCAGCAATGGTTAGCGCGGTTACTGGCTTGCCTGTGACACCAAGCAGTGTCGACTACGTTGGTTTGTCAGGCGGGAGTGGTATAGGCTGGCAATGTGAAATTCCTTGTTGTTTTACGATTACCGGGAATGCTTACAAACCTTTTGATGGATTGCCTTTGGCGAATCAGTTAATTGTGACTTTTATCCCCCCGGACGCAAGTCCTGATATTTCCTTTGGAGCCAATTTTGGGTTTTATTTTGGTGGAAATGATATTCCTGGCAATACCTTGAACGGATCGCTCACCGGCATTGGTGATATCAATATGTGGTACGACGGCGCTGAACCCGGTTCAGGAGCAGCGATCAATCTGAGTCTTGTTGAATACATTTTCCGCAATGACACCTCCACTTGCCATCTGGCTGTGTCCGGATGCGAAACATTATGTCCTTTCGAAAATGTCCTTGGACCAGATGCTTCTATATGCGAAAATGCCAACCTGACATTTGATGCAACTAGCGCGACAGCCACTGGTTATCTCTGGTACGACAATTCCACTAACCCTACAAAACTCATTAATCAACCCGGAATTTATTGGGTGGAAGTAACGGATGGCACAGAAACCTGTCGCGATAGTATTGAAGTCACTGAATTGATTGTGGTCGTCGATGCAGGGCCGGATGACGTAACGTGCCCCGGTTTTACTGTCGATTTATTGGCTTCCGGCGCGGATACCTACCTCTGGCAACCTGCTGCTACGTTGAATTTTTCGAACATTCCAAATCCTCAGGCAAGTCCGATTGTGACAACCACTTACACCGTTACAGGTACAACTGATGGTTGTTCAGATTCAGATGAAGTCATTGTTTCTATTGATCCTATTGATGTCACTTACAATGTGGTACTCACGCCACAGGTTTGTGAAACGAATGGTTCGCTCATGATAGAAAATGTTACCGGCAGTTCTGTGAATTATATACTCGAAATAAACAATGCCGTTTTCAATGAAGATGAAGTGTATTCTTTGGTTGCCGGAGTGTATCAACTGCAAATCACCGATGATAATGGATGTCAGGCCAACGAAGACATTACCCTTCCATTGGACAACGGCAATATTTCTTGGACAAGTAGTCTATTGGAGCCAAGATGCACGAGACCAGGAGCAATTGTGGTGGAAAATATTCAGGGTGGCACTGAGCCATATGAATATAAACTCAACAACAATTTACAACCAGATCCGAACTTTGAAGATTTGTCTTTCGGTGATTTCGAAGTGAAGATTACGGATCAGAATGGATGCAGCACAACGATGAACTATACCTTGGAGAATTTACCCAACGGAATACTTGCGACAGTGCACACCATGGATGCCATTTGCGAAACGTCGGGTCGATTGAACAACGTGGATATTGTCAATGCGCTTTCACCCGTTTATCTGGAATTGGATAATGTTCAATATTTCAATGATGACATTGCGATTGATACGACACAGCATATTTTGCGGGTAGTTGATGCAGATGGATGTGCCGTAGCAGATACATTTCAAGTTGCTTACAGCAACCCTACACAGGCGATTTTCACAGCAGATCCGTACATCGCCAAAGCACCTGTAGATGTCACCTTCACCAATACTTCATTGAATGCTTCGTCCTATCTGTGGGACTTTGGTAATGGCAAATTCAGTGAGAATGTGAATGATGAAATGCACTACCTCGAACCGGGCGATTACAACGTGGTGCTGACGGCAATAGATGATGTGAACGGATGCGAGGATACCATGCTTTTTATTATTTATGTCGGAGCACCCAACACCATTTATGTTGCGAACACATTCACACCGGACAATGATGGAATCAATGATGTCTTTATGATCAAAGGTCAAAACATCGCACTCGATAATTTCTCGTTTTCCGTATTTAATCGTTGGGGCGATCCTGTATGGACAAGTGTTGATCCATCTGATGTCTGGACAGGATCCTATCAGGGCGGAGGATATTTCCTTCCGGATGGCGTTTATCCGTTTCTGTTGAAGTATCAGTACACCGATTCATCGGATCGGTTGACGATGTCTGGGCATGTGCAGATTATCCGGTAACTTTTCTACCTGCTTGCATCTGTTTTCTAAATAGCGCTAATGATTATCTTGCGCCACTTTCCTGAATGAGGCCATTTGCCATTCTCGAAAAAAGCTTAACAAGAACAGATCCGATGTCAGAAACAACCCAATTGATTCAGCGTATTCCTTGCCTCGACCTGAAAGGTCAGCATGATCAGGTAAAAGAAGAAATATTCGCAGCATTCGAAAAAGTGTATGAGAAGACCGCATTTTCAGGCGGACATTTTGTCGAAGAGTTTGAAAAATCCTTTGCCAAATACGTCGGTGCGGAACACGCTATTGGCGTGAGCAACGGCACCACCGCATTGCACCTCGCCATGCTCGCTCTTGGCATTGGTCCGGGTGATGAAGTGATTATTCCTGCCGACACATTTATTGCAACAGCCTGGGGTGTTTCACATGCGGGTGCGACTCCTGTTTTTATCGACTCAACAGCTGACACCTGGCAGATTGATCCATCCAAAATTGAAGAGAAAATTACTTCTCGCACCAAAGCAGTCATTGGCGTTCACCTCTACGGTCAGCCATTCGATATCGATACCGTTGCTGCAATTTGTAAAAAGCACAATCTCTTCTTGATAGAAGACGCCGCTCAATCACAGGGCGCGCGTTACAAAGGAAAAACGGTGGGTTCGTTCGGTGAAATGTCCTGCTTTAGTTTTTATCCGGGAAAAAATCTCGGAGCGTGCGGCGAAGCAGGAGGTATTACCACCAACAATGAAGCGTATAAAACTCATCTTCATTCACTGCGAAATCACGGATGTACGGTTCGGTATTACCATGATGAAATCGGGTACAACTACCGCATGGGCGGACTAGAAGGAGCTTCCCTTTCTGTAAAATTGAAATACCTGGAAGGTTGGAACAATCGCCGCAGACAAATTGCGCAGTTGTATCATTCACACATCAGCAATCCAAAAATCAAATTGCAACATCAACCTGAATGGGCGGATAGCATTTTTCACTTGTATGTCATTACTACGCAAGACCGTGATGCTCTCACGAAGTATCTGAACGAACAAAATATTTTCCCTGCGTTGCATTATCCCGTTCCTTGTCATTTGCAGAAAGCGTATGCTCACTTGAACTACGCTGTTGGTGATTGCCCGAATGCAGAATACCTCGCTGCTCATTGTTTGTCATTGCCGATGTATGCGGAGTTGACGGACGAACAAGTTCACCAAGTCATTCAGGCGTTGAATGCGTATTGATAAAGTGATGACGTTCCAAACAATGAGGCTATTTAATTTTCAATTGAATGGGGACAGATTCCTCACTTCACTTTTATTTACAATCTAATTGAAACTAAACGGACTCGCCATGCAAACAATGGTTCGACAAGCTCACCATGTCACCTGCTATGAAGGATTGGGAATAATGGCGGCGCGCAGCGCCGCCATTATTCTCCCCCACACTGAACGACCTTGTCATGGTGAGCTTGTCGAACCATTAGCAAAAAATCCTACACTCTACGCGAACCTGTCATCCCGAGCGAATGCGAGGGATCTCCAAGCGTCTAACTCTACTGCGGATCTTTCGATTTTTAATTTTTGATATGGCGAAACGTGTTCTTCAATTAGGTGGCGGACAATGGATGATGCGTTCTGTGCGCGCCATTCAGGATCTTGGTTATGAAGTTTTTTGTGTCGATATGAATGCGAACGCTCCGGCATTTGCCATCGCAGATGGTTCTGCTGCAATCAATATTTCTGATGTCGAAGGAGTAGGGCTGTACGCTGATGAAATAAAAGCGGATGTAGTGCTCGCTTTGAACGATGCAGGTGTTCTTCCTGCGGCTGTTGCCAATCAAAAACGTGGTTTAAAAAGTTATGATCCGGACGAAGTAAAATATTTTACGGATAAGGGATATATGCGTCAGCGTTGGCAGGAGCATGGAGTTGCGCAACCTTCATTTCACATTTGCACTACTGCAGAAGAAATTGAAGCAGCCGTAAAAAAAATAGGATATCCGTGCATTGTAAAACCTTGCATGATGTGGGGTAGTCGGGGTGTCAGCAAAGTGAATTCGGAAAAAGATATTGCATTTGCGACAAAATTTGCGATGGAAAATGCAAAAGGCAATCGATTCATTGTGGAAGAATGTATGATAGGAACGGAGGTCAGCGTAGAAGGACTTTTTAAAGATGGCAAGGCATTTATTCTTGCCAAAGCCGACAAAGAATTGCAGCAACACGATAATTATCGCGTAACGATACAGATCAATTACGAAGCGAATTTGTCGAAGGAAATTCTGAACGAAATAGATATGCTCGTAGCATCAGCCGGCAAAGCAATGGGTTTTGTATCTGGTGCATTGCATGCAGAATGTATGGTGACATCCACCGGCGTAAAAATGATCGAGATGGCCGGTCGTCCGGGTGGTGGACATATTTTCGGAGCCATAGTAGAAGCGGTTTCCGGCGTATCTATGCCGCAAGCACTCACACAAATATTATTGGGAGAAGAGGTGGATCCATCTGCCAAATTTCATCGCGGTGCAGTGTATAAATTTTTTAATGCACCCAAAGGAATTTTTCAATCAGTTGAAAATCTCGAAAAAGCCATGAAGATGGAAGGAGTCATCGACATGGGATTTCACATGGCTCCGGGAACGAATGTCGCAACGATGGATCATGGCGCTAACCGACCTGGATTTATTGTTACACAAGGAAACAACCGTGAAGATGCTATTCGAAACGCGGACGCTGCGCGTAATGCGCTAACTTTTCACATGTCATGATCATCGATTGCAATACACATATCACGAAGGATGGCAGATGGTTTCACACTGCCCATGATGCTTCGCTGCAAAGACTATTAGACGAATTAAAAAACTCTGAAGTGGATTTGGCGCTGGTGATGCCACTACCCGGAACTATTTCGAATGAAGATCAAAACACGCTTTTAAAGGGAAAGGAAGAACTTCTATTTTCAGGATCAGGTTTTAATCCCGGAGAGTTTTCATCACCTAAAGAAGCCGGTGAAGCATTTCGTAAAGAATTTTCAGGTAGTAAAAAAACGGTGGTCAAATTCCATAATCGTTTTGGAAAATACCATCCGGAAGACGAGCGGTTTTTAGAAGTGTTGCGAGTGAATGATACACTTGAAATTCCGATGTTGATTGGTGTGTGCGGATTGCTGCACGATAGAAATAGTTCATCTGCCATTGACACTTCCATTTATTTTTTCAATCTGGCGAAAAAACTGGAACGTACTGAACTCATCATCATGCATGGTGGCGGAACGCAGATTTTACAGATCGCTGAAATCTGTCGCGATCTTCACCATGTTTATTTTGATTTGTCGATGACATTATCGAAGTACAAAAACACGAGTATTGCTTCAGATATCAGTTGGCTTTGTCATCACTACGATCGTCGGATGATCTGGGGTTCAGATTTCCCTGAAACCTCATTGCAACAAGCACTCATCGACTTTGACGAAACTGTGGGTACTCTTGCAGAAGAAAAAAGAGATAATATCCTTGGAAAAAATATTCAGAAGCTTCTGCATCTTGAAGCGTAATCATAACAGAAAGCATGAAACTCATTTCGATTGTCATACCATGTTTTAATGAAGGTGAAGGTTTGAATACCTTGCTTTCAAGATTGGATGCATTGGTGGCTAATCTGAAATCGTCTGTGCGAGTTGAAATTATTATTGTCGACGATCACTCTACCGATGGATCAAATATCGCATTGAAAAAAATGTGCGGTGATCGCGAATTTTTAAAGTACATCCGCTTATCGCGCAATTCAGGAAGTCATATTGCGATTGTTGCGGGCATGAAATACACAAAAGGTGATGCTGCCGTTTTCCTTGCGGGTGATCTGCAAGATCCTCCGGAGCTTATCACGGATATGATTACAAAATGGAATGAAGGATTTGATGTGGTGTGGGCTGTGCGGGAAGAAAGAAAGGGTGTGTCGAAGTCTTCGGTTTTTCTCTCGAACTTGTTTTATCGATTGCTGAACAGCATGACTGAAATCCGTTTCCCTAAAAAAGGTGCGGACTATGCATTGATCGATCGAAAAGTGATTGATGGTCTGGTGCAGGCTGCCGGAAGTAAACCTAGTCTGGGAGCACTGATCTCCTGGTTGGGATTTCTGCAAACAGAAATTTCATACATCAAGGAAGAACGGAAATTCGGCAAATCGAAGTGGACCTTGGGAAAAAAACTGAACGCATTTGCAGATGCTTTTGTTGGTTTTTCTTACCTACCCATGCGCTTTATGTCATTGATTGGATTTATCGCTGCGATGCTCGGATTTTTATATGCCATCATCGTTGCCGTTAATCGTTTTGTAGTGGGCGATCCCATTGAAGGTTGGACATCTCTCATGGTAGTCATCCTCATCATCGGCGGATTGCAGATGTTGATGCTCGGCGTATTGGGAGAATACCTCTGGCGCAATCTCGAAGAATCCCGCAAACGTCCATTGTTCCTGATCGAAGATCAAAAAGGAATTGAACCATGAATTTTTTACCGGTCGTTTTATATAGTCTCATTTATGCTGCATTGAATGTAAGCGGCGCAGCACTTGTGAAAAGCGAATTGCAGACTTACAAACTTGCGGGACTGCGCGACTATATTCTTTTACTCTTTCGTTGGAAAGTGATGGCTGGTTTTGCGATCATTCTCGTTTCAGCGTTGGTGCTTTTCAAAGCATTGAGCCTCGCGAAATTCTCGTTAGTCAATCCGGTAGCAAGCGGAATCAACTTTGTGTTCACCCTCGCCGTTGGATATTTCGTTTTCAGCGATCGGATCACTTGGGTTCATGTCCTCGGACTTGCCCTTATCCTTTCCGGGATTCTTTTGATCAGTGTGATTGAGAGGTGAGTTTTGGATTGAATTCCTATCTCTTTAAATTGTCTTAGTCGTACTCGCAGGGTATGGTTCTGCTAGTTCACTATGACCCGCGCATAGTGGTAGAGGAAATAATTGCGGTGCGAAGCGCCGCCATTTTTCCTATACCACGTGCCCAATGTCATGGTGAGCTTGTCGAACCATTCATATATGACCTTGCATACTCCTCAGCCTGAACGTGGTTTTGAACCAACTTGTCAATGGCAACTTGTCGAACCAGTCCCACTGAATAATTTTTCTTAGTAAATAAATAGACATGTACATTTTGTTAAAATGTTATTCGTATAGAAATAATCTTACTTTTACGAGAGACAATTCAACTTTCTAAATCCTTCTCACATGAAAAAAAATCTACTTTCCGCATTCTTCTCGTTGATCGTATTTTGTGGTTTTGCGCAGCTCACAGTCGACAACACACAGTCTCCTGCATCCATTGTTGAAGATGTTTTTCTTGCCAACGGCATTTTTGTTTCCAATGTCACTTTTAATGGTGGCGATGCCACGGTGCTAAACTCCCAAGTGGGCGCATT
>JANOVT010000063.1:0-1744 GCA_031417525.1 Flavobacteriales bacterium | reverse complement strand
TTAATTCATTTACTGGATTTCGCAACTTCACACAACATCTTACAAAACAGCACGAGCCGTATGATGGGAGACTATCACGTACGGTTCTGTGAGAGGCTTAGGGGTGAAACTCCCCTTTGCCTACTCGGCGGTTTCAAGCTTGTGCGCACAAAAACCAGAAAGCCGACTAAACTTTCTTTTCAATTGCCACAATTTGCCCCGAAGCAAGCCGGATTTGTGCTGTTTGAAATTGTTCTGAGATGCTTTCGTAAATGCTATAACGAGCTTTCCAAACATTTTCAGGAATGACATAAGAATGGATCACCATTTCAATATTGTCATCTTTAAACTGCATCACAGCAACAGACGACGTTGGTTCTTCCATCACAAATTCATTCGCACTTAAAATATCCAGTATGATCGCCCTTGCTTTTTGAATGTCAGATTTTGCATCAATGATCAATGGTAAATCAAGGCGCAAGTTGCCATGCCGCGAATGATTGATGATGGTGCCATTCGAAACCGCACCATTCGGTAGTATCACTGTCTTATTGTTGCTGGTTAGAAGAATCGTATTAAATATCTGTATTTCTTTTACTTCACCGAATTGACCTTGCGCTTCGATCAGGTCGCCGACCACGTAAGGTTTGAACACCAGTGTCAACACGCCTCCGGCAAAATTGGAAAGTGAGCCTTGAAGCGCCAGACCAACAGCAAGTCCTGCTGCTCCAATCAACGCGACAAAGGAAGTAGTTTGTATGCCCATCATTCCGGCAACTGTTATCAAAATCATTACTTTGAAAACAACGCTTACCATGCTCGACAAGAAGGACTGCAGTGAAATGTCCAATCCGCGTTTATCCATGCCGCGTTTGGCCAATCTGCTAAACCAACCTGTCAGCCAGAAACCAATCACGAGTACAGCAATGGCGCCAATCAGTTTTGGTGCAAATTGAATCATGAATGATTCGAATGAAAGTAGATAGTTGTGTGCTTCATTCATGGTTGAAATTTTTTGATGAGGCAAAAAAACGTCGACGCACACTTTATTCGGGGTGAAAATCGGATTTTCGCAAAGAAATCCATGTTAATACAATTCCGGAAGGCTTATTTGACAAGGCGGATTGCGATTTCGGATTAGAACATTCTAGGAGCACCAAACAAAATAATGTCATTCTATCTTTGCCCTCCGTTTTTAAAGCGGACTATCAAAATCAAATCATGAGCGACGATAAAAAAATCATCTTTTCGATGGTGGGTGTGAATAAATACACACCTACCGGAAAACACATTATCAAAGACGTTTACCTCAGTTTTTACTACGGTGCCAAGATTGGCATTCTCGGTATGAACGGCGCCGGTAAATCCACGGTGATGAAAATCATCGCAGGTCTGGATCAATCATTCCAAGGCGAAGTTGTTTGGAGTCCCGGATACAGCGTGGGCTATCTCCCACAGGAGCCGCAGCTCGATGAGAACAAAACTGTTCGTGAAATTGTAGAAGAAGGCGTAAAGCCAATCACGGATGCATTGAAAGAGTATGAGGAAATCAACCTCAAATTCATGGACGAAGAGATTTTGAACGATCCCGAAAAGATGGAGTCGTTGATGAATAAACAAGCGAACGCCCAGGATAGAATTGAAGCACTCGGCGGTTGGGATCTTGATAATAAACTATCGGTTGCGATGGATGCTTTGCGCTGCCCACCGGAAGATCAGAAAATAGGTGTGCTTTCGGGTGGTGAAAAACGCCGTGTGGCTCTTT
>JANOVT010000062.1:0-21808 GCA_031417525.1 Flavobacteriales bacterium | reverse complement strand
CATTGATGGTGTCGCGCTGATTGTGCATCCTTCCAATTTGGATTCTGTCGTAACCATGGAGCAATTGAGTGGAATTTTTGAAGGCCGAGATAGTCTATGGAGCCAATTAATCCCCGGTTCTTCTCGCGGAAAAATTCAGGTGGTCTTCGACAATCCGAAATCATGTAATGCCCGTTTTCTGATGGAAAAATTCAATATTGCGAACTTCCCTTCCTGGTGTTTTTCTCAAAGATCCAATGAAGAAGTGATCAATTACGTGAGTCAGAATAAAAATGCAATCGGTGTCATCAGTATGAGCTGGATCAGCGATCCGGAAGATCCGACCTCAAAGAAGTATCGCAGTATGATCCGGACTTTGGGAATTGTTGATCCATCCAACGTGATCAAACCTGATCTCGCACGTCGCCCTTTTCAAGCTTATGTTTTTGATGGCACTTATCCTTTGCGGAGAGACGTTTTCTACATTCGCACCGGACTTCGCGGAACGCTTGGCACAGGCTTTGCCAACCACCTCGGCGGAGACAAGGGCCAGCTCATCATCCACAAGATGGGAATGGTCGCCGCCAAAACACCAAGAAGAAACGTAAAAATTGTTGAATAATCTTAGTCAATTACACAAACCTGATATGAAAAAAAGTTTTGTACTCGCCGCCATCTTTCTTGTGGCATCTGTGTTTCAATCAACCGCTCAAACGCGAGATGAGGCCGTGAAAAAAACCTTGAATGAACGTTATGAATCTGCAGAAACGGACCTGAAAGATCTGATCGCTCGGGAGCCGGCAAACGGAGATAATTATTTCGCTGCCGGCGACAATTACCTCTACTGGGGCGAACGCATGGAAGACGCGGAAGCCATGTACCGCAAAGGAATGGAAGTGGCACCGACGAATCCATTGAACTACGCAGGTCTCGGTCGTGTAGGCTGGTTCCGAAATGAATCTGCCATGGCGAATACACAATTTGCCAAAGCGGAAGAAATCATGAATGCTAAAGGAAACAAGATCGATAAGAACGTCAAACAACTTACCTATCTAAAAATGGCGGAAGTGATGCTGCAAAGTGAAACTAAAAATTTAGAGAAGGCAATTCTTTACATCAACAGTGCACTCCCTCTGAACGATAAGAATCCAGAAATTTATATTCAGCTGGGAGATTATTACAGCGAACGCGATGGTATGAACTTGAGTAATGCCATCATGCAATACAACAAGGCGCTGGAGGTTGATCCAAAATACACTCGTGCCATTCTCCGCAAAGGTGTGTTATATGTGAAGGTAAAAAATTACGACGAAGGTTTGAATTACTACAACGAAGCCATTGCACTCGACCCAACCTTTGCACCTGCTTACCGTGAAAAAGCGGAATTACTTTACAAAGCGCAACGTTATCCCGCAGCGATTGAGGCTTATGCAAAATACCTGGAGCTGAACAACAACTGCCGTGTGCAACAGCGTTATGCAAGTTTTGTTTTCCTGGCGAAGGATTACAAAAAGGCAGTGACAGAACTTGAAAGTGCATTACCATGTAATCCGGAAAATGCGTTTATGTATCGTTTGCTCGGATATAGCTACTACGAAACCGGTGACTTTGCTAAAGGCATCGAAAACATGGATAAGTTCTTCGCCATTGCAAATGCAAAAGGAAAACCAACCATTGTTGGAAGTGACTATGCATACAAAGGAAAACTTCTTTCGAAGAACGGACAGGATTCTCTCGCAATAGACGTTTTGAAAATGGCCGTAGAAAAGGATGCAGAATACATAGATGGTTACACCGATGTAGCTGCAATTTATTTCAAACAGAAAAAATATGCAGAAGCTGCTAACTACTATCAATTGAAGGTGGATAAAAGTGCCGAACCACAACCTCTCGATTTTTATTACCTCGGTCAGGCGCGTTACTACAACAAAGAGTATATGCTTTCAGATGATGCATTTTCAAAAGCAACCGTGAAATATCCGGATGCTAATTTCTGGAGAGGCCGTTGCAACAACAAGATGGAAGTGAATCCCGATGAACCGGTTGGTCTTGCAAAACCATTCCACGAATTGTTTATCAAAGCCATTGGTGCAGATCCGAAAAAAATTGAAGCCAATAAAAAGAACCTCACGGAAGCTTACAGCTACCTCGGAATTTTTTATGGCAAACAAAAAAACTATGACTGCTCGAAGTCTGCATGGTTGAAAGTGCTTGAACTTGATCCTTTGAATAAAGTTGGAAACGATGTGATGCTGGATGAAAACATTAAAAACGCACTGGGTACTTGTGTGCTCATTCCGGCGGAATAGTTTGCCAAGTTCAAGGTTCCTGGTTTCAAGTTTCTGGTTGCGCGAATCTATGTTATGAATTCGAATGTAGTTCTTTTGATCCCAACTCAAATTCGCGCAACCAGAAACTTGAAACCAGGAACTTTTGACCTGAGATCGAAGTCTACTAGGTATCGGCCCGCATAATCCGTTGTAAAAACTCCACCACTTCGCGGTTGTTTTCGATGTGACCCATGTGCCCGGTTTCACGCGCAATATGTGCGACAGCTCCTGGTAATTGTTCCAATTCTTTTTCCACCACTTTCAACGAAACGGACGTGTCCTTATCTCCCAGGAAATAATAAAGAGGAAAATTTCTGCTTTGCATTGCTGCGATTCGATCAGGACGTTGAATCATCACATGTTGAGCACTGACGATGGTTTCAACACTTAATTGTTGTGCCTCGCTGATTAGCTTTTCAATTTCTGCGCGACACCGCTCTCGGTTTTTTTCGTAAAAAATATTCGTGATCATCGTGCGCACATACAAGTCTTTGTTTTTGGTTGCGGCTTCTATTGCCTTTCGTCGCTCCGCTTTTTTTTCATCGGTATCGGCGCAGGCTTTCGAGTGAAACAAACACAAAGCAGAAATTTGATTGGGTATCATAGCTGCAAGTGATGCACTTAAATATCCGCCCATAGAATGTGCGATGATGAATAACCGATCGTCTTCATTCAATGCCAATTGATCGAGAATATTCTGACAATAAGCTTCCGCTGTTTTTTGTTCCGGCAAAAAGGAATTTTCTCCATGTCCCGGCAATTCAGGAAAGTCAAGTTTATAGTTGCTCTTGGAAAGATGCGGAACGATGGTTTTCCACATTGTTGCATTTTCCAGAAAACCATGAATAAAGACCAGGCGCTTGTTGGACATAAGTGCTGCCAATATAATCAAGCACTTCTTTTCATTCAAGGATTCAAAGATTTAAAAATTCAAGGATAGAATCCCGAATATCGAAACGTTGAATTATTGAATCTTTGAATCCATGGCAATGCCCCGCATGGCGAATTGCAACCTCCAGACTTCAGGACATTCTTTGTTATGTTTGAAACGACTTTTAACCCACATTACATGGGAGCATACTCATTAGGAATAAGGAACCTTTCCCAACGTTGAAGAATTACATTTGTATGGAAGTTCACGACTTGGCATGATCACACCCAAAGAAAATGAAATGATTGATGCATTGGATCCCTCCGATGCAGGAATCTTCGATTTAGTTCGAGGTGAGAAAAACTATGAGTTAAGTAATCATCTTGGAAATGTTCTCTCTGTTGTAACCGATGCCAAAGTTGGAATTGATAGCAGCGGAATGCTTCAATACTATTTACCACGAGTAATCCGTTATTCGGATTACTATCCTTTCGGGAGTGCGATGAAAGAGAGGACTTGGAGTGGGGATTATCGTTATGGATTTAATTGCAAGGAGGTGGAAAATGAATTCCAAGGCAAAGGAAATGAATATGATTTTGGGGCAAGAATTTATGATCCGAGGATTGCCAGATTTTTTAGCGTTGACAGATTCACGAACCAACTGAGTTGGAATTCTACTTATGGCTTTGCAAATAATTGCCCGATTCTTGGTATTGATGAGAATGGCGATCTATTTAAAGTTTATGCTTCTGCACGGCAAGCCGAAAAATTTAGAGCAATGGTTGAGGCCAAATTGGGTGAAGGTTATGCAGTAAGCATGCTACTTGTTCAGCCAAAAGAATTAGAAATTGGGACAGAAGATGAGTACTATTCCCTAAGTGTTATAAAAACTCATCCAGCACCTACTGAACGTAGCCAATTATATCAGTTCATTCACAAATTCGTATGTGATGAAGATCTTAGTATGGGTTTCAACAAAGAAGAAGGGTCAAGCGATAGAGTCCGACTAAAAGATGGATACGATCGTCCATTTATTTGGGCAAAGAAAAGACTTGAGATTATACGTACTAAATTCTATCACAGAGATGATCCAAACGCACTTATCAATCCTCAAACTAATCGAGAGAAAACTTTCGAGTACAAAAGAATTGATGAAGCGGACTACTTCGATCTTGATATCCTCGAAAGTATTGGAAATGAATCCGATCTTGATGCTGCAACCATAATATTCAATGTTCTCTCATCAGGAAATGGTAATCTAACCAAGGATATGTCCAATGTCAAAATACAATGGCGTTGGCAACAAACGAATAACGCTGCTTCATTAAACCCGATGGTTATTGGCAAAGCAAAAATCAAATTCACGGGAGCTGACGGTAAAACGCATAAAATCAAGATTAAACAACTTAGCTCTACCGGAAATCCGGAAAATCCTACCAAACTAAAGATACGTCAAAAATAGCTATATGAAAGCAAATACGAAGATTACAATGCTTGTTTGTGCTTGCTTATTTCTTCAAATGTCCACAAAACGAGACAACTGCAAAGAAGTGAAAATGATAAATGATAACCTTCTGAGGAAGTTTGAAGTCAATGGTGATGTTTGGCATTGTTCTTCTTATGAAAAGGAATCTATTCGAAAAAACAAAATTGTTCATGTTGTTAAATTGAATGAAGAAATTTATAAATTAAGTGATGCCACAGGTATTTTATTCATTCCTGACAATGGAAATTGCTATGAATTTGACTTCAAGAAAATGCAAGAAGTTTGGCATTGGCTAATGCAAAACTGCGATTGTGAGTTCGACACCATCAGCAATGAACACTACGAGAATTTGATCGAACAAGGATTTCGATCCCATTAGTTCAGAACAACTAATCGAAATCCCGACCTATTTTGATTCACCTTAAATTTCAATTTGAATGCAACCATGTTGTTGTTTCGACTTCGCAATCACAACTAGATTGTACCGCGATTCACTATCTAAATTCAAAACCTCAAGTCATAAATCCAAGTTATTCAGAATCTTACTCTCCGTTCGGGATAGTAATCCGAATAACTGATTACTCGTGGTAAATAGTATTGAAGCATTCCGCTAACTCGAGCCAGAGATTGCATTACTTCGTTGACGTAAAGTGCTTGAATTATTGAATCTTTGAATTTTTAAATCATTGAAGCCATGTCTCACACACTCTCCGCCACCACTTCTTCCACCACCTCCGGCATTTTCGACTTCAGCAAATTCTCGATGCCGCCTTTGAGCGTGGCTGTGGATGAAGGACATCCACTGCACGATCCTTTCAATTGCACGTAAACTTTTTTGTCTTTGTAAGCCATAAAATCAATTGCGCCGCCGTCCATTTCTACTGCAGGACGAACAAACTCGTGCAAAAGAAAACGAATCTCATCATCATATTCTGTTGCTTCAAACTGACTATAGTCCTGTGCTTTGGAATGTGCCGCAGCCACTGGATCTTCTGCCAAATCTTTAACACGATTCAATAAGTCGGCTGTTACCACACTCACCGCCGTTTCATTTTCCATCAACCATTCACGGATATACTCGCGCAATTGCTGCACAATCATTTCCCAGCCAAGCGTTTCGTCTTTTAACACAGTCACAAAATTTCCGCTGATAAATACGCTTTGTACAAATGGGAAATTGAACAACTCTTCAGCCAATGGAGAGGACCCTTTTGCTTCATTCTTATTTCGGTATTCCACCTGCATGCCTCCACCAATCAGTGTGCGGTCTGCAACGAATTTCATCGCAGCTGGATTGGGGGTCATTTCCGCGTATAAGGCAGTGGGTATTTTCTTCTTCGTTTCCATGAAGCAAAGGTATTGATTCTGACCTGTAATTTCTCGTAGAATTCGTTGACGGATGTTCAGATCGCCACGAAAAAATTCCGCGCAATTCCGATATTCATTCTGCGAATTCCGCGAGAAACACTTTAACATTGCGAAACGCATTTATCCCATCACCTATGAGAAAAAGTCTATTCAGCCTGGTCTGTTCATTGCTTGCCCTTTATGGTCCGGCTCAATCCACCTTCCCGTACAACGGAGTCCTTCCGAAAGACGTGACATCCGCAGCTTTTCTGCACGCAACCATCATTGTAGATTATCAGACACGCATCGAAGATGCCACGCTACTGATAGAAAAAGGAATGATCGTGGCTGTCGGAAGAGACATCACGCTTCCGGAAAATGTCGTGCGTTTTGATCTGACCGGAAAATTCATCTATCCCTCGTTCATAGATCTATACAGCGATCTTGGTATCGGTGCACCAGCCGCACCAACTGAAATGAAACGCGGTGAAATAAAAATGCCCGAAGCATTAGCTGAAAAAGGCGCCTTCGGTTGGAACCCCGCCATTCATCCCGATGTGCATGCTTCTAGTTTATTTTCAATCAAAGAGGACGCTGCCGATGAATTACGCAAGCTTGGTTTCGGTTGTGTACTCACTCACAAACAAGATGGAATTGTGCGCGGCACAGGTGCTTTGGTATGCTTAAACGAAAATCCAAATCTGGCACTGATTCGTTCGGATGCGGCGGCATGTTTCTCTTTTAATAAAGGTGCCAGTCCGATGAGTTATCCATCATCTCTGATGGGAAGCATTGCATTATTGCGACAGACTTGGTACGATGCTCAATGGTATAAGTCGGGAGGAAATAAGCTCGAACGAAATCTATCGCTCGATGCATTCAACTTAAATCTCACATTGCCTGCCATCTTCGATGCAGGAGACAAGTGGAATCTTTTTCGCGCAGATAAAGTAGGTGATGAATTCGGTGTTCAGTTTATCATGAAGACCGGTGGCAATGAATATCAGAGACTCACTGAAGTAAAAAATGCCAAAGCTGCTTTGATTGTGCCATTGAATTTTCCGGATGCTTATGATGTAAGCGATCCTTTTCTCACCCGACTTGTTGGTTTGGATGAAATGAAGCACTGGGAACTTGCCCCATCGAATTGTGCCATGCTCGCAAAAGAACAAATACGTTTTGCAATCACATCATCTGGTCTCACAGACAAATCTGCTTTCCTGAAAAATCTTCGCAAAGCCTTGAAGCGCGGTTTGACTGAACAGGAAGCCCTTAAAGCACTGACAGTAACTCCCGCCATATTGATCAATGCCGACAAGGAAATTGGAAAATTGCAGCCAGGTATGTGGGCGAACTTTTTCATCTCTTCGAAAAACATTTTTGAAGACGATGCCATCATTCAGGAAAATTGGGTACAAGGTGAACAACACATTTTTGAATTTGCGAAAGCGGATATTGCAGGCGTGTATCAATTGAAGTTGCCGAAAGTTCAATACGAACTTACAGTGAAGTCGGATGGTGGAAAAACAAAATCCGAAATTAGATTTATTCAGGAAGGAAAAGACGCAGATGGAAAGAGCAAAATGGATACGCTTTCATACAGCGTAAATATTTCCACTGCCAATGAATTGCTCACCATCACTTTTGAAGCGAAGGATAAAAACTATACTGGCATGCTGCGACTTGCTGGTGATATCAGCGACGATAAAAAAACATGGAGTGGAAAGGGTCAGGATATAAATGGTGTTTGGTTTGAATGGAATGCCACACGCACGGGAGAAACCGCGGATAAACCAAAGGAGAAAAAGAAAGAAGATGTTGCTGATGTTACCGGTGCTTTGATTTTTCCATTCACAGCTTATGGTAATACGACACTTCCCAAACAAGAAAATGTACTGATCAAAAACGCTACCGTCTGGACCTGTGATACACAGGGAAAAATAGAAGGCGGTGAAGTTTTGTTGATCAATGGAAAAATTTCTGCTGTTGGAAAAACACTTGATGTTACAAAATATTCAGGCATTCGAGTGATTGATGCGAAAGGAAAACACGTCACTCCAGGCATCATCGATGAACATAGTCATATAGCATTGGCCAGCGTGAATGAAGGTGCTCAGGCAAGCAGTGCAGAAGTGCAGCAAGCGAGTGTCATTGCGCCGGAAGACATCAACATCTATCGTCAACTTTCCGGTGGAGTGACCTGTTCTCAATTGTTGCACGGTAGCGCCAATCCCATCGGTGGACAAAGTGCCATTGTGAAATTGCGATGGGGTGTTGGCGCAGAAGAAATGGTGTTCAAAGGCGCTCCGGGTTTTATCAAATTCGCATTGGGCGAAAATGTCAAACAATCCAATTGGCAGAATGATGGTACACGTTTTCCGCAAACACGCATGGGTGTGGAACAGATCTATTACGATCATTTTATTCGCGCAAAAGAATACGGCGAAGCGATGAAACGCATTGCTGCATCAACTTCCGTAAAGGGAAAAGGGGCCGCGTCTGTTGCGCCATTCCGTCGCGATCTTGAAATGGAAACGTTGAATGAAATATTGGAGCACAAACGTTTTGTGACATGTCACAGCTATGTGCAGAGTGAGATCAATATGTTGATGCACGTTGCAGACAGTATGAAATTTACTTTGAATACTTTCACTCACATTCTGGAAGGTTACAAAGTCGCAGATAAAATGAAAGCACATGGTTCAGGTGCTTCAACGTTCAGTGATTGGTGGGCTTATAAGTTTGAAGTCAAAGACGCGATTCCTTACAACGCGGCATTGATGTATAACGAAGGCATTACTGTTGCGATCAACAGTGACGATGCAGAAATGGGACGACGTCTTAATCAGGAAGCAGCGAAAGCGGTGAAGTATGGTGGAGTTCCGGAAGAAGATGCGTTGAAGATGGTCACCATCAATCCTGCAAAATTGTTGCACATTGATAAAATGACCGGAAGTCTCGCAGTCGGAAAGGATGCGGACGTTGTTATCTGGAGTGATCATCCGTTGAGCATTTATGCGAAAGTGGAAAACACATTTGTGGATGGCGTTTGTTATTTCGATGCAAAAAAGGATGTCGAAATGCAGCAATGGATTGAACAGGAGCGTTCGCGTTTGATCCAAAAAATGTTGATAGCCAAACAAGGTGGTGAAGACACCCAACAACCTTCCTTCAAATCAAAGAAGCATTTCCATTGTGATACGATGGATCAAACTTCTGAAGGTGTTTCATTCAAATAAGATTTTTACGAAATGAAAAATATTCTTACAATTCTCTTTTTGTTTGTGTCATTTCTTGCAAATGCCCAGCAAAATCCAACGCCTGCATCAGTACAAAAAAAATCGGTGTTAATCATGAATGCCAAAGCCCACATCGGGAATGGCGAAGTAATTGAAAATAGCGCTATCGGATTCAAAGATGGAAAAATAACGATGGTCGCTGATGCGCGAGTAATCAGACTTTCAGCCGACGCATACGATACCACCATCTACGCGGACGGCATGCATGTGTATCCGGGTTTTATCGCTTGCAATTCCACACTCGGACTACTTGAATTGGACGCTATCCGACCATCAAATGACCAGGCGGAAACGGGCACCTACAAACCGAGCATCCGTGCCGCGATTGCTTTCAACACCGATTCAGAAATTATTCCGACAGTAAGAAGTAATGGAGTTTTGATGGGACAGATCACTCCGCGTGGTGGTGTCATCAGTGGTACTTCCTCCGTGATGCAATTTGATGCATGGAATTGGGAGGATGCCATCATCCGCGAAGATGATGGTGTGCATCTCAACTGGCCGGCAGTATACCACAAGCATTTTGACAAAGGCAAAGTGTCGATTGAAAAAGTAAAAACCTACGATCAACAATTGCAGGAGATACAAACTTTTTTTAGTGAAGCACGCGCATATTGTAACGTAAAGAAACCATCACTCACAGAAGTGCGATTTGAAGCCTTGCGCCAAGTATTGGAGGGAAAACAGAATTTGTATGTGCATGCGGATGATGCCAAATCCATTACCGAAGCAATCAATTTCAAAGTGCAAATGGGAATTCAAAAAATGGTGATCATCGGTGGATATGATGCGATTGAAGTTGCGAAATTGTTGAATGATCATGCCGTTCCTGTGATGATTCAACGCCTGCACTCACTGCCCGAATTCAATGAAGATGATGTGGACTTGCCTTACAAACTCCCCAAACTTTTATTTGATGCCGGAGTGACGTTTTGTATTCAGAATGAAGGAAGCATGGAACGAATGGGAACGCGAAATCTTCCGTTCCTTGCAGGCACCGCAGTTGCTTACGGACTTCCTTATGAAGAAGCTGTGCGATCCATCACTCAAACACCGGCGAAAATTTTGGGTGTTGATTCGACCTGTGGTACCCTTGAGTCTGGAAAGGATGCTACATTTTTTATCTCATCAGGCGATGCACTCGATATGAGAACCAACGCCTTGACTGCGGCATTTATACAAGGAAGAATGATTGATTTGAGTAGCAAGCAGACACAGTTGTATGAAAAATACAAGAAGAAATATTCAGAGGAGTAGTTTTTTGTTTTAAGCAGAATTCGCCAAAAGATTATCAGGTTAACATTGATTTTAAGCTGCTACAATTCGGTTATTTAATTTCTGTAATTTCTGAAATTCTTTCTGAAATTTTTCTGCGTGAAACAACCAACGCTTTAGCGTTTCTTTGCAACACATGATTTTGAGAGCAGAAAATATCGTCCGTCGTTATGGTGCCCGCACCGTAGTGAAAGGTGTATCCTTCGAGGTGGGCCAGGGCGAGATTGTCGGTTTGCTTGGTCCGAACGGGGCCGGCAAAACAACCAGCTTCTATATGGTCGTAGGTTTGATCAAGCCGAATGAAGGTTCTGTTTTTCTCGACGACCAGAATATCACAGATGAACCGATGTATCGCCGGGCGCAACTGGGTGTAGGTTATCTTCCTCAGGAAGCTAGTGTGTTTCGTCAACTTTCCATCGAAGACAATATCAAAGCGGTGTTGCAGATGACGAAACTTTCGAAAAAGGATCAGTCGGACAAACTCGAATCATTGCTTGAGGAATTCGGTCTGGCGCATAAACGCACCTACATGGGCAACACATTGAGTGGCGGCGAACGACGTCGTACTGAAATTGCCCGTGCCCTCGCTACCGATCCGAAATTTATTCTACTCGATGAACCCTTCGCCGGTGTCGATCCAATTGCAGTGGAAGACATTCAAAAAATTGTCATGCAATTGCAGGTGCGAAACATTGGTGTACTCATCACCGATCACAACGTGCAAGAAACACTTTCTATCACCGATCGCGCTTATTTATTGTATGATGGCGCCATCCTCAAAGCCGGCACTGCGGAAGAACTTGCTGCTGATGAACAGGTGCGCAAAGTTTATTTGGGTCAGAATTTTGAATTGAAAAAAATCAGGATTCCTTCTTGATGGAGCAGCAAGCTGCTTATTCGCTTCGCTCATGATTCGACGCAAAGGACGCAAAGGGGCAAAGGACGCAAAGAGGAATTTCACAATCCATTTACAATTTTCATTTTAATTGTTGCAGTGCAGCAAGCTTTTTTTGAATAGATATTATCTTGATGCAGTAAGTTCTTAAGGTGTTTGTTCTTTGCGTCCTCTGCCCCTTTGCGTCCTCTGCGTCGAATATGAGCGAAGCGAATGTACTTGCACCGAGCTTCTATTGGACGCAAAGGGGCAAAGAACGCAAAGAGGAATTTCGCATGGTATTTTGAGTTCTAAATATTGTAACACAGCAAACTTCTTTTTGATGGAACGAGTTGATAAGACAGTCTAACGTTACGGTGTTTTTCTTTGCGTCCTTTGCCCCTTTGCGTCCTCCGCGTCGAATCATGAGCGAAGCGAATGCATTGACAGCTAGAGGCTATTGGACGCGAAGAATGAACAGGGCAGAGATCGCAAATAATTTTTATAACTCTCATGCCGCCATCAATCCGATGCAGACAATCACAGAAAGCAGTCCGGCAAGGATACCAAGACAGCCAGCAAGAATGTTCTTTCCTTTGTTTCTTGATTTTTTAAGGTGGAAAAACCCAACGAAACAAAGAATAATTCCGCATACGCCGAAAATTAGTCCAAGAATCGGGATGTTGAAGGCTTCGATTACCCATCCATAACACCAGCTCGATAGGCACCCAAAGAATAATCCCCACTCAATGAAAGGATGCAATCTCACTTTCCTTTTCTTTTTCTTTTTTTCGCCAAAAAAATAATCATCGCTTTCGGCATTAGTTAGATACCTTGTTGATCGGTCTTTGGTATTCTCCTCATTTTTTCTTGTCAGAATAACAGGATCATCTTCTGAACGTGATGCCGTTTCAGTCTCGTGATTTTCCTCCTCTTCTGTGGCGGTTTCCTGCGAGTGAATTATTTCCTCTTCAGTTGATTTTTTTGAGCGATCACAGGCAATTCTAGATTTTTTCTTTTGATCGTCAACCTCTTCCTCCGACACTTCAGTCTTTGAAACTTGCATTTGTTGTTCATGATCATTTCGGGTAGTTGATTTATAATCAAAAGCCACATCTTGTTTTTGCGGTTCTGCTTTTTTTATTTCCTTCGAATTCTTGTTCTGATGAGACGAAGACTTCTCGACATACCAACCCGAATTGTATTTTCTTTTTTGGAATCTCGAATTGCTGATGACGTCATTCGAGTTTTTGCACGAGTCAAAGAGAAGCAAGCAAATAAGTAAAGCACCCAGGTAAAGGTTTTGCATAAAGATGATTAAGTGCGGGAAAAATAAGGCATCAGAGATGCCGTATCAAATTCAAGCGTAAATATTAGGTGCGAAATATTGTCTGTGACATTTTATGTGTGGCAAACCAAAAATGTCACAGCTCATTTGTCACACTCCGAAATTCGTGCTACTTTTGAATGAAGTCAAATTTGACAACTGATGGAGGATATAAAAAGAATACGTCAGAAAATGGGGATGACTCAGCTGCACTTTGCACATGTGCTTGGCATCAGCAGGGCCAATATTGCTATGGTTGAAGTTGGCCAACGAGAGTTGCCTAATCCGGCTTTCCTCAAACTCCTTCAACTTCAAAGGCTGTCCGAAGGCGCGCCGGTTCAAGAGGACTTCCCGAATGAACTTGAAAACAAAAAGGATGAAATTGAAAGCCTGATTGCCTCCACTAAATTTCTAGTTTCCAAAAGGCAAAAATTATTGGATCACGCAAAACGAAAGTTGGAAAAAATGAAGACAGATTATATGGGAGCTTCTGTGGCCATCCGATTAATGAATGATGAACTGACGCTATTTGAAGGCATCGAAGCATATACCTCCAAAATGCAAAGTCGTATCGCCCATGCCGAAAAAGTAAAATCCCGCAGTCATCCAATTCATCAACGTGTTTTACAATTGCGCGTGAATGAGCTTGAATCCCTCGTTGTTTTGTCGCAAACTGAATTAACGGAACTAGAACAATTGATCGCTTAAACTTGCACCAATGGCCAGAAAGTCTAAATACGATCTTCGATCCCAATTGAATGAAATGCTGGATGAAATTGCGTTGAGTGAGAATAAGCGAATTGACTTAAGTCGAAAGTTAGAACGACAGAAAGCAAGACTCCAAAAATTCGGGAAACAAACCGGAGATGTGCAACTTGAGCTTGAGCAGATAGCTTCCATGATCCCTCAATTGAATGAACATATTGAAGCCTTAAAAGATGCGAAGCTTCGTGAAGAAGCACTCCGCCGACGTGATGCATTATTACTTCGACAGACTGCGCTTTCCGAAAGGGCACAAGAATATCGTCCGGAAGTGCGCGCGCAAATTCTAGAGATGATTACAAACCTGAACCTGGAAATCTAAAGCAATGGAAATATGCTGACAGTGTGGAGATCAGAAAAAGTAAGGATGGAGGAACTGATGCGGATTGAGGAGGAGAAAAAAGTGAATTTGAAGAACACTTGAATCTTCCTGCATGATGCGCATTTTATTTCTTTATTGTATCGCAACCTCATTAGTTTTTTGCAGCTGTTGCACTTATAGATACTACAATGTGAATGACAGTTTATTCAAACGTTGTCACGTTGGACGTTCACACAAACCAACACATGATGTGAATAGAAGTGAATCCAAATATTACACTTTCTATTTGCCTGATTCTATTTGCGAAAAACAAGATACATTGGCACTGGTGAATGTTGCCGCACGAATCTTTAGACATACGCAATCACAAAAAAATGATTGGTGTCGGCAAAATGTTAAGCTCATTATGAATTCGGATTCAACAGGTTATTTTGATTTCCATCAAAGGATTTTACATGGATATAGAAAGTATTCCTATTTCAAGAATGAATGCATAATCGTCTTTAGTGCAGGTTCCAGTGATTGAGATGTGGGTGTAATCACAAAATCGTGCACTTTCTTTTTAGGCGATATTTTTCATAGCAATAAATTGACGCATCGCCAATATTCTAAATTGTTGGCCCGTTCCTTGGTTGTCAAAACGAAATCCTTTAAACTTTACTTCATGAAACAATTATTCTCTTTCATTCTTTTGCTTGCCTTTGTGCATGCAAATGCTCAATCAAAAACGTTCTCTGTCTTTTTTGAATCTGGAAAAATTGAACCGTCCGTTGCACAGACAGCTCAACTGAATGTCTGGCTCGATTCGCTTTCCGGACCCGGAAATTTTCGTATCGATGAGATCGATCTGATCGGACATTGTGATAGTGTTGGTGCATTAGAAGCGAATAAAATTTTGTCAGGTAAAAGGGCTAACGGCGTCCTCACTTTATTAGAAGAACGAAATCTCAAAACGAAAATACTCACCAACGCGATGGGTGAAGAAAATCCGGGATACAGCAATTCCATTCCTTCAGGAAGATCTAAAAACAGAAGAGTGGATGTGGTGGTACGTGGTCAGCAGATTATGCCGATCAATGAGCGTTTGGTGAAAGATCAAAAGATTGCTGAAAAATCCCTACCGAAAAGTAAAGATCCGAAATGCGAGAAGGACACCATTCTGATTTTTCCGCAGGGCATGCAGATCACATTGAAAGTATGTGACTACGATAAATATTTTAAAGATTGTCCGTTGAAAGTGACGGAATACCTGACTGATGAATCCATTCAGGATGCAGGTCTTACAACTCGTTCGAATAAAGGTGAACAATTGACAACTGGTGGCATGTTTAAAATTGAATGGTGTAGTGATAAAAAATTTCCAGTTCCACTTGACGTCACATTACCCATAAGCCCTTGCGTCGATCCGCAAATGCAAATGATGCTATGGAGTTTGAATGGACAAACACAGACCTGGGAATCTACCAGAATTGAATTTATAAAGGATGCGATCAATAATCGAATGAGGGTGGCACTTTCGAATCCTGGCAATTACAATTGCGATGGAGTCATCTCATTGCCGCCAACAAGAGAAAAATTTATTGCAAAGGATGGATTGAAAATCAAAAATCTTCGAGTGTATTATTCATGCCCGAACCCTTCTGTCTACGAAAATCAATTGTCTGACCGCGGTGCAAAACGCAAAGCGATGATGGGATTGCCACAACCAACCAACGAACCGAAAGTTTATGCACGAGCTGAAGACCGCGATGGCAATGTCTATTTTATGCATTGTATTCCTTTGAATAACCTGGCCTTGCGGAAATGGCGACCTGCTTTTGGCCCAGCCAGAAAGCTTACAAAGTCTGAAGAAGGATTTGCATCCAATCGCAATCAACTTATTGCCAGAAAATATTTCTTAAGGAAAAAGGATTTTGATTTGGTGGTGCCGATGGGGAAAGGGGATGAAGTGGTTGAGCAAATCCGGTAGAAATTTTCGAAACTGCAAAGTCGGGCGAAGGTCTGGGCAAATTTTTAGTAAAGGGAATTTCTAATTCATTGTGGGTCTTTGAATGCCTGACTGGAATGCGAGGCTATTCAATCATCAACTTATAGGTTGTGCATGAATGTCCATCGGTGAGTTTTAAAACGTAAATACCACTCGTGCAATCGCTGATGTCTAGTGTTTCAATTCCGGATTTCAGATTACCTGAATACACAATTTGACCAAGAGCATCTGTGATTTGAACACGCGATGTCGAAAAGGTTTGTACGTTAACTATTCCACTGGAAGGGTTGGGATAAACCACAGAAATTTTGGAATACTCGTCGATACCGAAATAACTAATATTCACGCATTCACTGGTATCTGTGCATATGCCATTAGACACAATCACTGCATAATCTCCGTTCGTTGAGGGAGTGAAATATTGGTTTGTTTCACCGAACAGCGGTGCGAAGTTATTATTACAATCGACCCATTGAATATTGCCGAAAGATGTTGTTGCCGCAAGACTCGCATCTCCCTCAATGATCGTAGCATCAATGTCGGAAACCAAGACTGAAGTTAGCGTCTGGTCAGCGCCACATTGATTGACGACAATCAATTCAACTTCAAATTCACCCGCTGTATTAAAGAGGATATTAAGTTCGTTCGCCGATGTATCCTGAAATGCAATTTGGTTGGACAAAGCATTAGTCTGCCAACCATAGTAGGTTGAGTTATTGAAATTTGAAAAGAAGTGAATTGTATCGCCTGGGCACACATTTGAAGGGCCGATGATTTCGGCTTGGGGTGGCTCAATCACCATCAGCGAAAATTCCTCTGACCAATCACTCACGCAGCCATAGTTCGTTTCCTGAATCGAAAAAGTTGCGGGTCCTGAAACATTTTGGTTCACGAAAAGGCTACTCGAATTGGAGCCGGAAGGTGATGTAAATGGCATTCCATTGCTGATTAAACTGGATGACCAAAGAAAGGTTGAATGATCTAAATAAGAGTAGGGTGTAAACAATAGCATTGTAGTTTCACCAAGACAAAATGTATCCTGCTCATTACCGAAAGGATAGTCGTATGACTGAATGAGATGATCATCATGGAATTCGCCGATAGTGAGGCGCTTCAATGTTCCAAGAGTATTCTCAGGTTGTGAAGAATTTGTTGCTATGACACGAAAATAATATTTGCCTGCTGAAAGTCCGAGCTCATCAAGGTTTTCGATGCAAGGTATGATGAACTCAATTTCATTGAATGCACCTGTGCCATCATCTGTTCCGAGAATGCCATCTTCTCCTATTTGTTCGAAAGTGGTTGTGTTGAATACTTGTGTGGTGAATATGTTTCCAGCTAAATATTCTGCATCAGCATAAAAGTCGTGATGCACAATCAAATTCAGTTCGCCGTCAGGATCGATATCACATGCATTTATGCATTGGGATAGATCATAAGTATTGCTTTTGATGTCACATATCTGAATGCAAAATGGTCCCCAGGCGCTGCCAATGATCGGTGGATCGGTAGACACTATCCGCAAATAATAATTACATCCGGGAATGACAGATGGCACATTGGTTTCAAGTATTCCTGGAAGACTACCAAGGCTCGGATCGAAAGCCGCCGTTGTCACAATATTGTCGAAGTTCGAATCTTCAGCGAATACACCGAATTCATCTGAAATCTGAATATTATACTCATTAAATGAATTGTAGGTACCAGTTGACCAAAACGGAATGTCGATAGCGCTTTGGTAGCAAACCGCATTGGTATCCAGTGTCACGGAAGGTTGAAGCGTTGTGATCACATTAGGGCAACTAACTAACTCCATACAATTAGATTCCACCCATGGTATTTCAGGTGAAGTCAATCGGGTTATACGAAATTTGTAGCAAAGCCCTGATGGAAGATCGAACGGCAAAAGGATATTAATTGTCCCCGCAGTTTGCGGATATTGTATCGAATAGATCCAAGAATTTGTGGTTCCTATGAAAGAACCATTGGCATTTGAAAGCTGAATTTGATAGTTCCCGTTGCATAGTGTATCTGATAATAAATAGTTGAGCACTATATAAGATCCGGAACAAACACTTGCAGGGACATCCAGACTCATCGTTGTTGGATTTGTCAGTGATGAACTTCCCACCACTTTGATATCGTCTATGCAAAAGGGTTGGTTCGGCGTTGCAGATTCATTTGTATTCTGCCAACGAAAGCCGAATTGTATTTGTGCGTCGTTGAATTCCGAATCTGAGATATCTACATATTGCCATGCTGCAAATCCGGCATAAGTGGCAGATCCGAATTGTATCCAGTCGCCTTCATTTTTTTTGTAGTAAATGGTACCGAACGCATTCTCTGAACCTTCACATAGGAAGAAAAAGCTCAAGTGAATATTTTCCATCCCATGGGTACAAACAGAAAAAGTACTTGCAAAATTATCAGATGCAAAGTCTGGTGAAAAATTGCCATTTTCAATTCCAGACGACGCGTCATGAATGTGCAAATAATTACTTGTGGGAGCGAAAGCGATATCGCCACCATTTGTTATATCCTGTGTTGTGTTGTCCGGAAAAATCGATTCGCCGGCGTAAATATCATTGATGATCCATGAGTTTGAACCACTGTTGATTCCAGGGCCATCATCATTCATGTTGAATATCAAATTGCCCGACTCAAAATCTTCTGAATAGAGCAGGTATTCTTGCGCCCCCAAAGGCGAAACGAAGTAAGCAAAAAGGGTCAGAAGTGTAAGTACTCGCATGAAAAATATATATGAATTATTTCCTCTAATTGACCATTGACCATGGACCATTATACATTGTTCTCCACCCAATCTCCCCCTTCCTTAATCAACGCAATCAACTCTTCCACCGCCACCGATTCATCTACATTTTTTTTAATCACGTTTTTTTCTTTGTACAGCGTAATCTTTCCCGGACCTGTTCCAACATAACCATAATCGGCGTCTGCCATTTCACCCGGACCATTCACAATGCATCCCATGATGCCGATCTTCACGCCTTTGAGATGAGATGTTTTTGCACGAATTTTTGCTGTGGTTTCTTGTAAGTCAAAAAGTGTGCGGCCACAACTCGGACAAGAAATGTATTCTGTTTTGGAAATGCGTGTGCGTGTGGCTTGCAAAATTCCAAATGCAGTGGCATTTACTTTTTGCATCGGAATGTCGTGTGCAGAAATCATGATGCCATCTCCCATGCCATCAATCAACAATGCGCCGAGATCGGTGGCGCTGTACAACATAAACTGATCTTCATTCAAGGATGAATATCCGCGATAAGAGATCACCGGAATTTCACATCCGGCATTCATCAGTTTGAAATAGGCTGCACGTTGTTCAGCCATGCCATGTTGGTTGTTGGTCGTAAGTAACAACACCACATTTTTAAACGCCGACAAATTCGAAATGAATTCTTCATTCAAATCCTGAATGGATGCCTGAATAAAAATGAGTTCCGCTTTGAGTGATTTGATTTCTACGATTGTATCGTATCGCGCTTCAATCAATGGATAGTGTCGCGCTTTATCAGAATTTGTTTTCCAGGTTTCGAAATTCTGAACAATCCCTAACGTACCGGGAATTTCAAAGTCAATCTTTTTGTCGCCTATAAAAACATAATCACAAGCAAGGTCAGTGAGATTCCATTTGTCGAGTGGCACGGAATACTGATAACCAACAGCAAATAAACTTGCCGCAGTTATTTCATCACGATGTGAAAAATCCATGATGATGCGAGGAACATTTTTCCCTCCGACATTTAATACTGTCGAAGTAAGTCTTCGTGCATGATCAAAAGGATTGATTGGCACCGGAACTTCTTCAATTGGCGAGTGTTCGGCGCGATGTGCATATCGTTCGGCGAGCATACGCGCTACCGGAATTTCGGCTTCAGGTTCCTCGGTGAGTGATACACGAATGGTATCGCCTAATCCGTCTTCAAGCAATGTACCAATGCCAACAGCACTTTTGATACGACCGTCTTCGCCATCTCCGGCTTCTGTGACTCCGAGATGAAGCGGATAACTCATTCCTGCTTTCATCATGTGGTTCACAAGAAGACGATATGCCTGCACCATTACTTGTGTGTTGCTCGCTTTCATCGAAATAACGATGTCATGAAAATCATGATCGCGGCAGATGCGGATAAATTCCATAGCACTTTCCACCATGCCCAGCGGTGTGTCGCCATAACGCGAAAGGATGCGATCACTCAGCGAACCGTGATTCGTTCCGATGCGCATGGCAGTGCTATTTTTTTTACACAACAACACCAGCGGAGTGAATCGATCGCGTATACGTTTTAATTCTGAATCATAACTTTCATCTGTATAATCGATTTCTTCGAATTTTTTCTTGTCAGCATAGTTGCCTGGATTCACACGTACTTTTTCGACAATGCCCGCAGCGATCTCCGCTGCGTTTGGTGTGAAATGAATGTCAGCAACAATCGGAGTGTGATATCCTTTTTCGTTCAACTCCTTTTTGATGACGGCGAGATTTTCTGCTTCGTTTTTACTCGGAGCAGTGATACGCACCAATTCGCATCCCGCATCAATCATGCGAATGCTTTGCGCAACCGTTGCTTCGGTGTTCATCGTATCGGTTGTGGTCATGCTCTGCAACCTGATAGGTTGATCACCACCAAAAATCACATTGCCGATTTTTACTTCGTGCGTTTTGAAGCGTTTGTATTCGAAGAGACTGAAACAGTATTGGGAGTCGGAATTCATTAATGCAAAGTTAACTGTCTTGAATGGGATTTGTAGGATTTGGGGATGATAGGATTAAATGCCGCAACGAAAAGGAAATAGTCGATACTGATACAATCCTATCATCCTCAAATCCTACAAATCCTATTCAAGACAATGGCGCTCACCCCAAAAATGACTGTACCGATTTTTTTACTTCTATCGACTGAGAAATTGGAGGGTAATTTTTTGAATACTTCGGATGGAATACTTGATCACTTTCTTTTTTCTGGTTGGCCGAGTATTGGATAACAAATGTGTACCTGCAAATTGAAAGTGAATAGGGGAATTGATCCGTTGACCTCATCTGCGCTGTTTCCTTGAAAAATAGGACCCAACTTATAGCGTTCAATGGTAAGTGGTTCGGTAGTGATGATGAAATATTTGCAGGGTCTGTATCCGATAAAACCTGCGAGCCCGGCAGACCAATAGTTTCCTTCTATGGAATTTGAAGAGCCATTCGAATAAAAATGAACTCTTGATCGCAAGTACCGCAATTTGCCACCAGCGAAGATTTTTGAAGTGGGCGAACCACCTGCGGCGTATCCTGCGTGAAATCGGTATGTCTTTCCATCGTAACGTTCTACCTCTCCTTTTGTGGCAATTGTTTTTATGTAGGTTAAATTGCCCTTACCTGCGCCCAGGAAAATATTTTTTGAAAGCCAGCCGTTGAGCATCAGTCCATACTGTTCTCGTTTTACATCGAATTCTCCGCCAAAGAACAAATCTTTGTAGTGAGCTTTTATTGTGGAGCCAAAGCCTTCTACAGATATCAGACCCGGTTCCATTTGTGCCGAATCCTGGATGGAAATGAACAGCAGAAAATAAAGGAAAAGTGATCGCATGAACGCAATATAAAGGAGGATTAACGGAAGACGCAAAAAGTAGTTATGCCAATTTGGAATAAAAGACTGAAGAGAAAAATTTCGATGATACCAAAATACATCAATCCGATGTGCACGGATGTGTGCAGGAACGCAGATAGTTGTGCATTCAGAAAGGGTCGACTACATTATATGTCAAGCATAAAAGTTTCTGCGAAATTTTCTTGGTGAACTTTGTTTGTGCCTTGAAGTAGTTGGAATAGCAAACTAACTGCATGTTGTAAATGAGATGATACAGAAATTGGATAGCAACAATTTTGAAGTATCGGTGACGCCTTTCAGGAGGGATCACCAAACCGCTTTAAGCTGC
>JANOVT010000061.1:0-4387 GCA_031417525.1 Flavobacteriales bacterium | reverse complement strand
CCGCCAACAAGTCCGCCATCCACGTTGGGAGATTCAAACAACTCTGCGCTATTGATGGCACTTACACTTCCGCCATACAAGATAGAAATATCGGTAGCAAGCGGTTCACCAAAATGATTAATGATCGTATCACGTATAAATGCGTGCATCTCTTCCGCCTGTTCATTACTAGCCGTGACACCGGTTCCAATGGCCCAAACCGGCTCATACGCGATTACTACTTGCCTCATCTCATCGGGTTTTAAATGGAAAAGTGCATGTTCAATCTGGTGAAGTACTGTTACAAAATGTTTGTGTTCGTTGCGTTGCTCGAGCATCTCGCCGCAACAAAAAATGGGTCTTACATGATTGCGAAGACAGCCATCAATTTTTTTTGCAATCATCTCATCTGTTTCAAAATAATACTGTCGGCGTTCGCTATGACCGACGATACAATATTCGATGTTCATAGCATGAAGCATGGCGGGACTTATTTCACCTGTAAACGCGCAATAGTCATGATGACTGAAATTTTGCGCCGCGAGTGAAAAAAAAGGATTTTCAATCATCCTCAGATTGGCCAGATATAGAGAAGGCGGAGCAAGAATCACTTTGACGTCCGGAGAAAAGTCGTTGCGATATTGTTCAAGGTTCACGATGAGTTCTATCGCTTCATCAATATCCTTATTCATTTTCCAATTTCCGGCAACAATTTTTTGGCGCATGGTGTTGTGTTTTTACACGACGAAATTAGTGTGTATTCCTGAGGAGATATCCAATTTGTAATGATCGAATCGATTATTTCCTGGATAGGTACAAAACAATAAGCGCGATCAATGCCGGCAAGGCCTGAACATAAAAGATTTTACGGCTTGCTGTAAGACTTCCGTATACACCCGCTACGATCACACAACTCAGAAAAAACAAAGCAACAAAAAAATTCCATTCTTCATTTGTGATGAAAAATGTCCAGATCAATCCGGCTGAAAGAAATCCATTGTACAATCCCTGGTTTGCAGCAAGTGTTTTTGTCGGTGTGAAAAGTTCATCCTTCAATGAGCCTTTAAATACTTTTCTACCACGTGTTTCCCAGGCAAACATTTCCAACCACAGGATGTAGAGATGCTCCAATGCAACTAAACCAATCAAAATTTGCGACAATATTTTCATCTGATCTGATGATTATTTTGAAGCGAAAGATATGTATCCTGCTTACCAATCCATTGAATCGCTCATTAAACCTTTTCTTTGCTTGAATGTCAAATTTCCACAAAACCAATTTTTGGATGCGCATCTTATTACTCTTCTTTTTTCTTCTAGCTTTTTTATCGAAAGTAGATTCACAAAACACCGTGGGATTCATTTCGCAAACAGAAAATTCAACTGAAGGTTATCTGCTATTCAGTCCGATTCAATCGACGAAGACTTATCTCATTGATAAATGTGGATACGAAGTTCACACCTGGACGAGTGATTACAAACCTGGCCAGAGTGTCTACCTGTTGGAAAACGGTTCATTACTGAGGACAGGCAATGTCGGAAATTCTACTTTCATGGCGGGAGGAACAGGTGGAATTATCGAGATGTTTGATTGGGACAACAACCTGATATGGTCCTATTTATTTTCAGATGAAATTCAATGTCAACATCATGATGTCTGTTTACTTCCAAATGGAAATATTCTCGTTTTATCCTGGGAATTAAAAATGCCGGACGAAGCAACTCAAGCCGGACGAAATCCCAATTTGCTAGGTACAGTGTTGTGGAGTGAAAAAATTGTTGAGCTACAACCTATCGGAATGTCAGATGCTAATATTGTCTGGGAATGGCACGTCTGGGATCATGTTGTGCAGGAATTTGACGCTACAAAAAACAATTTTGAGGTTGTTTCGGAACACCCGGAATTGATTCATTTGAATTACACAACAGGATTGGCGACGTCAGCTGACTGGCTGCACTGCAATTCGATTAGTTACAATGAGGATCGCGACGAGGTGATGCTTAGCTCGCACAATTTCAGTGAAATATGGATCATTGATCACAGTACGACTTCTGCTGAGGCATCAACTCATTCAGGAGGAGATCATAATAGAGGCGGCGATCTTCTTTATAGATGGGGAAATCCTGCAACCTACAATCGCGGCGGCGCTATAGACAAGAAATTTTTTGGTCAGCATAATGCACATTGGATCAAAAGCGGTTTGCCTGATGAAGGTAAAATCATGGTTTTTAATAATGGTTTGGGAAGACCGGAAGGAAATTTTTCAACTGTTGAAATTCTCAATCCGGTCGTGACTAGTGAAAACAATTATTTGATAAACAGCGGCGAATCTTTTTTGCCTGCAAACACAGAGTGGATTTACACGTCGGAAACTCCGACTGATTTTTTCTCCACGAATATTTCTGGCGCGCATCGGCTCTCCAGTGGAAATACGATGATCTGTGAAGGAATTACAGGCCGCTTTTTCGAAATCGACAATGAAAACAACATCGCCTGGACATACATCAATCCGGTCGGAATGAATGGAGCTGTGAGTCAGGGACAAGATCCCATTCAGAATGCAACGTTCCGTTGTACACTTTACGAAATGAACTATGCAGGATTCAGCGGTCAGGAATTGATCCCCACTTTTCCATTGGAAAATAATCCTCTTCCTTATGACTGTGGACTTATTTCTGATATCGAAACTCCATCGTCAGAAATCACTCTCAAAGTTGTCAATCCATTCAGCAATCGGCTGCTGATTTTTTCTGGCTCGTCGCATCAGCAAAGTTCCTGGACTTTGACAGATATGAATGGAAAATCAATTCAAAATTGGTCGTCCGTTTCGCTGATTCGGAATACCATGACTGAATTGGCAATTGATCCATTTCTGCCATCCGGAATTTATTTCCTTCATTCCGATTTGAATGAATTCGCATCTCCGGTGCATTTCAAGCTTGTGCATTGATTATAAGCCGGTCGCAACTTTTACAAGAATTTGACTTCAGATAATGTTCGCAGAGGCTGTTCATCTCTAATTTCGCAGCCTAAATTTTCTCCATGAAAGATGTTTTTATCGTCGCAGCGGTGCGCACACCAATCGGAAGTTTTGGTGGTTCACTCGCATCCATTTCAGCAACTAAACTCGGCGCAGCAGCTATCAAAGGCGCTGTAGATCGAATTGGTCTGGATGTAAAAGAAGTCAACGAAGTATACATGGGCGCGGTGATACAAGCCAATCTTGGACAGGCACCCGCAAGACAGGCTGCAAGATTTGCCGGCATTCCGGACAATGTTCCTTGCACCACTATCAATAAAGTGTGTGCTTCCGGAATGAAAGCAATTATGCTGGGCGCTCAATCCATTATGAATGGTGATGCTGACGTTGTCATCGCAGGTGGAATGGAAAATATGAGTATGGTTCCCTTCTATTCAGAAAACCTGAGATGGGGTAATAAGTACGGAAATGTTTCGATGATTGATGGCATTGCGAAAGATGGACTCATCGATGTTTATCACCAATACCCAATGGGAAGTGCAGCGGATATGTGCGCCAAAGAGTGCAATATTTCCCGTGAAGAACAAGATGCATTTGCTGTTGAAAGTTACAAGCGTTCGGCCGCGGCCTGGGCTGCAGGAAAATTCAGCAATGAGGTGATTCCCTTGCAAATGACAGGAAGGAAAGGCGAAACGATTGTAATCAGCGAAGATGAAGAATATAAAAATGTTCATTTCGATAAAGTTCCTGCGCTTAAACCCGCGTTCAATAAAGATGGAACGGTGACTGCCGCCAACGCCAGCACCATGAATGATGGCGCCGCAGCAGTTATTCTGATCAGCAAAGAAAAAATGGAGGCACTTGGTCTCAAACCATTGGCGAAAATTCGTGGTTATGCGGATGCTGAACAAGCACCGGAATGGTTCACCACTACTCCATCTCTGGCTTTGCCGAAAGCTGTTGCCAAAGCAGGATTCAAAATGAGCGATCTTGAGTTCGTTGAATTGAACGAAGCATTTTCGGTTGTAGGAATCGTGAATTCACAAAAAATGAATCTCGATCCTTCGAAGGTTAATGTGAATGGTGGTGCTGTTTCTCTTGGCCATCCTCTCGGATGTTCCGGTGCGAGAATCATTGTTACGTTGATCAATGTTCTTGAACAGAACAATGCGAAAATCGGTGGTGCCGGCATATGTAATGGCGGTGGCGGTGCGAGTGCTGTTGTGATTGAAAGAATGTAATTTTAGATTAAATAATTTAAAAGCCCCGCATGGATGCAGGGCTTTTTCATTTTTCAGATTTAACGTTTTCGGTACCAGTGTGCTTGAAACCACCACATCGTGGCAAGCTAAGGACACAAAGGAATTTAAAACGAAGATTCACAAAGAAATTTGATAAAGCACACAAAACAAAATTGCAAAAATGTT
>JANOVT010000060.1:0-18593 GCA_031417525.1 Flavobacteriales bacterium | reverse complement strand
CTTGGGCATCAAAGACGTTAAAATCTTTGTGGTTAAAAAAATTGGGGTAAGATTTAATTCTCTGTTTCACGAAACCACGGAGGTCTCACTTCCATGGGACGCAAGCTGTCAATCTGATTAGTCTATTTATTCAACAGGACTTGTACTGCTTTTTCAAGTTGTTGATCTCTGCCTTTGGAAACAATCCCGGGTTCGTTTGCAATTTTATAATCAGGTTCGAGCTGTTTGTTTTCAAGAAAATCACCTTCTGTATCTACCATCCCAACTTGCGGAATACCGAACACAACTCCATTCTGTAAACCTTCCCACCACACAGCTGTTCCTGTTCCCGCTACGGGCATTCCAACCAGTTTTCCAATCCCAAGGGCTTTGTAGGCATAAGGAAACATGTGTGCATCGCTGTAGTTGCTTTCATTCATCACTACGCAGGAAGGTTTGGTCCATTTGAATTGTGGATCAGCGCCGAGTTTTTGTCCGCGTGGCAGAAAGGAAACATAATTTTTACCTGAAAGAAAAGTTGCGAGGTCGTCGTGCAACCAGCCACCACCGTTGAAACGTGTGTCTACGATCAGGCCTTCCTTGAATGCGTTTTTCCCAAGTGCTTCATCATACACCACACGGAAACTTTGATCATTCATGCCACGAACATGAACATAACCAATCTTACCGCCCGACAGCGAATCGACTATATGCTCACAGTTTTCAGCCCATCGTTTGTATCGCAATTCATTGTCTTGTCCACCATTAATAGGTTTTACCATCTCATCCCATCTTGAATTTGTTGTTGGATCATAAAGAGAAAGCAAGGTGTTCTGACCGGCTTTTCTATTAAGAAATTTGTAATGACTCACTTGCGGTGTGATCACATTGCCATCAATTTTTTCGATAATCACTCCGGCTTTGATTTTAGTGCCTTCTTTCAATACAGGACTCTTGTGCATGACTTCTGCAATACGAAGACCATTACCACTGAAAGTTTCATCATAGAACAATCCAAGGCGTGCAGTCTGATCGCCCAATGATTGATCTGCATTGTAAAATGCACCTGTATGGGATGCGTTGAGCTCTCCCAACATTTCACCCATGGCGTCCGCAAAATCAAAATTGTTGTTGATGAAGGGGAGTTGTTTTGCATACTCTGTTTTATAAAAATCCCAACGTGTTTTATGCAGATCGGTGACATAGAATTTTTTTACAACTTGCCTCCAGATGTGTTCGAATAAATAATCACGCTCAGCTTTTTCGTTGAGGATCATTTCACCTTTTACAGCAACCGGTTTTGGTTCTCCTTTCTCAATATCAACTTTGGTGATTGAACCCCCGGCAAGCACGAACAAGTTCTTGTCCTCTTTATCAGCAACCATTTGTCCACCTTCAGCGCCGAGTTTAGCAATTATTTTTGTTTCACGGGTACGCAAGTTTGTTTGCCATAGATCGAATCCTTTTTCAAAGCTGGAGAGGTAAAACAATTTTGATCCATCTTTGGTGACATAGGCATCAGCAAGATCGGAAGAGTGAATGGTGAGACGACGTTTGCGATCTTCGATGCCATTGAGCTCAATTTTCACAGGTTTGATTTCATCCTTCTTTTTGTCTTTGTCATCTTTGCCTTTTTCATCTTTTCCTTTTTTCTTTTCTTCTTCGTCCTTCTTCGATTTTTCTTCTTCCTCTTTTTTCTTCTTTGCTTCAGAATAAAGATTGTATTCTTCTTCGGTCATTTTGGATTCGTCGAATGCCTGTTGTGTGAGATACATTCCATACAAATCAATTTCACCACCCCAGGATCCGTGGTTTTTTTGACCATCTCTTGCCGAAAACCAGGTGATCATTTTTCCATCCATCATCCATCTGGATCCAAATGCGCCATAGCCACTTTCACTCATGTTGGCCACTTTTCCTTTACCATCGGATGAAATGAGACCGAGTTGTTCGATCCATTGTGCACCAGGTAAATAACTTAAGACAAACCACTTGCCGTCAGGAGACCACTCGTAATGCTGGTCTCCATCTGAGTATGAATAGTTATTCTCTGCCGGCATAATACTACGAATGGCTTTCGTCGCAAGATTGATTACTTTTAAAGCAGTGCGTTCTTCTAAAAATGCAATTTCTTTTCCATCAGGAGAAAATGCAGGTTGAAAAGTTTCTTCTGTGCCGGTTAAAATTCCTTCTTCTTTAACAACGGTAGAGAGGAAAAAATAACTTTCATCTTTTCGTTCAATGGTGGAAGTATAAATATTCCACGAACCGTTTCTTTCTGAAGCGTAAACCAGCGAACGTCCATCCGGGCTGAAACTCACAGAGCGCTCACATTCCGGAGTATTCGTAATGCGTTTGGTTGTTCCTTCAGCTACGGATGCGACAAACACTTCACCGCGATGAATAAATGCAATTTCTTTTCCATTGGAGGAAACATCCATTTCGGAAACATCTTTTACAGGAAGGATTTTTTCTGCGGAGTATCGATTGTCAGAATTGATTTGAATTTTGACTTTCGATGGCGTGCTCCCTTCTTTCATCGTGTAGATTTCTCCATTCCAGGAGAAACAAAGCGTACTGTTATCACTGCATGAAAGATGTCTTACAGGATGATCCGTGAGTGAAGAAATTTGTTTGATTACTTTGGAAGCAATATCCATTTTCATCACATTAAAAGTTCCATTTTGTTCACTGAGGTAAAAAATGGATTTGTCATCCGAAGAAAAAAGGGGATTAAGATCTTCACCAATAAAAGGCGACAATTGAGTATGTGTTTTATTGGTCACATCATACATCCAGATATCACGGGTAACAGATGATGTGTGGTGTTTTCGGTAATCATCTTCGTACCCCTTCTGGTCCTGATACACCATCATGTCTCCTCTGTTATTGTAACGCGCCCAAAGTGCAGGTGTCGTGAGCAATTGTTTTTCCGCGCCACCTTTTATCGGCACAGAATAAAATTCAGGCAAGGCACCGGTTGGGAATTGCTGATTGGCAGCGTTGTCCAAACGGGAAGAAGTGAACACGATGTTTTGACCATCTGGTGTGAAGTCTGAAGGCGTATCTCCTGAAGAGTGAAACGTTAGTCGTTCTGCTTGTCCGCCTAATGCGGGGATAAGAAAAACATCTGCGTTGCCATAACGATCGGAAGCGAACGCAATGCTTTTACCATCAGGCGACCACACGGGCATAAAGTCATAAGCGTCGTGTACGGTGAGCGCCGAAGCTTTACCACCAGCAACTGATACAGTGTATAGATCACCTTGATAAGTGAATGCAATGGTCGATCCGTCAGGAGATATTGCGCAGTATCGCAACCAGAGCGGATCCGTTTGGGCATGGATGGCGAATTGTAGAATGATTGCAAAAGAAGTGAGCAGGCTTTTCATGGGTTGTTTTATTGAAGTGCGTGAAAGTAGAAAACGAACGAAGTACGTTGGTTAAAAAATGATGAGTGGTCTATATTGGTTTTGAATATGAGCCCTTTTTGCACTTGAAAATGAGTGTTGTCGGCCGGAGTTCATTGTGCACGCTTAATTTTAGCACATGAATTTTCTTCGGCTTTCTTTTATTCTTTTAGCGATGGCAGTCGTCTTTGGCGCTTTTGGTGCCCATACACTTGAAAAGTATCTCGATGTCGCACAGCTCCATTCATGGCATACTGCCGTAGAATACCAATTTTATCATTCATTGGGCCTATTGCTTTTGTGTTTTATTCCAAGTCAATACATAGGAAATCAGAAAAGATTGCGACTGGCTTCGATTTTTCTGCTAGCCGGAATAGTTATGTTTTGTGGCTCGATCTATCTGCTGTCTACCAGATCGATTACAGGGATTCCCACGGGTATTTTAGGACCAATCACGCCAATCGGTGGTCTCTGCTTTATTGCAGGTTGGCTTCTTTGCGTCTTTTCCTTGAAAAGTGGGAAACAATAAGGTGTAGACAATTGTGAATGAAGAATCCAACGAGTAGACTGAACAAACAACTCAGCACCCGTTCTTCCATCTTTGCATATCACTCCAATGAAGGTAGGTGCCAAAAAAATGATCAAATCAAATTGATTCAACACGATTAGCAAACTCAGATATTTATAAGTTCAACTTCTTTCAGGCGAACATCACGAAGGCATGGGTAATTGAATTTTTAAATCTTTGAATTTTGAATCTTTAAATCAACGCCGTCGCCCGTTTTCAATGCCGAAATCCCAGCACCGATTCAAGATCTGTTGTGAGCTTAGGTAACTGGTTTCGTTCAATGAGAAAACTGGTGAGTTCAGCAAATTCGCTAAACACATAATGTTTCAATGCTGCTTCACGAAGATAACCTTTGCCTGAACTTCCGCCAGTGCCTACGCGTGTGCCGATCATGCGATGCACCATGTTAACGTGCCTCCATCTCCAGTTGGCAAGTAGTTCGTCGACCTCAAGCAATTGATTGATGATGCGAAATGGATTTTGAAGAATCGGATAATCGCGATATAAGAAAATGAATAAAGCTGCACGTCGCGCTTTGTCCGACAGTGCATGACCTTCCTTATTCTCATCGGTCATGAACATTTCATCAAAAATTTTGATGTTTTGTTTTTCTCCTTCCCCCAAAGATTGCAGATACAATTCACGATAGACATACCAGAAAGCCATTCCTTCCCAACCCATCCATAGCGCATTGTTGTCGAAGAAAGGCATCCGTTCGAGCCAGGAATTCAAAAGTTCTAATAAAGTGGGTTGTTTAGAAAGGTCTTCAATCTTTGCCTTGTCTTGTGGTTTTAGCTGACTTGTGTAATATTCCTGTCCATGCCGGGCAGCCATCTTTAATCCGAGTATCGCTTCCAGTTCTTTGAACTGCATACTTTGAAATCCACTGGCGGGTCTGAGCATATCGCGGAAATCCAGAAAATCGAGTGATGTCATAGTTTCCAGAATGTCGATTTTATGGACCAACACTTTCATGATCTCAATCACGCGGTTCAATCTTCTGACAACAGTTTGCAACTCTGGTGAGTTGTCATTGATCGAAGGTTTCGCCAGAATTTCATGCACGGTTCCTACTTCATAGAGGATTTGTTTGAACCACAGTTCGTAGGATTGGTGAATCACGATGAACAACATTTCGTCATGTGCATGTTTGTTCTGTTTATCGCTTTCGAGTTCCTGTGCGCTCAGGATTTTATCAAGTTGAAGGTATTCGCTGTAGTACATTTCGTCTGAATTTGATGCCGCAATATAGATGGCTTAAAGACTTACCACATTTTCAGATATTCAGCCAGTTGATTTTCAACTCGTTTTGAATCAAATGGGTGGTTTTGGGTGCTGAATGTGAATTTCAGCCTAAGAAAAAAGATTCGAGAATGAGATTGAGGAATCAAACACCAATAGAAAGGAAATAATATGATCCACACATCCATGAAGGAGAATTCAAACATTGTATTTTTTGATGGGATGTGCAATCTATGCAATCGGTCTGTAGACTTTTTTGTGCGGCATGATAGCAAGCATCAAATGTTTTTTTCCCCTTTGCAAGGTGTCACTGCGCATCGCCTTCTGCCTGATGAGAAGATATCAGACATGTCAAGTTTTATTTATTACCGGAATGGAAAAATCTACGAACGATCGACAGCTGCAATTCATGCATGTGCGGATTTATCGGGTGGCTGGATTTGCATGAAAATTTTATTCATCATTCCGCGCTTTCTGCGCGATGCTATTTACAACTACATAGCAAAAAACCGATACAAGTGGTTTGGCAAAAAGTCTACGTGTCGTCTACCCACACCCCAGGAAAAATCCCGATTCCTCGATTAGCATCACAGCATCGCTCATCTCTCACTTCTCACCTCCAATTCAAAAGCCCGCAAGCTTTTTACACTCGCGGGCTTTCTACTACGACCAAATTAAATTGGTCTCCACCCTATCTTCAACGGACGATCAGTTTTTCTTCGCTATCGTGGCCGTTTAGTTTATATCTCAAAACATACATACCTGAAGCAAGCTTATTCATAAAGTAATGCTCGTAGGTTTTGTTGTTGCCGGGTGCAAGATTGATATTGAATTTTTCGACAAGACTTCCTGTAGGTCCATATAATTCGAGGTTTTCAACGAGCACATTCTCTTTGAGGTTGCCCAGGTCGAAGTAAATTTTTTCGCCATCGCCCGGATTAGGATAGATCAACAAGAATCCATTTCCTTCAATTTCGGTAACAGATATTACCTGAGCCATACTGAATTCACAACTTGAACTCCAATCGGTGAACTGACCTGATCCGATCGCACATCTCAATTGAACCTCGTAGGTCGATCCTGGAACAAGTTGCATGCTGCTTTCCAGTGTCAACACATTCGTTGCCGTGTAAGTCGTCCAGTCATAATCCACTCCCGTGATATGCCATTGGTAATTCAATACATCAGGTATTTCTATCGCGGTGAGCGTTTCGCCCCATGAAGTAACAGTGGAACCGCAATCTTCTGATGACAGCCCGGTAATTAACTGTTCCGGCAAATGAGTTGTGATGGAACAGGATTCTCCGAATGGTCCCCAGTTGCTTGCTACAAGGGCTTTTACTTTGATAATGTAGATCGTACCCTCAGCGACATTCGGTATTTGTGAAGTATAGAACATATTTCCAAGCGAGTATTCGTCGGAAATAATACTTCCACCAACTGTACAGAATCTCCATTGATACATAGAAGCACCTGCTACTTCATCACATGTCAGAATACTATTGAGTGCAATGTTCACTGCATTGCAATCTGCATCGATTAATTGCGTAGCTGAAATATTTGCCTCACAGTCGTATGGTATTTCTACATCCAGATTGAGAATACATCCATTGGCATCGGTTACTGCCACCGAATAATTTCCGGCTGCTGCTCCAGACAATTCTGCGTTGTTACTTCCATCACTCCATTGCGTAAAGTAGCCTGGTGTGCCACCTTCCACAGTCACTTCTGCGCTTCCATCATTACCTGTGCATGATTCCGGTGAGAGAATGATGACACTTGCAATAAGCATAATTGGTTCACTGATGATGACGGATTGTGACTGGATACAACCATTTGCATCGCTGATGTTTACCATGAAAGTGCCTGGCTGGAGATCAATAACAGATGAGGTTGTTGCTCCATGACTCCATTCATAAGCGTAAGGAGCTGTTCCACCATCAGCCATCACATTTGCAATTCCATCTGCAAGACCATTACATGATACATCATCTGATTCAACAGTTGCAATGAGTGCAGATGGCTCAATGATCAATGCTTCTGATGAACCTTGGCAGCCATTACCATCCGTGACGATGACTCCATACGTGCCGGCGATCAGATTGCTGATTGAAGGTGTAGTTGCGCCATTACTCCATAGATATGTGTAATTAGAATTACCGCCGCTTACATTCAATGAGATACTGCCATCGCCTAAGCCGTAGCAGCTAATCGGTGATGCGTTTGTATAAACATTCAGGCTTGCACTCTGTGTAATGTCAAAGTTTCCGTTTGCAATGCATCCATGTGAATCGGTGACCGAAACACTGTAAGCTCCGGCATCTAAATTTCCGGAATTGTTGCCTGAATTTCCATTACTCCATGCAATGGAATAAGGCGAAGTTCCTCCAGTTGGACTCACTTGTGCGCTGCCAAATGCATCATTGCATGCAATATCGAAATCGGTGAGATTCGAAATCAGAACAACAGGAGCAGTTACAGAATAAGTTTGAGTGGAAGTGCATGAATTTAGATCGGTTGCAGTTGCGATGTATGAACCAGCAGATAGGTTTGAGATCGAAGCTCCTGTTTGACCATTATTCCAAGAGAATGTTTTTGTTCCTGTTCCTCCTGTTGCGCTCACTGAGATGCTGCCGTTTGTACCTGCGTAACACGATACGTTTGTAACACTACCTGTGATCACAATTGCAGTAGGTGCAACAAGTGTATAGGATTGTGTTGATACGCAACCATTGACATCTGTTGCAGTGACAGTGTATGCTCCCGCAGTAAGATTGGAAATGGTTGAGCCTGTTGCTCCATTGCTCCAGTTGAATGTCTTGTTGCCGGTTCCACCTGACGCACTTACGTTGATTGTGCCGTTATTGACTCCATTGCACGTAGGATTTGTTGCCGTTCCCGAAACGCTGATTGCAGTTGGTGTCGTGATGGAATATGTCTGAGTTATTATGCATCCATTGGCGTCGGTTGCAGTCACAGTGAAGCTGCCTGCAGCAAGATTAGAAATGGTGGCACCAGTCGCACCATTACTCCAGCTAAATGTTTTTGTACCTGTTCCGCCTGAAGCACTCACTGTTATCGTTCCATTATTGGCTCCGCTGCAAGTGACATTGGTTGCTGTGCCGCTGATAATAATGGCAGTTGGTGATATAATGGTAAAAATTTGCGTTTGAGTGCAGCCTGCAGCATCAGTGGCTGTGACAGTATAATTTCCTGCCGCGAGATTTGAAATGGAAGCGCCGGTTGCTCCATTACTCCAACTAAATGTTTTATTGCCGGTACCACCAGTTGCACTTACAGAGATGCTACCATTGTTTGTACCGCTGCAAGTGATATTAGTCGCAGTTCCTGTGATTACAATATTCGCAGGCGATGTTACTGTATACGTTTGAGTTGCCGTGCAGTTGTTGGCATCATGTGCAGTGACGATATATGATCCTGCAGCGAGATTGGAAATGGTTGCGCCTGTTGCTCCATTACTCCATGTAAATGTTTTTGTACCTGTTCCTCCGGTTGCACTAACGGTGATACTTCCATTACTGCCGCTGCATGAAGTTGCGGTAGCTGTTCCTGTGATTGCTATCGCGGAAGGAACCGTGATCGTGTATGGTTGTGTTTTGGTACAACCATTCGCATCTGTTGCAGTCACTGTGTATGTACCCGCTGCTAAATTTGAAATGGTAGCACCCGTTGCTCCATTGCTCCAGCTAAATGTTTTTGTTCCCGTACCTCCGGAAGCACTCACAGTGATGCTGCCATTGTTCTGCCCTGCGCATGTTGCATTGGTCGCTGTACCAGTAATGGTTATTGCTGACGGAGCAACAAGTGTTGCGCTGCCTTGTTTTGAACAACCATTGGCATCTGTCGCAGTAAGTGTATAAGTACCTGCTCCAAGTGATGTAATGTTTGCAGTGGTTGCGCCATTGCTCCACGAATATCCTATTGGATTTGTGCCAGTCACCGTTGAGGTTATGCTTCCATTAGCAGATGTATTGCAAAGTGGATTTGTGCCTGATACTGTTACAGTTGGATCTGCATTTACAGTAACACAATTTGAACATGTGAAAGTATTGTTGCCGTCAGCATTCGTCACAGTGAGGGTAACATCAAATACGCCTGCCACTGCATAAGTCACATTCTGTGGGCTAGCCTGTGTGGATGTTGCTGGTGTACCGCCTTCAAATGTCCAGGCGTAAGTAGTAGGTGAATTGGTGCTTGTATTGGTGTAGTCGTTCTGTACGTTTTTACACAAAGTATTGTCTTGAATGGTGAAAGAAGCAACGGGTGGATTACCTGTTGGTGTGCTTTCAATAAGACAAAATGGATTAGCTGATTGTGAGCCCCAGTTATTTGCACCCGAAACAAGAACTGTTCCTGTGCTGCTTGTCAAAGAAAAACTGCCCGCAGTAAATCCCTGTCCATCTCCGTATTGATCATACATGGTTAATGTATAACATCCGGCTGGAAGACAAATAGGTTCAAGGTTGTGTGCCCCCTGCGTGCCATTGGCATACGGACCACCATTCAAAATTTCAAAATCATTTTCATCGAAAATTTTCCAGGTGGTTTCACTTCCGAAATAGTCAGTCACAACATCCAGTGTGGCTGCTGCTCCTGCTGAAATACTGAAATCGCCGGTTGCCTGATTATTTGAACTATTTTGATCTGTGGTTCCGTTCGGATTGGTTGTCCATGCATACAAAGTATGCGCACCACTGGTCGGATTGATGGTGCCTAAAGTGACAGTCGCAGAACTTCCGGAAGCCAGAGAACCTGTCCAACTATAATTGGTACTTCCAACCGCATCTAAATTATATTGGATGGTTGCGGACGTCAAAGTATTACTTCCAAAATTTGTGAGCGTAACCTGTGGAGAAATGGCACCAAGACAGATAGTACCTGTCGGGTTTAATACCGTTGTTATTCCAATGTCTGTTGTATAGACCGGCATACATCCTAAAGAGGTAATCATGGATGCGCGCTGTGTTTCAAGCGTTGTACGCATTCTCAATTTTTGACCTTCTGTAAACATGTCCTGACATGTTTGTTGTGTGTAGTCCAGATAATTTTCTACTTGTTGTGTGCCACTGCATGCAGGCACCGAACAGTTTGAACTTTGTATTGTCGGAGGAGTATCACAAACGCGGTCGCCTGCTGTTGTGCAATCTGATTCTGCTCCACAGGCATTTGTTGCGTTGAAAGTATGATACAACCCGAGATAGTGTCCTACTTCGTGTGTAAGAACGCGATTCATGTTGGTATAAGACTTCAATTCTCCGACAGTGCCAATGGCGTTATAAAGAATAACAATTCCATCAATCGGATTATTGATCGGGAAGTAAGCATATCCTTGGATTCCACTACCGCCGTCGTTGTTTTCAATTTCATTTACCACCCAGATATTCAAATAAGAAGCACGTGGCCAGGTCGAGAGTGCTTTCACGCTTTCTTCTACTGCGCCATTGCCACCGGATGCTTCAATGCCTTGAGTGGCATAATTCGGAACATTGCTTCCATTCACTCTTACAATTCCATTCGAAGGTTGTCCATTCGGATCACGCGCAGCAAGACAAAATTCAATTCCGATATCAGGTCCTGCGCCATCGCCATTGGTGCCGGCTATGTGGCGATAATCTTCATTCAATGCATCGATGGCACTGTAAATTTGTTCATCAGTGATATTGGTACCATTGCCATAAGGATTTCCGGTGTGAATGACATGAACGACAACAGGCAATGAATAAACTTCAGTTGATCTCTGTGATTCATCCAGACCTTCATTCTGTCGAAGCATTTGCTCCATGTATTGAAAGTTGCGATGAAAAACGGGGTCGGTTTGTAATAACGTATTGTTTAAATCGTCTGAGTCACAGCCTGTATTTTGTGCTGTCACATTGCATATAGAAGCAATGACGACAAACAGTGCTGCGATAATTTTCCTTGAATTCATTTTATTCTAAGAGTTAAGTTGGTTTCAAAACCGTCTTTGTACCCGATTTGCGCACACGTTGTTGCGAATATTGATTTCTATTCGACCTGAGCTGTTAAAATCATGTCTGAAACTCGAGATCAGCCCGATGAATGATTTCATACGTGCGACAGGGATGGAAATTCGCTGATTGTCAGTAAATTGGAAATGAAATCGTTGTGATCTGTGTTGCATGATGGAATTTGAATATGCAACGCCTGGAACTTCAACCTTGTATTGGACAGAAACTACTGGTCATCTGGCTTTATCATGCCATCAGATCAAAGTATATTCGCGCTCCAAATTGAGAGATAGAATATGTTTGAAAATTTAACCGAGAAATTTGACAGAGCCTTTAAAGTCCTGAAAGGGGAAGGCAAAATTTCGGAAATCAATGTTGCTGAAACGTTGAAAGAAGTTCGTCGTGCGCTTTTGGATGCTGACGTCAATTTTAAAACAGCAAAGGATTTTACGGATAGAGTCAAGGAAAAGGCACTAGGACAACAAGTTTTGACTGCCGTGAAGCCGGGTGAATTGCTGGTTAAAATCGCCCATGATGAGCTGAAAGAATTGATGGGAGGGGAAGCTTCTGACATCAATTACCAGGGAAATCCGGGAGTGATTTTGATGAGTGGTCTTCAGGGATCGGGTAAAACAACATTTTCCGGTAAGCTTGCGAATTATCTCAAAACAAAAAAGGGTAAAAAACCACTTCTCGTTGCTTGCGACATCTATCGTCCGGCAGCGATTGATCAGCTCCATGTTGTAGGAGAAGGCATCGGTGTCGAAGTTTTTTCTGAAAGAGAAAATAAAAATGCCGTTTCTATTGCAACCAATGCTTTGAATTATGCGAAGCAGAATGGATTCAATGTTTTGATTATAGATACTGCTGGTCGTCTTGCAATTGACGAACAGATGATGAGTGAAATCGTCGATGTCAAAAACGCGGTGAAGCCATCTGAGATTTTATTTGTGGTGGATGCCATGACAGGTCAGGATGCTGTCAACACGGCAAAAGCGTTTAATGAAAAACTGAATTTCGATGGTGTTGTCCTTACCAAATTAGATGGTGATACACGCGGTGGAGCAGCCTTGTCCATCAAAAGCGAAGTCAATAAGCCTATCAAGTTTGTAGGTACCGGTGAAAAGATGGACGCACTCGATGTGTTCTATCCGGAACGTATGGCAAGCCGGATTCTCGGTATGGGTGATGTCGTGTCTCTTGTTGAAAGAGCTCAGGAACAATTTGATGAAGAGCAGGCAAAACGACTCGAAAAAAGAATCAAGCGTGATCAGTTTGATTTTAATGACTTCCTCGAACAGATTGGTCAGATCAAAAAGATGGGAAGCATGAAGGATTTGATGGGAATGATTCCGGGTGTAGGTAAAGCAATGAAAGATGTAGAGATCAATGAGGATGCGTTTAAACACCTTGAGGCGATTATCCAAAGTATGACACCGAAGGAAAGAAGTAATCCTTCTCTGTTAAATGGCGCACGAAAAACACGAATCGCAAAAGGCTCCGGCCGCAGCATTGAAGACGTCAATAAGTTGATGAAACAATTCGACCAGACGAAACAGATGATGAAGATGATGACGAATAAAACTCAGATGATGCAGATGATGAAACAGATGAAGGGCGCGAGGCCTGGAATGCCACGATAAATTATGAATTATCAATTATTAATTATTAGGGTGGACTAAAATATTTTATTCCATGTTCTTGATGGATGATAATTGATAATTGATAATTGATAATTCTTTAATCAATGCAAACTCTCTTCGAAACCAAATTCAATTTCCCTAACCAGACCGGATACTACCGCGGCAAAGTGCGTGATGTGTATTCAATTGGAAATGACTTGCTGGTGATGGTTGCAAGCGATCGGATTTCAGCTTTTGATGTCGTACTTCCGAGAGCGATCCCTTACAAAGGCCAGGTGTTGAATCAGATAGCGGAGCATATGTTGGAGGCAACAAAAGTTGTAGTCCCGAATTGGAAAATTTCTACGCCGGATCCAAACGTAACCATCGGACATCGCTGTGAGCCTTATAAAGTTGAAATGGTCATTCGTGGATATCTCACGGGCCATGCCTGGCGTACTTATAAAAGTGGACTTCGGATTTTATGTGGAGTAAGTCTGCCGGAAGGTTTAAAGGAGCACGACAAGCTTCCACAGACGATTATCACTCCGACCACAAAAGCAAGTGAAGGCCATGATGAAGATATTTCCAGAGAAGAAATTATCCGACAGGGAATTGTTTCTGAGAATGAATACTTGCAATTAGAAGATTACACGCACAAACTCTTTGCGAAAGGCACTGAACTGGCGCTTGAAAGAGGTCTTATCCTGGTGGATACCAAATATGAATTCGGCAATCGTAACGGTGAAATTTTGCTGATGGACGAAATTCATACTCCCGATTCTTCTCGTTATTTTTATGCTGAAGGGTATGAAGCCAGACAGTCGCAAGGTGACGAACAAAAACAACTCAGCAAAGAGTTCGTTCGTGAATGGCTGATCGCAAATAACTTCATGGGCAAAGAGGGGCAGAGCGTTCCATCGATGTCGGATGAATTTGTCAAATCTGTTTCTGATCGATACATCGAACTATTTGAGTTGGTCACAGGGCGAAAATTCGAGCGACAGGATTATGAGGGATGTTTGCAGCGCATTGAGAAGAATATTCTCGCGAACATTTGATATCATATTCGCTGATCAATGAATAACTCGCAGCTTACCTCGCTGCAAATTCCCATGTTCATCTTCAAAAGAGAATAAGTATATGCCATTTGCCAATGCTTCAGGATTGAATTCACTCTTCCTTTTTTGAAATAAAAATTTACCATCAATTGAAATCAACCGAAGAATTGTTTGATTTGGTATTTCAACCCAACTTGTCTGAGAATTATTTTCTTCGTAGATCTTGAAAAATTGAAACTCAATACATCCAATATCGAAGTTGTATGCGAAAGGTCGCGAATAATCATTCAGGTCATATAGCGGCGCAGAAACTCCACCCAAAGTTTCAACTCCATTTTCAATCAAGCTAAATGATTCCATTAAAGTAAAATCTTCTGCAGAGTTGTATGAGAAAATTTCAACGATCGGTGCAATCTCCGAATTCATATCTTTCAATGTCGCGGTTTGCCATGCTGTGAAAGTCATATTCGATTCTCCATCATCTATCGACATCCGATCGGAGAAAACATTGTAGTCACAAATCAATGTTGTAAGTGAAACCGGATCAACTGTAATACTTCCCCGATATGCGTGATCGCTGAGAATGACATTGTTGAAGACCACCACATTTTCGCTTCCATTGGTAATATTCAAACCCCATCGGCCATCATCCGGTTGAAGAATGGAATTGTTGATGACTACTGTGCCATGGCATGGTTCAGCGGCATCGATTTGATAAAGCGAAATTCCACTGGCGTGATTTAGATATAGTAAATTATTTTGAATGATGCTGTTTTGCACTCCGTCGCAGTTGATTCCTGATCCGCCACCAATGCCATTTTTGTATATGATGTTTTGTTCTACAATGGCATTGGAAATTATACCGTCGCCACCAAGACTCTCATCCGCGTTCATGTGAATGCCTGCAGCATGATTATATCTGCAAGTGTTTTTCAGGATGTGAGGATTGTCCGCGCTGTTGCCGTGGTAGATGCCATGTTCAAGTACGGAGTATTCGCAGATGTTTTGTTCGATGATTATGTTTTCACTGAAGCCGGTGAGTATGCCCCAACGACCGCAGCCTGTGCAGAAATTGTCAAAAATGCGCACGCCTGTATTTGTAACAGATCGAATTCCTGCTCTTGGCAAATTTTCTAATCGAAATCCTTCGATGTCAATGAAATCAGCACCTTCGAGATTGATTCCATCTGGCGTGATGTCATTCGGCTGACCAATGATAGTTTCTCCTGTGCCGAGAAATAATATCCGCTCAAGAGATGTACCGGAAGTGGTGTGATAAAACCCTTGAAAAATCCCCGATTGAACAAGCACGCTGTCACCTGCAATCACAAGATCAGATGCATGTTGAATGGTCAAAAATGCTTCGGCAATTGTAAGTCCTGAGTTCGAATCATCACCAACCATACTGACGTAGTAAGTGGCTGCATCGCCACTCAAACTTTGCATCATAGAAAAGATAAGCAGCCATTTTTTCATGATGATTATTTTTTAAATGAATAGAACTACCAACGACGCGAATTCAAAACTGTTTTTGTAAACAGAATAAAAATGATGATGAGCGCGATGAAATAGATGACATCTCGGGAATCAATTAGCCCAAGGCTCAAAGAAGAATAGTGATCCTGCATTCCGAGTTTCATCACGAAGTTGTCCATCGATCCTAGCAGCTCGAATGATGCGAGCGATTGAAATCCGGTATACATAAAAAAACAAAGCATGGCTGAAACCAAAAACGAAACAATCTGATTATTGGTGATGCTTGATGCAAAAATTCCAATGGATAAATATCCGGAAGCAAGTAAAAGCAATCCGATGTAAGAACCCCATGTTCCGCCGCTGTCAATGTTGCCAACCGGACTTCCCAGAAGATAAACTGTGAGATAAAAAATCAGTGTTGGAATAAGAGCAATGATCACCAACAATAATCCGGCAAAGTACTTTGCGAGAATAATTTGTAGATCAGACAATGGTTTGGTGAGTAAAAGCTCAATCGTTCCCGAACGTTTTTCTTCCGCAAAAGAACGCATGGTGATCGCAGGAATCAAAAACATAAACACCCAGGGTGAAATGTAGAATAGTGTTTCGATGTCTGCATATCCAGCGGCCAGAATATTCGTGTCTCCATCAAAGATCCACATGAATAAACCGGTGATGAGCAGGAATACGGCGATGACTACATAACCGATGAGAGAACTGAGAAAAGTGCGGATTTCTTTATTTAAGAGAGCAATCATGTAAGATTTATGGTTTCAATTTTTTGGTGATGAACAAAGTTCAAATGAATCTCTTGAGAGTTGATTAAGGCATTTCGACGATTTCATCGACAGTCCATGCTTCAGCCGGGGCACCAAAGTGAATTTTTACCAATGGCCATACTTCTGCGAAAGTGGACGAATAGCGATAAGCGTCAAGATTTTTTTCATCATCCCATTTGCTATACGTAAAAAAAAGATAAGGCTCTTCCTTGTCGCGCAGGAGCGATAGATGCGTGCATCCTTTTGCATTCCGGATTTGCTGTTTGTACTTCTCAAATATTCTGAGAAACTCATCACAGCCTTCACTCCTGAATGTCATCTTCACTATTCTTGTTACCATAAAATTCAATTCTGATTACGTCGTCAATTTGAAGTCCGAAGAGGTCGGAAGCACCACCACCATGATCGCTGGCACCTCCATGAATAGCGATCAGCAGCATATCATTTGCCGCCCACATCGCCATTCTTTCTCCCTCCAGCACATCGGTAAAGTAAGTGCTGATTTTCTGAATGGCAAAACCGGCCATTTTAAACATGATCGCAAATTCTCTTTTTCGTCCAACACTTTCGAACAAATCTCGTGAAATATTCGTGTAGACGTTGCCATAATGATCAATGTATTCCACTCGTCCTCGCAAAAGTTCCTGTTCTACTTGAACGCCAGGAGAAAACACATGTTGGATGCGATCTGTTTTTTTGCCTAAAAATTCCGGTGCTCCTCCTTTGGACAAGTGAGCAGCAGCGGTGGAAAAAACACCTTTCATGGGGAATGTCCAGTCATTGCCTTGCGCAATACTCAACTCATAAATGTCTTCCGGTTCTTCTTCAAAAATCATAGAAAAAATGCCGTTGTCGGCACCTATGAAATAATGACTCATGTGGTGAACCACGAGATGTGTTTGTTGGGTAGTGAACTCCGGATTGATACCGATGATATGAACGGTGCCCATCGGGAATTGCTGCCAAACGCTACGAAGGAGAAATGCTGCGGCATTCAGATCGAACGAACGTACCTGGTGTGAAATATCCACGATCGTTGCTTGCGGTGCTTGCGAAAGAATCGCCGCCTTCACCGATGCCACGTAATGATCGCGCAATCCCAGATCCGATGTCAGTGTAATAATGCCCACCTCGTTTTCAATTATTTCGTATTTGTTTGCTCTAAATACAGAAGGGGATTTCTGTAAAATTCTTCTTAGACAAAAATCAACTTACTTTAGCCATGCATTTTAAGTCCATTCAAACAACTTATCAAAAAAGGAATTAACTCTTGATAGAGAAAGAAATCATCTTACCGGAAATTGACCTGCTGGAATTTTTCGGTCCCACCAATACCAAACTCAAGTTTATTCAAAGCCGTTTTCCGAAATTGAAAATTGTCGCTCGTGGCAATCACATCAAGGTCAATGGTGACGAGGAAGAGATCGATCGTTTCGAATTGAAACTCGAACAGTTGTTTGCTCATCAGGGCAAATACAACTCGCTTCCTATGAACGCCATGGAGAATATTCTGGATGGTCACGTCGAAGAAAAGACCGGCCATTTCACCAATGGAGATGGTGTTCTGGTTTTCGGACCAGGCGGCAACAAAGTCGTTGCTCGCACTGTAAATCAACGTCGGATGGTGGAAGCTTGCGACAAAGACGATATGGTTTTCGCCATCGGACCTGCCGGTTCGGGAAAAACGTACACCGCAGTTGCACTTGCCGTTCGCGCACTAAAGGAGAAACAGGTCAAACGCATCGTGCTTACCAGACCTGCTGTGGAAGCAGGTGAAAACCTGGGTTTTTTACCCGGAGACCTCAAAGAAAAACTGGATCCATACATGCAGCCTTTGTATGATGCCTTGATGGATATGATTCCTTACGAGAAGCTTGCTGACTATATCGAAAAGAATGTGATCGAAATTGCACCACTCGCATTTATGCGCGGACGTACCCTGGACAAAGCATTCGTAATTCTCGATGAAGCTCAGAACGCAACCGTCAATCAGATGAAGATGTTTCTCACCAGAATGGGTCGTGATGCAAAATTCATCATCACTGGCGACGCCACTCAGGTGGATTTACCTTACAATCAGCCAAGCGGATTGTTGCGTTCAGTGGATCTTTTGCGAGATGTAGAAGGCATATCCGTTATCGAACTGACAGGCGCTGACGTTGTTCGTCACAAATTGGTGAAGCGCATTATTGAGGCGTTTGATAAGAAGTAGGTGAGTATCACACATGGAAGTGAATGCTAGAAATCGGAGGAAGAAGCAATTCGATCTCATTGAGATTTCTTCACCCCGTGCTTATTCTAAAAAAAAATGGATTAAGAGTCTTCGATGGAAGGATGGCGTTTTACTTCGCTGTTGCCCAAAAAACTCTCCGAATCTCGGCTCCTCGGCGAATCTCGGCGAGAAATAATTTTTAGCGAGCGAAGCGAGATACTGAAACCAAGCGTCTTGTCTCGCGCCGAGATTCG